>JAJYLS010000456.1 GCA_021787555.1 Acidobacteriota bacterium | reverse complement strand
TGCGACGAGCGCATCGGCACGGGGCGGCCTCCGGCGTGCGTGGAAGCCTGCCCGGAAAAGGCACTCACTTTCGGCAACCTGGCGGACCCGAAATCGGAGGTGCGCGCGCTGCTGAACTCGCGGCAGCATATCCGGCGCAAACCGGAACTGGGCACCGGCCCGAACGTTTACTACCTCCTATGAAACCCCGGCGCAATTACTGGATCTGGATCCTGTGCCTCCTGGCGGCCATCGGTGCGGGATTCGTGTGCTACCTGCGGCAACTCGATGTCGGCCTGGGCATCACCGGCATGAGCCGCGATGTCTCCTGGGGATTGTATATCGCCCAGTTCACGTTCCTGGTGGGCGTGGCGGCATCCGCGGTGATGGTGGTGCTGCCGTATTACCTGCACCACGCGAAGGTCTTCGCGCGGGTGACGATTCTGGGCGAGTTCCTGGCCATCAGCGCCGTGACGATGTGCATGCTGTTCATCTTCGTGGACATGGGCCAGCCGACGCGGGTTCTCAACGTCATGCTCCACCCTACCCCGCATTCCATGATGTTCTGGGACATGATCTCGCTGAGCGGCTACCTGCTGCTGAACTCGGTGATCGCCTTCGTGGCGCTGCGCGCAGAGCGCGAAGAGAGCGCGCCGCCCGGATGGATCAAGCCGGTGATTCTGCTTTCGATTCCGTGGGCGGTCAGCATCCACACCGTGACGGCGTTTCTCTATTGCGGGCTGCCGGGACGGTCGCTCTGGCTGACGGCCATTCTGGCGCCGCGGTTCCTGGCCTCGGCGTTCGCCTCGGGGCCGGCGCTGCTGATCCTCCTGGCGATGCTCATCGCGCGGCTGACGCGCACGCCGTCGCCGCGGGAGGCCATTGAAAAGCTGAGCATCATCGTCACCTACGCCACGGTGATCAGCGTGTTTTTCGTGCTGATGGAGCTTTTCACGAGCCTCTACAGCCGCATCCCGGAGCACAGCGAATCGCTGCGGTACATGTTTACGGGGCTGGACGGGCGCACGGCGCTGGTGCCGTGGATGTGGGCGTCGATGGCGCTGGCCGCGGCGTCGCTGGTCCTGCTGCTGGTGCCCCGGTGGCGGACAAACGAGCGCTGGCTCGCGGTGGCGTGCGGCATGGTGTTCGTGTCGCTGTGGATCGATAAAGGAATCGGGTTGATTGTCGCGGCGTTCGTGCCTTCGCCGCTGGGCGCGGTGACGGAATACGCGCCGACGGCGCCGGAGATGACCATTGTGCTAGCGATCTGGGCGATCGGAGCGTTGATCTTCACGGTGCTCTGCGGGGTGGCGCTGACGGTCCGCGAAGGACGGCTGTTTGCGCGCGAGCCATCGCTGGCTGTGCGATGATGAACGAAACGAGGTATTGGTATGACGGCGTCGCTGGGACTTTCGAGCGGTGAACTGACCTGGACGCTGCCGGATGAGGGACATCCGGCATTTGTGCTGCGCGCCGGCAGCGAGGACATCGGATGGCTGCAATTCGAGGAGAAGCCCGGAGCGCGCTCGAGTGCGGCGTTGGGAAGCGGGCGGTGGACGCTGGAGCGGACCGGCGCGGTGCATCCCACCGTCACGGTGCGGGCCGAGGGCGATGAAACCGTAGTGATGGAATTTGCCCCCTGCCTGACCGGCGGCGGGATGGCGCGGTTCGCCAATGGCCGGGTCTATTGCTGGATCCGGGAGCATCTCTGGAGCAACAAGTGGTGCTTCCGGTGCAAGCTGCACAAGGCGGTGTGCGTCAGCCAGGACACCCTGCCGCTGACGGCGGCGAGCCGGGTAGCGGTATGCGTGGATGCCACGCATCTGCCGGAAACCCCCGTGCTGGTGCTGCTGGCCTGGTACCTGCGGCTGCTGGAGGCGGCGCGGGTAGAAGACTCTATTTTCGTCTGCGGGTAGGTTGCAGTCACCGCCGCAGCACCGCGCGGTGTGGGTCCAGCGCAACCTTCAGCGGCATCTGCCGCAGCGGCACGGTGAACTGCTCCGGGCTGCTGCCCGAGCGCACCCAGCGGGTGATGGCGCGGCCGCGCGCGAACTGAATCTCCACCGGCGCCAGGGCTTCGAATTCGTCGTCCACGTCCGACTGAGCAAGCGTCCCCACCAGCCGCAGCGCGGGCGCCTTGCCCCTGATGCTGTAGGAGAGCCGCAGGGTGGGAATGCCAATACCGTACACCCACTGGTCGAAGAAGGTTTCGAGCTTCGGATCGTCGGATTTCGGCGACAGGAATTCGGCCGCCACGGCGCGGAACTGCTCGGTCGAGATCTCGCGGCGGTCGTAGCGGCGGAGAATTTCGGCGAGCATGGCCAGAAAGCGGTCCTGGCCCATGCGCTCGCGCAGCATGTGCATGATCCAGGAGCCTTTTCCGTAGATGATGGAGCGCCATGCGCGCGGTTCGAGCGAGGTCTCCAGGCGCGCGCCCAGCACGATCGGTCCCGCCGATTCCACGGTCTGGCCGGTGGGGCTTTTTTCCAGGAGGCTGCTGCGATAGCTGTCGAGCATGACGTCCATCAGGTGCCGCCCCTTGGTTTTCTCCAGGTAGAGCAGCGCCGAATAATTGGCCAGCGCCTCCATGAGCCAGGAATCGTGATAGGACGGCACAGCAACGCGATTGCCCCACCACTGGTGAGCGGTCTCGTGGGCCTGCAAGACATCCTGGAAGAACACCTCCTGAAACTCGTGGCCGGTAACCGGGGTGCGGGGAAGGTCCTTGAGATAGGAGAGCGTGGAAAGGTAGATCAGGCCGGGAAAGCCCTGGCCGAAGGTGCCGGGAATGGGAGAAACGGTGAGGTGGGGAAGCGCTGGCGGTCCGAAATACTTGGCCATGAACTGGAGAGCGGAAGCGACTTCCGAAGCCAGTCCCTGGAGCCGCTGCTCGGGCGTGGGGGGCGGCGGCGGTGGGACCAGGATCGGTTCGATGGACCCGGTGCGGCGGCGGCGCGGCGGAAGCGGCGCCGGCGGCGGCAGCGGAACCACCACTTGCGGCTTCTGCCGCAGAGCTTCTTCGATGGCGCGATTGGCGCACACGTCCACGGTGTACGGCCCGCGCACCACGCGCGCGTGCTCGTAGGCGCCCAGGTTGAAACCGGCGATGCGAATGGGGGCAGACGTCCGGCGGCGGGTGGTGCGCCAATCGCCCCCGGTGCGGTCCTCCACTACCTCGCCGGGCGTGACCAGTTCCAGATCGCTAGGGTAGCGGAAGAGGAGATCGAAATTGGCGAAATCGAGGCCGTGCGTGGGGTACCAGGAGCCGCGCGCGCTCAC
>JAJYLS010000455.1 GCA_021787555.1 Acidobacteriota bacterium | reverse complement strand
CCTGCCCGGAAACCCTCATCGTGGTGGGCAGCGAGCGCAATGAAGCCACCCGCCGCAAGGAACTTACCACCTTTACCTACGACACCTCCCGCTGCATGTTCTGCGGCCTTTGCGAAGACGCCTGCCCGGTGGATGCGCTGGAGCTGACGCAGGATTTCGAGCTCGCCACCTACACCCGGGAGGGCCAGATCTGGGATCGCCAGATGCTAGAGGAAGGCCCCAAGCCGACGCAATACAAATGCTGATCGATACCGTTCTGTTTTACATTTTCGCGGCGCTGGTGCTGGGAGGCGGCATCCTGACCATCACCCGCCGCAACGCCGTGCACAGCGCCATGTGGCTCATCGTTTCGCTGCTGGGCGTGGCCGGCCTGTACCTGCAACAGCAGGCGGAGTTCCTGTTCGCCGTGCAGATCGTGCTCTACGTGGGCGGCATCATGGTCCTGTTCCTGTTCGTGATCATGCTGGTGAACCTCGACCAGGCGGCGCGCGAGCGCCAGTTCAACCGGCACTGGTTCGTGGCCCTGGTCGCGGTGGCGGCGGTGGGCGCGGAGATCGGCTACTTTATCTATCGCGGCCGGACCGGCTTCCACATCGCCGAATTGGGCGCTCCCATTGCCGCGCCGCACGCCCTCGGCAACACCGAGATGCTGGCCGACACGCTGTTTTCCGAGTACCTCCTGCCGTTCGAAATCGCCTCCCTGCTGCTGCTGGTGGCGGTGGTCGGAGCGGTGGTGATGGCCAAAAAGAGAATTCAATGATGCCGAGGATTTCATAGATGCACCCGATTACCACGGTCGATTACTTGTGCCTGAGCGCGGCCCTGCTGCTCATCGGCACGGTGGGCGTGCTGACGCGCCGCAACGTGGTCATTATTCTGATGTCCATCGAGCTGATCCTCAACGCCGTGAACATCAACCTGATCGCCTTCTCGCGCGCGCTGGAGAACCTCGGCGGCCAGATCTTCGCCATCTTCGTGATTACCGACGCCGTGGCCGAAGCGGCCGTGGGGCTGGGCATCCTCATCGCCCTGTTCCGCAACAAGGAAACCGTTCAGGCGGATGAAATCGATTTGCTGAAGTGGTAGGAGCGACGTGAACTTTCTCGAACTGATCTGGCTGATCCCGCTGTTCCCGCTGTGCGGAGCGGTGCTGATGCTGCTGTTTGGCAGGCTGCTCGACCCGCAGCCGCCGTCGGAGGTGGCGGTGGTGCCGGGCGTCGAACCCGTCTACGAACATGGGCATGAGCATGCACCCGCGCACGACGACGGGCATGCGCAGGGGCACGCGGACGCCCACGGGCACCATCATCACGGGCCGCTGCGGTCGGTGATTAAATTCCTCTGCCCGGGGTTCGTGCTGGTTTCGCTGATTTTTTCCATTGGCGCGATCGCGCAGCTTGCGCAGCTTCCGCAGCGCATCTACGAAGTCCGGCAATTCACCTGGATCGCCGGTCTTCCGTTCCACCTGGCCAACGGCCATCTGGCCACCTTCCAGGCCGATTGGGGCTTCCTGCTCGATCCGCTGAGTGCGGTGATGATCCTGGTGGTGAGCGGTGTCGGTTTCCTGATTCACGTGTACGCCACCGGCTACATGGATCACGACGAAGGCTTGTACCGCTTCTTCGGCTACTTTAACCTGTTCATCTTTTTCATGCTCATGCTGGTGCTGGCGAACAACTACACGCTGCTGTTCGTCGGCTGGGAAGGTGTGGGCCTGTGCAGTTACCTGCTGATCGGTTTTTATATCCATAAGAAGTCGGCGGGCGATGCCGGCAAAAAAGCGTTCGTGGTCAACCGCGTGGGCGATGCCGGGTTCATTCTCGGCATGCTGCTGATGTTCTCGGTGCTGGGCACGGTGCGGTTCACCGATGTGAACGCCGCGCTGCGCAGCGGGCACTTCGCCGTCGAGGCCGGCGGGTTCGGCGTGCTGAGCGCGATTTCGATTCTGATGTTCATCGGCGCCACGGGCAAATCGGCGCAGTTCCCGCTGTACGTCTGGCTGCCCGACGCCATGGAAGGCCCCACGCCGGTTTCGGCACTCATCCACGCGGCGACCATGGTCACCGCGGGCGTCTACATGATCGCGCGCTCTTCGGCGCTCTATGAGCTGACGCCGAACACTGCGAGCGTGGTCGCTTCCGTGGGCGCGTTTACGGCGATTCTGGCCGCCACCATCGCGCTGGTGCAGAACGATATCAAGCGCGTGCTGGCGTATTCCACCGTCAGCCAGCTTGGCTACATGTTCCTGGCTCTGGGCGTAGGCGCGTATTGGGTAGCCATCTTCCACCTGTTCACCCACGCCTTTTTCAAGGCCCTCCTCTTCCTGTGCTCCGGGTCGGTGATCCACTCTCTCGGCGGCGAACAGGACATGCGCAATATGGGCGCGCTCAGAAAGAAGATTCCCATCACGCACTGGACCATGCTGATCGCCTCCATCGCGATCGCGGGCATACCGGGTTTGGCCGGCTTCTTCTCGAAAGACGAAATCCTGTGGCAGGCCTATAGCTCGCCCAAAGGCTCGCAACTGCTGTGGTTCGTGGGTCTGGCGACCGCCGGTCTCACCGCGTTCTACATGTTCCGCCTGATGAATATGACGTTCTATGGCAAATCGCGCGTGGCGCCGGAAGTCGAAGCGCATATCCACGAATCGCCTGCCTCGATGACCATCCCACTGGTGCTGCTGGCCATCGGCAGCGCGTTCAGCGGATGGCTGGGCACGCCGCGGTTGTGGAACCTGGGGGAGAATTTCCACACGTTCGAGCGCTGGCTGGCGCCGGCCTTCGCCTCCGCCGCGGTCGAGGCCGCGAAGGAAGGGGCGCATGCGGCTTCGCTGGAATGGATCCTCATGGGACTCTCGGTTGCGCTGGCCATCATCGGCATCGCCGTGGCCTACTGGTTCTATATCTGGAAAACCGAAATTCCCGACCACATCGTGGCCCGCTCCCGGCCGCTCTACCTGCTGCTCTATAACAAGTGGTACGTGGACGAGATCTACGATTTCCTCTTCGTCAACGGCCTCTGCAAGGGCGGCGGGCGCGCCTTCGGCGCCTTCGACCGCACTATCGTGGATGGCGGCGTGAACGGCGCCGGCTGGTTCACCCGCTTCACTTCGCGCGTCTCCATCTGGTGGGACACCTGGGTCATCGATGGTACGGTGCGCTTCGCCTCGTTCTTCGTAAAAATGCTTTCTTATCCCGTCTGCATCCTGCAAACCGGCCGTGTGCAGGCCTACGCGTTCCTGATGGTGGTCGGGGCGCT
>JAJYLS010000115.1 GCA_021787555.1 Acidobacteriota bacterium | reverse complement strand
ACGTGTACGAATCGCGGCCGTTCCTCGGAGGCCGCGCCACTTCGTATGCCGCTCCCGCCGCCGGGGACGAACCCGCCGAGGTCATCGACAATTGCCAGCACATCCTCCTCCGCTGCTGCGTCAACCCCCTCGACTTCTACACCCGGCTGGGCGTTCGCGACCGCATCCGTTTCCATCGCGAATTCTATTTCCTGGAGCCCGGCGGCCGTGTCTCCATCCTGCGCCGCGGCCGCTTCCCGGCCCCCTTCCACTTTACCGGTTCGTTCTGGCGCCTCGCCTTTCTCGACCGCGCGGATAAGACCGCCATCGCCCGCGCCCTCTTTGCCCTCCAGCGCGAGCGCACCCGCCGCAAGGACCTCGACCGCATCAGCATGCTCGATTGGCTGCTCCAGAAGCGCCAGACGCCCCGCGCCATCGACCGCTTCTGGCGCCAGGTCCTGGTCAGCGCCGTAAACGAAGATCTCGACCGCATGGCGGCGGTTCACGGTTTCCAGGTCTTCTGGCTCGGCTTCCTGGCGCGCGCCGATTCCTACGAAATGGGTGTGCCCGCCGTCCCGCTCGCGGAGTTGTATGGCATGGACGCCTGGAAGCGCCTGCCCAATGTGCGCTTCCATTTCCGCTGCCCGGTGGAGCACATCGGCGACGGCGGCTTCTTCGCCGGGGGCGAGCGCCGCGCCGGCGATTACTACATCTGCGCGCTGCCGTTCGAACGTCTCGAAGCCGTCGGCCTGCCCGCACCCGCATTCGAACACTCGCCCATCACCGGAATTCACCTCTGGTTCGACCGCGAGATCACCGCGCTCCCCCACGCCGCGCTGCTCGACCGCACCATGCAATGGATGTTCAACAAGGACGCCGGCCGCTATCTGCAACTCATCGTCAGCGCCTCGCGCGATCTTACCAGCCTGTCCCGCGCCGAAATCATCGATATCGCCATCGGCGATCTGCGCCTGTATTTCCCGCGCGTGCGCGATGCCCGCCTGCTCAAGGCCCACGTCGTCAAGGAGCAGCGCGCCACCTTCTCCGCCGCGCCCGAGACCGAAGCCCAGCGCCCCTCTGCCGCCACCTCCGTCCCCCGTCTCTACCTGGCCGGCGATTGGACCCGCAGCGGCTGGCCGGCTACCATGGAGGGCGCCGTGCGCAGCGGCTATCTCGCCGCCGAAGCCATCGCCCGCGCCGCTGGAAGCCCGCAGCGATTCCTGATTCCGGGTATCGCCTGAGCGTAGCCCCGTACCCAGCTACTGCGCGGATTTCTTCACCAGCCGGATCTCGAACAATTTCGGCCAGCGCTTTCCGGTGACAAACAGCCGGTCGTGCTGCGCGTCGTAAGCGATGCCGTTCAGCACGTTTCCTTCGGCGGATTCCTGCGCTCCCGAAGCACCCAGGAGCCCCGTCAGATCGATCCATCCCACCACCTTGCCGGTGGCCGGATCGATGCGCGCGATGCGATCAGTCTGCCAGATATTGGCGTAGATTTCGCCTTTCACCCATTCGAGCTCGTTCAGCTCGGCCACGGGCTGGCCGTGCGCCGTCACCGTAATCCGGCCGGTCTCCTTCAGTGTCTCCGGATCCCAGAAGCGGATCTGCGGCGTGCCGTCGCTCATGATGATCCGCTTGCCGTCCTGCGTCAGCCCCCACCCTTCGCCCGGATAGCTGAAGGTGCCAATCTGCCGAAAGCTCGCGAGGTCGTAGATAAAGCCGTTATGGCTTTGCCATGTAAGCTCCACTAAGTGGTCTTTCCAGTTCACGATACCTTCGCCGAAATATTGTTCGGGAACATCGTGTTTTTCGAGGACCTCGCCGGTCTCCAGCTTCACCTTGCGAATCGAAGACTGCGCATTCAGGCCGGTCCCTTCATACAGAAAACCGTCGAGGTAAAAAAGTCCCTGAGTAAAGGCCAGCGGATCGTGCGGATAGGTATGGATGACCTCGTAGCCGTATTCCGGTATCACGCCCGCTTCGGTCGCCGGGCCGCAAGCGCACGCCATGGCCGCTGCGGCTAACATAAGAAACTTCATAGGAAACGCGTCCCCTCCAGTGTAGCCGAAAGCCCCTTCTCTCCCGCTGCCCGCCACTCGTTTAGACTGGAAAGGGAGGCTCGCCATCAGTGGCTACCACCATTGCCCGATCTTCCACGCCGGCGGAAACCCAGGAGCGTTTTGCGGGGCTCCAGCCCGACCAGCTCATTCGCGCGTTCCACATCATGCACACCGCGCGGCGCCTGGACGACCGCGAGATCGCTCTCAAGCGCCAGAACCGCATCTTTTTTCAGATCAGCGGTGCCGGCCATGAGGCGCTTCAGGTGGCCGCGGGGCTCGCCCTGCACCCCGGCCATGACTGGATCTATCCTTACTACCGCGATCGCGCCCTGTGCCTCACTCTCGGGGTGACGCCGCGCGCCATGATCGAGGCTGCCGTCGGCGCTGCCGCCGATCCCGCTTCCGGCGGCCGCCAGATGCCCTCCCACTGGAGCAGCCGCCCGCTCCGCATCGTCAGCGCCTCTTCCCCCACCGGAACCCAGTTCTTACAAGCCGCTGGCTGCGCCCAAGCCAGCCGCTATTTCGGGGACAGGCTACATAACCTCGAAACTCCGGAGGTCACCCTCGTCGCCGGCGGCGACGGCTCCACCAGCGAAGGCGAATTCTGGGAGGCCCTCAACGCCGCCTGCCTCAATCGCCTCCCCCTCGTCTTCCTCATCGAGGATAATGGCTACGCCATCTCCGTCCCCATCGAACGCCAGACCGCCGGCGGAAATATTTCCGCGCTCGTCGCCGGCTTTCCCGATCTCTTCCGCCAGGAAGTCGACGGCACCGATCTCCTGGCCTCCTACCTCGCTATGCAAGCCGCGGTCGAATATTGCCGCGCCGGCCGCGGTCCCGCCCTCGTGCACGGCCACGTGATCCGACCCTATTCCCACTCGCTCTCCGACGACGAACGCCTCTACAAAACCGCCGCCGAGCGCCAGGCCGAGACCGAGCGCGATCCCGTCCTCCGCTTCCCCAAGTTCCTCATCGATGAAGGCGTGATCGATCGCCACATGCTCCAGCGCATCACCCACGAAATCGATGACGAGGTCAACCGCGCCACCCACGAGGTCCTGCTCGAAGATCCGCCCGCGCCCGAAACCGCCCTGGTGCACCTATATTCGGAATCCGTCGATCCCACCTCCGCCACGTTCGTGGCCCAGCCGCAATTCCGCGGCGCGCCCATGACCATGGTCGATCTGATCAACGCCACCCTGCACGAGGAGATGCGGCGCAATCCCGACATCCTGGTCTTCGGCGAAGACGTGGCCGATTGCAGCCGCGAGGAGAGCCTGCGCGAGGTCAAGGGCAAGGGCGGCGTTTTCAAAGTTACCGCCGGCCTGCAAACCGAGTTCGGAGCCGCGCGCAGCTTCAACACGCCGCTGGCCGAAGCCGCCATCGTCGGCCGCGCCATCGGCATGGCTACGCGCGGTCTCAAGCCCGTTGCCGAAATCCAGTTTTTCGATTACATCTGGCCGGCCATGATGCAGCTCCGCGACGAGCTCGCCACGCTGCGCTGGCGCTCCAACGGCTCCTACGCGTGCCCCGCGATTATCCGCGTCCCCATCGGCGGCTATCTCAACGGCGGAGCGATTTATCACAGCCAGTGCGGCGAGGTCGAGTTCACCCACATCCCCGGGCTCCGCGTGGTGATGCCCTCCAACGCGCTGGATGCCTGCGGCCTGCTGCGCACCGCGCTCCGCTCCGACGACCCCGTCATGTTCCTCGAGCACAAGCGCCTCTACCGCGAGCCCTACAACCGCTCGCCGCACCCCGGCGAGGACTTCACCATCCCCTTCGGCAGCGCCAAGGTGATCAAGCCCGGCCGCAGTCTGAGCATTGTTACTTATGGCGCGCTGGTGCAGAAAGCGCTGATCGCCGCTACGCAAATCGAGAAGCGCAACCCGGGCGCGAGCGTCGAAATCCTCGACCTCCGCACGCTCGCGCCCTATGATTGGGAAGCCATCCGCGCTTCGGTCTCGAAGACCAGCCGCGTCATCGTGGCGCACGAAGACTGCGTCTCGTGGGGATACGGCGCGGAAATCGCCGCCCGCATTGCCGACGAATTATTCGACCGCCTCGACGCGCCCGTCCGCCGCGTCGGCGCGTTGGACACCTGGATCGGCTACCACCCGCGGATAGAAGCCTCCATCCTGCCGCAAACCGAGAACCTCGCCACCGAGATGGAACGTCTGCTGAAGTATTGAGCGGCTCTCACTTATAGCTTCGGCAAGCCTCCACATAGACACCTCCGAAGTTAAATGGTTTTAAAAAAGGTTTATAAGAGGTGAATACCGCCTAGGGAAGGCCTCGCATCACGGTGGAGACGCCGCTGGCGTGGCTTCAGGTCACCCCGAGTACAGACCCGCGCTTCGCTTCGATTGTCGAACAGGCCATCGGGCCGGACGCGGCGGCGGCTATTTCGGACGTTCTGCCGTACTCGGTCGTTGTGACGAGTACAGGCGGGCCACCCATTGTCGCGATCGGCATACGCTTCTACGGCGATTGCCCTCCTTAACCCCGTGCTCAGGAGCCAAGTCATCCATAGCGGTTGCAACTTTCCAAACGAGCTTAGCTCAGCCGCCGGTATCCCGTGCAGCTACAACTATGCTGGCGTATCCGGCTAAGTTGGCTGCTGGGCAACCGCGACCTGTAAATAGTGGGAAGCAACTGAGCGTCTCCTGGTACCAGTGGTGGCAGTGCAGCACAAACCCTTCCGGCAGCTTAGTCTCAGCCTCAGGACGCAGCGACGCCCTCAGCAACTATGGGTTCTGCAATGGAAACGCCGTGGAGTTCAGCGACGGGGTGTTGGCCTACGGCGGCGCCGTGGTTTACGATGCGGGGGTCTACCAAGGCACCTACGATGGGTACGATCAGTGGGACTGCGACGGTGACGAGGACTACACCGGCGGCTTCAGTTACAACTGCTGAAGCCATTGACGGGTGCCCCGGGCCAAGCCCGATGGCGCCGGGGCACGCCTCCGTCCCCCGGGATCACGCGCGGTGCGTTGGCGGGGAAACCACCACTTGCGCTCACGGAAGCACGACGGAGCGCCCGCTCGCGTATTAACCCTTCTCCCCCAGCACCCGCGCGAACACGTCCCGGTCCACGTTCCCGCCGCTCAAAATCAGCGCCACGCGCCGCCCCCGCATCGTTTCGCGCTCCCGGCACAGCGCCGCGAGCGCCGCCGCCCCCGCACCCTCCGCGGCATTATGCGTATCGGAAAATAGCGCGCGCATGGCCGCGCGGATCTCCGCGTCGCTCACCGTCACGATGCGCGCGGCATGCTGATTGATGATCCGCACCGCATCGGCGTTTGGCGTGCGGCAGGCGATCCCGTCGGCAATCGTCTCGGCCGCTTCCGTCGCCACCGGCCGCCGTTCGGCAAACGAGCGCGCGTAAGCCGGCGCCCCCGCCGCCACCACCCCGATCACTTCCGTCCTGAGCGCCAGCGCATTCCGCGCCGCGATCGTGCCGCAAATCCCCGAGCCCAGCCCGATCGGCACGTACACCGCATCGAGCGGCGGCGCGGCGGCGAACAGCTCCAGCGCGTAGCTCGCCACCCCCGCGATCAGCCGCTCGTCGAACGACCGCACCAGGTGCAGCGATTCTTCAGCCGCGATCCGCATCGCTTCCTCGTACGCCTCCTGGAAATCCCCGCCGCGCTCCACAAGCTCCGCGCCCAGTGCGCGCATGGCGGCGTTCTTCTCCGGACTGTTTCCGCGCGGCACCACGATCACCGCGCGCAAGCCGGCGCGCGCCGCCGCGAACGCGATGCTTTGCCCGTGGTTGCCGCGCGTCGCCGTGATCACACCCGCCAGGCCCGCCTGCTCGCGCGCCAGGTGTTCCATATAGACCAGCCCGCCGCGGATCTTGAACGCGCCCACCGGCGTATGGTTCTCGTGCTTGATCCACACCTCCGCGCCGGTGCGCTCTTGCAGCAGTGGCCAGCGGATCAGTGCCGTCGGCGCGATGGAGCGGTGCACGATCGCCGCCGCCGATTGCAGCGCATCGAGCGGAGGCAGCTTCACCGGATCACTACACGGACTTGGCGACACGTTCCACCTCCGTCGTCAGCCGCGGCATATCGCTAGCCGTGCGCTCGTCCCGCCCGGGAGGCTGCGCCGACAAACTCATCGCGCAGCCAAAGAGGACCCCGCAGACAAACCTCATCGAACCCGGAGTATAACAGAACGTACAGTTTTCGCCGCGGCCTTTTTGGTAACCTAAATACCTCGTGCGCGCTCCGTCACATCTTCGGCGGATTCTGGCCGGCTGGGTTCTGGCAGCCCTGCTCTTCGCCGGACTGCCCCTGCCGTCTCTGTTTGCCGCAAGCGGCGGTTGCCCCATGGGGAAATGCACCTGCTGCTGCCACCGTCGCAGCCACACGGGGCCGGGCTGGGTCGGCATGCCCCCGTGCGCCCGTTATCTCCACCTGCGCGCCACCGCTCCCCCGGCGGTCTTTCCGCCGCCGGACCTCGCCGGCGTCCGCGCCCCTGCCGTCCTTCGGCCCCTCGCGGTGCGCACCGTTCCGGCCTCCGTGCGCGCGCACCGCTTTCGCCAGCTCGACCAGCGTCCGCCACCTTCCTGTTGAGCGCAGTCCTTCGCCCATAGGAAGGAGATTTCATGCGGAGACGCACAGCGTCCTTGTGCGTGATGTTGAGCCCGCTGCTCTACGCCACCATTTTCGGAAGAGTGCAAGGGATCGTCCACGATCCACAGCACCGGCCTGTCGCCGGAGCTTCGGTGAAGTTACAGGCAGTTACTTCCGATTGGTCGCAGACCACCGAAACCGGCGATGACGGCGAATTTGCTTTCCCCCCCGTTCCCGTGGGCGATTACAAAATTATCGTAAGTCAGCCTAAGTTCGAGACCACTGAGATCAGTATTACCATAACTTCCGGATCTTCGCCGGTCCTCCACATTCCTCTGGCGATTGCCTCGCTGAACCAGGCCACCGTGGTCGAGGGGCAGCCGGAAACCGTGGGGACGGATTCGGTAACGCCGACGACGATCCTCGACCGCAAGGATATCGCCGATACCCCCGGCGCCGATCGCACCAACAGCGTCGCCATGATCACCGACTACGTCCCCGGCGCCTATGTCACCCACGATATGCTGCACCTCCGCGGCGGGCACCAGTTCGAGTGGCTGATCAACGGCGTCAGCATCCCCAACACGAATATCGGCTCCAACCTCGGACCGCAGATCGATCCCAAGGACATCGATTACATGGAAGTTCAGCGCGGCAGCTACGACGCCGGCTACGGCGACCGCACCTACGGCGTCTTCAATATTGTGCCGCGATCCGGCTTCGAACGCAATAATGAAGCTGAGTTGGTCACCTCGTTCGGCAACTGGCATCAGACCAACGACCAGCTCAATTTCGGAAGCCACACCACCCGCTTCGCGTATTACGCCAGTTTCAACGGCAATCGCAGCGATTACGGCTTGCAGGCGCCCATTGGCCAGGTCGTGCACGATGCCGAAAACGGCTTCGGCGGATTCCTTTCGCTCATCTTCAACGCCAATCCCGCCAACCAGCTCCGCCTGGTAACCTCGCTGCGGCGGGATTACTATCAGATTCCCATCGATCCGAATCCCGGCTCAGCCGGCAACCAGGTCTATCCCAGTTATGGCCTTCGCGACAGCGAGCGCGAACCCGATGGCTATGTGGCGTTTTCCTGGCTGCACACTTTCAGCTCCAAGTTATTGTTGACGGTTTCTCCTTTCTATCATTACAATCAGGCCAGTTATAATGGCTCCCCCAATGATGTGCCGGTAGTTACCGATGTTACCCAAACCGCCAATTACGCCGGCGCCGAAGCCAATCTGGATGCCACGGTCGTGAAGAATAATGATATCCAGGCGGGAACTTACGGCTTCATCCAGCGCCAGAGCAATTATTTTAATAATATCTTTACTGGTTGTGGCGCGGAGTGCAGGAATTTCGGCCCTTCCTCCGCCGCAACCACCGGCGGTCTCGCGGAAGCGTACGTCAGCGACCGCTTCAAGATCGCTCCGTGGTTGACCCTGATTGCCGGAATCCGCCAATCGCACTTCGCGTCATCTTCAATCGTGGAGAATGCCACCGCTCCGCGCCTCGGCCTGTCGATCCGGATTCCACGCATCAACTGGGTCTTCCGCGGCTTCTGGGGCCATTACTACCAGCCTCCGCCGCTGCTCACCGCCACCGGTCCGCTGCTCAATCTGGCCAGCAGCCAGACGCTGACTTTTGGTTCGCTGCGCGGCGAGCGCGATTCCGAATATCAGTTTGGCGTCACCATTCCCGTGCGCGGCTGGGCGCTCGACGTAGACACTTTTCAGACGCGCGCAAACAACTGGATGGACCACAGCAACATCGGCGAATCCAATCTCTTCTGGCCGGTCACCTGGGACGCCGCGTTGGTCCAGGCGTGGGAGGTGACGCTGCGCTCACCGCGGATCTGGCGGCGCGGTCAGGCGCACCTGGCGTACTCCAACCAGATCGCGCAGGCCAAGGGGCCGTTCACCGGAGGTTTGATCTGTCCTTCCCCTGCGCCGGAAGGATGCGAGCCACCTCCGGTCTATGCGCCCGTGGATCACGATCAGCGCAACACGCTGAACCTCGGTTTCAGCACCAGCCTGCCGTGGCAGACTTTCGCCTCGTCCAACGTGTACTACGGCTCCGGATTCACGAATGGCATGCCGAATGCGGAATATCCCGGAGGCTATCTCCCGCAGCACACCTGGTTTGACGTATCGCTCGGGAAGAGCTTCGGCGAAGGCGGAAAGTACCGCATTTCTGTTACTGCGCTGAATGCGGCGAACCGCCGCGTGCTATTGGATAACAGCCTGACGTTCGGCGGCTTCCATTTCAACGACCCGCGGCAAGTCTACGCGGAATTCCGCTGGCGATTTCATTACTGAGGGAGAAACTCCTGCCGCCGCTGAAGCCTTCCACGCGGACCCTCCCGGGGCGCCGCTCGATGCGATAGACCTCGGCCGCGCCGAATTCCGCCGCCAATCCGTCCAGCGACCAGCCGGAGGGATCGAGCATGCGGATACCGCCCTGACGGCCGATGAGGATCACCAGCGCGCCACTGTCGGGTGCAGCATCAGCGATCTCTAGAATTTCCTGAGCGCGCCGCAGATACCGGTCCACGAAGAACTTATCGGCGATTAGCCGCCGAATTCGAGCCGAACCGTGTTGGAAGTCTGGCCGCCGGTAGTGATGACCACATCCACCACGCCGCGCCCGCGCAGCGAGGTTGGAATCGCGATGTTCACCTGGTCCAACCCCGGAAATTCGCCCTGCGCTCCGGCGGAGGTGACCTGCACCGGGATGCCGCCGGCGGTGCAAGCGATGGATGAACCCGCACCGCGAATGCCCGTGCCGTAGAGGCTCACATAAACCGTGGACTGATTGTCGATCGCGATCGGCACCGGCACGCAGCTTCCACTGGAGCAATTGAACACTGGCACGGCAGTCTGGGTGGACTGGCCGTTGGGAACGCGAACCGCGATCGCCGCGGCGACGCCGGATCCGCCCATGGTGAACAGGCCCGGCGCGACGGCCGCGACCGTGACCGGAGCGCTCAGCGTGCCGAACTGCACCGTTGCGGGGCCGAGCGCGGTGCCATTCGGGACCACGAAATTCACCTGCGAGGTCCCGGCGTAGGTGAGCGACACCGGCCGCGCTACGCCGGCCGAATCGGTGATGGTGCCGCTCATGCCGGCGAGTGTTTGCGGCGCGGACGCGGACGAAGTCTCGACTATCCCCAGCGCCTCGCCGTACGCCGAGGCCAAACCGTCAACCGCGATGGCGTTCTTGCCAGTGGCGGCATTCGCCACGCCGAGGCGGCCATTGCCGAAAGCGACGAGCGCGGCGCTGGCCGCCGGAACCGCGATGTTCAGCGAGCCGCCGGCCACCGCGGCGCTAGTAAGCTGCGCCGGGAGCCACGTTCCATCCGCCCCGACCGCGGCGTCGCCGAGCGTGACGCCGGTAGTCGAATCGACCGCCGGCGCGGTGAGGAACATCTCCAGCGCTGCGGTGTAGCCCGCGCCCGGGGTGACGGTCACGGCGGCATCCTGCGCCATGTCCTTATTGGTAATGACCACCCGCAGCGTGCCGTCCGGATCCAGCGCGCCATAGGCAGTGAGGTTCACGCCGTTGGCTGCAACGTCCAGCGGCACCACACGTCCCCGCCCTGCCGCGCGAAACATCAGCAGCGCGTAATACAGCGGCCGCGCGGTCACCTGGCTGCCGGACACCGCGATGGGCGTATAGGCGCCGCTTCCGCCGCCGTGAAAATTCACGCCCGCGGCGCTGCGGCCGGCCAGCGTGAACATGTAATCCACGCCCCACAGCGCGGAGGCGAACACGTTGCTGACGCCCGATTGTCCGCCGTTGTAGCACGAGTTGGTCTCCGCCATCCGCCACGGAATTTTCTGCCCCTGCGCAATGCTCAGCAACTGCGCGCCGTCATTATCTTCGGTGTTGCGCGCCGTGGCGCCAAGGATGTGGGGGACCGTGGCCGCGTTGCCGGCGTTGGGGTTGTTGGAATATGGCGCCAGCGGATAAAGGTGCTGCGTGAGCAGCGCGATGCGCGATCCCATCTGTTGGGCGAAGGTCTTGGTCCAGGTGCCAATCGAGCCCGCCGCCGCGGAGCCGGTCAGCACCGCTTCGGGGGTTTGCGCTTGAATGGCGTCGGCATAGGTTTGCCACTCCTGGATGTAGTCGTTGATGTTGTAGCTGGACGGGCGCATGCCGTTGCTGTGGTAGAGGTCCGGCTCGTTGCCGATCTCCAGGCCGGCGAGCACGTCGGCGGCGGTTTGGTAGACGTAGGCGGCTTCGTCGGCGCCGGCAGCGGAATCGGTGTGGCCGAGGCCGACTGACCACAGCACTCGCCAGCCGGCGGCGCGCGCCCAGGCAAAGACGCGATCGGCATCGCTCGCGGTCATCACGGTAGTATCGGTGGACGAACCGTGCGTCCAGCCGGTGAGCCGGTCGACGGAGTTGCCGCCGAAGCGCGCGAGCCCCGGCCCGATCTGCGACACCATCTGACGGAAGACCGGATTTTCCGCGGGGAAGCCGGTGGCGGAGGTGAGCGAGCCGCTCTCGAAGCTGAGCCCGATGAAGTCGCGCGGAATCGCGGCGCCCGGCCGGTCGGGATGCGCGGCGATGGTGACCGCGGTTTGCGCCGTGGCCGCCGCGGCCAGCGCGCAGAGCAGGGCGAGGCGTCTCATGACTTTACGATACTCTGAAATCATGCCAGGACTACCTGAGGAGTGGAACGAGCGCATTCGCGCGTTTCAGGAAAGCCGCGCGATTCTGACCGCGCTGGAACTCGACCTGTTCACCGCGGTGGACGGCGGCGCGACGGCGGAAGCCGCGGCGGCGAAGATGAACACCGACGCGCGCGCCACCGGGATGCTGCTGAACGCGCTGGCGGCGATCGGCCTGATCACCAAAGAGGGCGGCGTGTTCCGCAACGCGCCCGTAGCGGCAGAGTTTTTCAGCGCGGAATCGGCGGCGAATATCCGGCCGGCGCTGCTGCACACCGCGCACCTCTGGCCGCGGTGGTCCACGCTGACGGAATGCGTGCGGACCGGCACGGCGGTAGCGCGGCAAGAGGGCGCACCAGAGGAATGGACCGAAGCGTTCATCGCGGCGATGCATCGCAACGCCTCGGAGCGCGCGCCGAAGGTGGTGGCGGCGGTGGGCGCGGGCGGCGTGCGGCGCATGCTGGACGTGGGCGGCGGCTCGGGCGCGTATTCGATCGCGTTCGCGCAGGCGAACCCCGCGCTGAAGTCGGACATCCTGGACCTGGCCGCGGTGGCGCCCATCGCGCAGCGGCACATCGATGCCGCCGGCGTGGGTGCCCGCGTGCACGTCCGCGCGGGCGACCTGCGCACGGACGATTTCGGCAGCGGCTACGATCTCGTCTTCATATCGGCCATCTGCCACATGTTGAGCCCGGAGGAGAATCAGGCCTTGCTGCGCCGGTCACATGGCGCGCTGGCGAAGGGCGGGCGGATCGCGATCCAGGATTTCATTCTCGAGCCGGACAAAACCGCTCCCAAGTGGGGCGCGGTGTTCGCGCTGAACATGCTGGTGGGCACCCGCGCGGGCAGCAGCTACAGCGAGCCGGAGTACGCGGAATGGCTGAAGGACGCCGGGTTCAGCGAGATCCGCCACGTGCGGCTGCCGGGACCGGCGAGTCTCATGCTCGGGCTGTAGCTATCGGGTAGCGGGCATAGCGGCTCCTGGCGCGGGGAGCTTGCGGGCGCGCTGGAAATCGTCTTTGAGCTTGCCGGCGACTTTGTCGGCGACGTCGGCGCTGGCGCCGTGGAACTTGGCGCCTTGGCTCTCCTGGGTGGTCGACCAGATGACGTCGCCATCCTTATTTACCAGGCGGACGGAGGCGATGGCTTCATGGCGGCGTTCGGCGGAGCGGTCGGATTCGCCCTCCCCCACCCCGATGCCGTTGTCGATACCGCGGGAATACCGGTAGTCGCTGCTGCGCAGGCCGAGGTTGGCGTGGGCGTTGAGGCTGTCGCTGGAAGCGTGGAGATCGGTGAAGACGAGGTCTTCGGCGGCGCCGCGCAGGATGACGTCGGCGTGATCCTGGTTCTCGGTGACGACGAAGAGGTCGCTCTCGGCCAGACTGCTGATGAGGATGTCGCGGATCTGCGCGGCGGTCTCGCCGCCGGTGAGGCGGTCCACGTAGACGCGGCGAATGGTCAGCAACTGGCGCAGATCGGACTCCTCAATGTTGGAAGGCGGGGGCGGCGTGGCGGGCTGGTCCGCGGCGACAAGGGTAGCGGCGGCGAGCAGAATTATGGATACGGAACGTTTCATTGGCCTCCTCTGCGGGCGTTGTCATCGAGAAATTCGACGCGGCGCCCGGTGCGGGCTTCGAGCGAGGCGAGGAGCGAGCGGATATCGCCCTTCGGTACCCGCATGACCAGAGCTTGCTGGGCTCCGGCGGGATCGAGATAACCGATGGTGACGAAGTGCTTGCGGCTCTTACTGAGCAGCAGCATGGGGGAAATGAGGACGGCCTCGGCGTAGCGGCGGCTGACCTTCTGGCCGTATTCGATGGTTTCGATTTTCTGGTAGGCGATGGTGACGGTCCTGCCGCGGCAGTGGAACAAGAGCGTTTCCGGACCGCTGAGGTCGAGGCGAGCGCTGGAATTGGCGGGGATGCCGGCGAGGGTGCCGCCGACGAAGTGGGCCGGGAAGCCAGGTTCGGCAGCGAAAAGCAGGCCTGTGGCGGCCAGGAGTAGGAACAGCCGAAAAAGTAACATTCTTACCGAAATCTCGGATGCTTTTGTTGATTCTAAAAGGAAATTCGCCTGTGAAAAGGTAACAATGTTACCGAAACCGGTGGGGCGGCGGGCGCTGTTTTTTGGGGATTCGCCGAATTGGCAGCCGTGGTTCCGCATTCTTCCGGAAATTTAGTGCGGCGGGGCCGGAAAAGTCTCAAGAAAATTTTTCGGGAGGTGCGCGTCAGGGGGTCAATAGCTCGATGGCGCGCTAGAGGATTTCGTCGCGGCCGGCGGCGCCCGCGAGGCGCCCGGCAGGTCGATCCATTACAATGGCTTCGGGACGGGGGCTGATGAGACTAAGTTTGGTGGTTTTCGCCGTGCCATTGGCGCTCTCGGGACAGAATTACCTGAATCCGGATCTTCCGCCGGAGCAGCGCGCCGCGGACCTCGTTTCGCGGATGACGCTGGAGGAGAAAGTTCTGCAAATGCAGAATGCCGCGCCGGCCATTCCGCGGCTCGGCGTTCCGGCTTACGACTGGTGGAATGAAGCATTGCACGGGGTGGCACGCGCCGGGCAAGCGACCGTTTTTCCACAGGCGATCGGCCTGGCGGCCACGTGGGACACGGACCTGATGCATCGCATCGCGGACGTGATTTCCACCGAAGCGCGGGCCAAGTACAACGAAGCGATCCGCCAGGGCGACCACAGCCGGTATCATGGCTTGACGTTCTGGTCGCCGAACATCAATATCTTTCGCGACCCGCGGTGGGGGCGCGGACAGGAGACGTACGGCGAGGATCCGTACCTCACGGGGCGGATGGCGGTGGCGTTCATCCGGGGGATGCAGGGCGACGATCCGCACTATTTCAAGACAATCGCGACGGCCAAGCACTATGCGGTGCACAGCGGGCCGGAGCCTTTGCGGCACGGTTTCGACGTGCATCCGAGCGAGCGCGACCTCAACGAGACCTATCTGCCGGCTTTTCGCGCCAGCATCGAGGAAGGCAAGGCCTACTCGGTGATGTGCGCCTACAACGCCGTGAACAGGGTGCCGGCGTGCGCCAATACCGATTTGCTTCAGAAATGGCTGCGGTCGGAATGGGGGTTTTCGGGGTACGTGGTGAGCGACTGCGGCGCGATTGCCGATATCTTCCGCGGCCACCGGTACAAGTCCAGTGCGGCGGAGGCCTCGGCGGCGGCAGTGCAGGCAGGAACGGATCTGACGTGCGGCAGGGAATATGCCTCGCTGGTGGACGCGGTGAAGAGCGGACTGATCGACGAGAGCGCCATCGACCAGTCGCTCGAGCGGCTATTCGTGGCGCGGTTCCGGCTGGGGATGTTCGATCCGCCGGAGCGGGTGCCGTTTTCGAAGATCCCGTATTCGGTAGTGGATTCGGATGCGCACCGCAAGCTGGCGCTCGAAGCGGCGCGGAAATCCATCGTGCTGCTGAAGAACGAATACGAAGCGCTGCCGCTCGCTGCCGGCCTGCGGCGGATTGCGGTGATCGGGCCCTCGGCGGACGATCCCGAGGCACTGCTGGGGAATTACAACGGGTTTTCGAGCAAGGTGGTGACGCCGCTCGAAGGTATCCAGCAGCAGTTTGCGGGAAAGGAAGTGCGCTTCGCACAGGGGGCGGCGTATACCGCGCGGACCGGTTCGATCATTCCCTCGGCACTTCTCGACCCGCCGATGCGCCCCGAACCCGAGGCGCTCACGAGCTACGCAGGCACGCTGCGGGCTCCGGTCACGGGCGAGTACACGTTCCTGCTGCGGCGCGGGCGGCGCGGGGCGGCTGCGAAGATTTTCCTCGACGATCGGGAAGTCACGAAACCGGTGGCGCTCGAAGCCGGCAAGACTTACCGCCTGCGCAGCGAAGGGGCGGGCATTATTCAGTGGATACCGCCGGCGGATGCCCTGCTGGCCGAAGCCGTCCAGACGGTGAAGGGGGCGGACGTGGCGATCGCGTGCGTGGGCCTGAATCCCAACCTGGAAGGCGAGGAGATGCGGGTTTCGATTCCGGGCTTCTCGGGCGGCGACCGCACCGATCTCAGCCTACCCGCGGCCGAGGAGCGGTTGATCGAGGCGGCGATCGACACGGGCAAACCGGTGATCGTGGTGCTGACGAGCGGCAGCGCGGTGGCGGCGACTTATGCCGCGCAACATGCGGCGGCGGTGCTGGAGGCCTGGTACGGCGGCGAGGAAATCGGCACGGCAATCGCCGACACGCTGGCCGGCATGAATAATCCCGCGGGGCGCCTGCCGGTGACGTTTTATCGAGGCGTGGACCAGTTGCCGCCGTTCGAGGATTACTCCATGAATGGCCGCACGTACCGGTATTTCAAGGGCGAGCCGCTGTGGGGCTTCGGCTTCGGGCTGAGCTATTCCCGGTTCGAATACTCGGATGCACGAGCGCAGCGGACCGGCACGGGAGCGACCGTATCGGCGCAGGTGAAGAACACTTCCGCGCGCGAAGGCGACGAAGTGGTGCAACTGTATTTTGAAGGCGGTGGAGCGGGTGCGATACGGGAGTTGCGCGGGTTCCAACGGATCCACTTGCGGCCGGGCGAAAGCCGGGTGGTGGCATTCGCGATCCCGCAATCGGAACTGCCCAAGACGCCGGTGCAGGTGAGCATCGGGGGCGGGCAGCCGGTGGGGGGCATCCCGCACGTCCAGGCGACACTTTGATCCCGTGCGCCCTGCCTCCTGCGCTGTGGACCGCAGTAGCAACATCGGACGCACGCTATACTGATTGATCCATGCCTCCATTCGACCTCAGCGGCCAGGTCGCCATCGTTACCGGGGCGTCAACCGGCATCGGCGAAGCCATCGCACGACGACTGGCCGGCGCGGGCGCCGCGATAGCAGTCCTCGATTTGGATTTCGATGGCGCTCACGCCGTCGCCGTCTCGCTCGGCGGCGCATCCTTTCCCA
>JAJYLS010000114.1 GCA_021787555.1 Acidobacteriota bacterium | reverse complement strand
CGAAATACCGCGCCAAACGCAGGGCGGTGTCCGCCGAAATGGACCGCCGGCAATGCGCGATGTCGTTGATCCTGGTCACCGGGACATGGAGTTCCATCGCAAGACGATTCGCGCTGAGTCCGAGAGGCTTCAAGAAGTCCTCGCGCAACGTTTCGCCCGGATGAATGGGTGGGAGCTTTGCAGATTTCTTCGCCATGATTTCCTCAATGGTAGTCCACGATCTCGACCGAGTAGGCATCTGGGTTCTTCCACTCGAAGCAGATGCACCAGCGGTCGTTGATCCGGATGCTGTACTGCCCCAAACGGTCGCCAGACAGAGGCTCGAAATGGTTCCCCGGAATCGCTGCGAGATCTGACAGCGAAGCGACAGCGTTCAGATGATCCAGCTTTCGCTTGGCCACGTGTGCCTGACTACATCGGCAACGTAACAGTGCCGGAGATCATAGCCGTTCGTCTCTAAGGGGCAATTCCCGCACGGAGTTTTCACGCGGATTGTGGTGCTGCATCTTCGTCATTAGTTCCTCTTAGCTTGTGGGATTTATTGCCTAAATGAACTTGCCATGCCGTCTTGGGATTTCCAGGCGCGATGACGGCGCCGATGTTTTCAGGACTAAATCAGTACCCACCCCGGACAATCAGGGTATTTCTTGAGTAGTTCGGCTTCCGGGGCCAGTTGTTTAACCGGGCCGATCGACAGTCCGCAAATGCCTTCAGTGGAGGTCGCCGTGCCGATTCCGTTCTCACGATACCAATCGATCGGCTCGTACCCGAATGTGCTCGCCCCGAGGGTGCCGCGCTCCATTTCGGCGCCCGCTTCCAGGCGGCACCGGATATCCGCGGCGAGGCGTTCCATGTGGCCCCAGGTATCAGTTACGGCTTGGAGTTCCGCCTGGGTGACTGGCAGGGCGCCTTGTTTGGTCCCGGCATCCTGCTTGCGAAGCGGGGCGACAGCGGCGGTAGCAGCCACGAGAGGGGCTGAGGGGCGCGGAGACAAGTGCTCTTCGACGAGTCATTGCTATTTTCTCCTTTTAAGGTGAACAAAAGATTGATACTGCCTGGATTGTGGCAACCGGCCATCGCGGGCTGTGAACACGGCCAAGTTGGATAGCAGCAGCTTTGCAGGTAGCGCCGGTACGGGTACGATAGCACTACGCGCCGGCTGATTGGGAGCGGAATCACGGTTGCCATGTACAGACTATACAGCCAATACCTTTAGCTTGTCAATACCAATAATATCGACTATATTATCTGTATGGAAACAAAAGCCAAAAAGCAGTACGTGAACGTGCTCTTCGATGAAAAGCTGCTTTCGCGGGTTGACGATTTCCGGTTCAGGAACCGTATCGCCTCCCGAACCGAGGCAATACGCTGGCTTATCAAGGCCGCCCTGGATCAGAAGTTGACGCCAAAGGGGGAGTGATGGCCGTCTACAAGCGTGGTGACACCTACTGGTACGAATTCCTTTTCAATGGCGAGCGCATCCGGCAGAGCGCGCAGACCGGCAACAAAGACGTGGCGCGCCAGATCGAATCCGCACACCGGGTACGTTTGGCGAAGGGTGAAGCGGGCATCGTGGAACGGCCGCCGGCTTCCACGGACGCCATCGACGAGGCGGCTATCGACGCCTACAAGCAGCGGCGGACGCGGCAGGCATCCCGCTACGGTCGCCCGTTGATGCCCGCGTCCGTCAACCGCGAACTGGCGACACTCAGGCGGGCGCTGCGCCTGGCCCAAGAATGGAAGGTGATAGATCGGGTTCCACGAATCCGGCTGCTTCGTGGTGAGCGTAACCGGGAATTCGTGCTCAGCCATCGCCTCGAACCCGTCTACCTGGAAGTCGCGCCGCAACCGTTGAAGGATGTTGCAATCCTGGTTCTCGAAATGGGCGTCCGGCCGGGTGAGGCAATCGCCCTACGATGGTAGGATGTGTACCTGCAACCGGCCGTACACGCGACACTCGGGTACATCGCCATTCGTGATGGGAAGTCAAAGAACGCGAAACGAAACCTCAGCCTCACCGTGCCCGCGGCGGACATGCTGAAGGGGCGGAAAGCCGCGGCCGAATCCGATTGGGTTTTTCCGGGGGAAGCATCGCCGGACGTGCCGTTCCTGGGAACATCGCTCGATCAGCAGCATGATAGGGCCCGCAAGGCCCTGAAGCTCCCCAAAGACTTCGTGGTACATTCGTTACGGCACACCATGTTGACTCACCTGGGAGAGGCCGGAGCGGACGCCTTCACCATCATGCGGATTGCGGGCCACAGCACCGTGACCGTATCGCAGCGGTACGTGCACCCGACGCCCGAGAACCTGGAGCGCGCCTTCGGCCGGTTGGAGGAGTTGAACGCGATGAAGCGGAAGCAGGCGGAAGCCGAAGCGAAGGCGCAAGCGGCGGCGGTGGGGGCGGAGGGCTCCAGGGTCCCCACAAAAGTCCCCACAGTGAAAAAAGGTCGAGTAGTGAAATTCCGTGTAAGTGATTGATTATAAAAGCCGCGGATGTGGCGGAATCGGCAGACGCAGCGGACTTAAAATCCGCTGGCCCGCAAGGGCCGTATGGGTTCAAGTCCCATCATCCGCACCACCATTCTTGCCGCGCAGTACACTATATTGCATGGAACAGGACGTGGAAAAGCAGCTTGCCGTGATGGAGGCGCGTATGCGCTCGATGGAATGCCGCATGGCCCTGATGGAAGCCCAGATGCGCACCGTCGAGGCCCGCATGGTGGCGCTCATTGAAGACGTCGCCCAGGCGCTCCAGCGCGACGTCACGCAGGTGACCAGCCTCGAACAAGCGCAGCAGCGGCTCGATCGCCACGCCCGCCCGCTCATCACGCGCTCGCCCGAGATCGCCCGCATTTTGGAATGGGCCGAGCATACCGCCGCCCAGCAGGAAGCCGTCCTGCACAATTTGATCGGCGACGATCAGAAACTGCTGAGCCTCGAGTTGCGCCGCAACTAACCGCCTGTTCCCGCGAGATGTCAAACCCCCGCAGCTCCCCGGTCCGCCTGAAGGATATCGCCCGCGATTTGAATGTGTCTGTCATGACCGTTTCCAAGGTCGTGCGCGGCTGCGCCGACGTGGGTGCGGAAACCCGCCGCCGGGTTCTCGCCCGCATCAAGGAGCTCAACTACCAGCCCAACTGGGTGGCCCGCAGCCTGGCTGCCGGCCGCACCTTCATCATTGGCCTGATCGTCCCCGACCTGATGCACTCGTTTTTCGCTGAAATCGCTAAAGGTGTTTCCGCCACCATCCAACCCATGGGTTACGACGTGGTGATCTGCAACTCCGAGGAGAACGGCGGCGTCGAGGCGAGCGAAATCGACCGCCTCCTCGGGCGGCAGGTGGATGGCCTGATTCTGGCTTCCGCGCAGCCGCCCTCATCGACCGAAGTGTTCGAGCGCATTGCGGCGCGCGGTGTGCCCCTGGTGCTGATCGATCGCCGCTTTGCCGGCGTTCCCGCTCCCTACGTCGGCGTCGATGACGAGGCCATCGGCCGGCTCGCCACCCTGCACTTGATCGAGCGCGGCTGCCGCCGCATCGCGCACATCGCCGGACCGCCGCTCACGCCCGGCGTCGGCCGCCTCAAGGGCTACCAGGACGCGCTCGCCGCGGCCGGCATTTCGGTTCCAGGCAGCTACATCGTCCGCGCCGCCGACGACGCCTCGGGCTATCAGGCCGCGCGCCGCCTGCTCGAACTTCAGCCGCGCCCCGATGCCATCTTCGGCTACAACGATCCCACCGCCGCCGGCGCCATGAAGGCGATCCTCGAAGCCGGCATCGACATACCCGGCCAGATGAAGGTCATCGGCGTGGGCAACGTGCACTACTCCGACCTGCTTCGCGTTCCGCTCTCCACCATTGACCAGTCGAGTGCCGCCATCGGCCAACACGCCGCCGAAACCCTGGTCAAGGTCATCTCTTCCAAGCGCAAGCGCCCCGCCCGCAGCATCATCATCGAGCCGGTGCTGATCGCCCGCGAATCCACGGCTGCCACCGCCGGTCATCGCGCCGCGTAAAATCCGTACGCGGCCTCACGCTGCCTGCGACGTTTATCCTCGTAACCGCCAGGGCCACGGTTCGTCTTTCGATATGGCAGCATCGCAATGGGATGCCGCTGCTCAGGGTTTCGCGCGAGCCATCGCGCCGCCTGGCGTTTCGCTTCTCCTACGGGCCGGCTGTAGTGCTCAGGTTGCGCCGGCGGCCGGCGATGCTGCCGTATGGCTCAGGACGAGATGAAATGCGGATTCACCGCTTCGCGATCTGTTGCTCGGTTCTGTGCCTGCCGCTCGCCGCGCAGCTCCTCGCTTCCAGGCAAGTGCGCGTACCCAGCCGGCCGGCGGCGGCCGTGTTCCAGGGCGAAGATGGCAACCAGCGGACGGAAATTCATTTCGATCCGTCCACGCGGTTGGTGACCCTGAAAATGCAGGTGCAGGACTCCAGCGGCTATTTCATTCCCAACATCCGGCGGGAAGATTTCGTGGTGTATGAAAACGGCGTGCGCCAGCGCAACGTCAGCGTCAACGTCGAGCACGCGCCGGTCGCGGTCGGACTGCTGTTTGAATGCGGCGGGCGGTCGAGCACGCTGGACAATGCTTTGGGGGAAGAGGTGTCCATCGCCGCCCAGGATTTCCTGAATGAAATCGGGCCCACGGATCGAGTGGCTGCCTGGAAATACGGCGATACGCTGGAGCAAATCTCCGGATTTTCGCAAGGGAACGAGAGCCTCGAAATCGCTCTGGCGAGTTTGCAGACACCGCCTTTTTCCGGGCAGAACTTCTACGATGCGCCCTGGCCGGTATTTACGACGATCTGATGGAAAATCTTCGCGTGCGCTACGTCGTCCAATACAGGTCCGCCGCCGGATCCGCGCCGGGCGCCGCGCGAACGGTGCGCGTGGATCTCGTCGATCCCGCCACCGGAGGTCCCCTCCAGATCGTGGACGCGAGCGGAAAACCGGTTCCTTCACACATCTTTGTGGTACAGAGTTACGTCCCGCGCTCTGCTACTCCTTGAGTATAGATTTGGCAAATCGTTTGCTGGTTTCTGACTGGTTGCGGATTCGAGGCTTAGACGCCCGCGCCCGTCGCCGCGTAGCGACTGTTGGACCGGATTTCCAGCCTCTTTCCGTAATGCAGCCCGGCCTGCCGGTGTCTTTCTGGCAGGCTCGATCGCTCTACGGGGCCACCCTGAGACCGCCCCCGGGCGACTGACTTTTTGGTCACGCGTTCGTAGATTTTTTTCAGGGCCGAAAGGCCGCCATGCCGCATTCCGATGCGGCTCGACTGGAGGAATTCGCGTATGTCTAGCGGACCGCAAAGCGCGCCAGGTCCCCTCGAAAAAGCCGCACATCACCGCGCCGCCACGGGAATTCAAGGTCTCGATTACATCCTGGGCGGCGGATTTCCCCGTGATCGCGTTTTTTTGATCGAAGGCCATCCCGGAAGCGGAAAAACCACGCTCGGCCTCGAATTCCTGCTGGAAGGCCGCAAACGCGGCGAGACCGGCTTGTGCATCTCGCTTTCCGAGAACAAAGAGGAATTGCATCTCGTCGCCGAATCTCACGGGTGGTCGCTCGAAGGAATTCATCTGTACGAGCTCGAAAAGCTCGAAGATCAGTACCGCCCCGAAACGCAATACACCGTCTTTCATCCCGGCGAGGTCGAGCTGGGTTATACCACCAGGCAGATCCGCCGCCGGATCGAAGATGTCCAGCCCTCGCGCGTGGTGTTCGATTCGTTGTCCGAATTGCGCCTGCTGGCCGAAGATCCGCTGCGCTTTCGGCGCGAGATGCTGGGCATCAAGCAGTTTCTGTCGGAGCGCCGGTGCACCACGCTGCTGCTGGATGACGCCGGCTACCAGGCCGCCGAGCCGCAGGTCCGCAGCATCGTTCACGGCGTGCTCCTGCTGGAGCACGTTCCCGCCGAATACGGCTCCTCCCGCCGCCGGCTGCGTATCGTCAAAATGCGCGGCGTAAAATTCCGTGACGGCTTTCACGACCTGGAAATTCTTACCGGCGGGCTCGATGTCTACCCCCGCCTGGCGCATTCCGAAGAGCGCAAGCCGTACCGTCGCGAGCATTTCTCGAGCGGCATCCGCGAACTCGACGACCTTCTGCAAGGGGGCCTCGACCGCGGCACCAGCACGGTAATTCTGGGACCCGCCGGCTGCGGCAAGTCCATGCTGGCCTCGCTTTACGCCTTCCGCGCTATCCAACAGGGCGAGCGCGCGGCCTGCTATCTTTTCGAGGAAAGCCGCGAAACCTTTCTCGACCGCGCCGGCGGTTTCGGCATGCCCTTGAGCGAACATGTCGCCGCCGGCAAGCTCCAGCTCAACCAGATCGATCCCGCCGAAATGTCGCCCGGCGAGCTTTCGCAGCGTGTGCGCGACGCCGTCGCGCGGCAGAACGTCTCCGTGGTCATCATCGACAGCCTCAACGGCTATCTCAACGCCATCCCCAGCGAGCGCTACCTGCTCATGCACATGCACGAGCTGTTGAGCTACCTGGCGCGGCAGGGCGTTCTGACCATCCTGATTGTGGCGCAGTCCGGCATGCTGGGGCCGTCCATGCAAACGCCCGTGGATATCACCTACCTCGCGGATACCGCGATCATGCTCCGCTATTTCGAAGCCGGCGGCGAGGTCAAGCAGGCGATTTCCGTCATCAAGAAGCGCAAGGGCGGCCACGAGCGCACCATCCGCGAGATGCGCCTTACTCCCACCGGCATCCGCATCGGCCATCCGCTGCGCGAATTTCACGGCATCCTCACTGGCGTTCCCACCTTCACCGGCAGCCAGGAGGAGATGCTCTCCGACGACCAGAGCCATGCCTGAGGCGAACGAGCCCGTTCTGATTCTGGCGCCCACCGGCCGGGATGCCGTCCTGATTTCCGATGCCCTACTCCGGGCGGGGCTTCCGGCCGAAATCTGCTCCGATCTCGAAGGCTTCATCCAGCGCCTGCACCGGGGCGCGGCCGCCGGCGTCGTCGCGGAAGAGGCGCTCCGCGGGGCGTCCTCCGGGCCAGCCACTCCGCTGCTCCTCAAAGCGCTCGGCGAGCAGCCCGCGTGGTCGGACATTCCCCTTATCCTGATGACCACCCGTAGCGGATCCGGTCCCGCCGTGGCGCGCCTGCTCGATCGCGGCGCCAACATCACTCTTCTGGAACGCCCCGTGCGCATGCAGACGCTCGCCAGCGCCGTGGGCTCCGCCCTCCGCCAGCGCCAGCGCCAGTACGAAATGCGCCAACGCCTCGAGGAGGAGCAGAGCACCGAAGAGCGCTTGCGTCAGACGCAGAAGCTCGAAAGCCTGGGTGTCCTCGCCGGCGGCATCGCCCACGACTTCAACAACCTCCTCACCGGCATCATCGGCAACGTCAGCCTGGCGCTCGATTGCGAGCCGCCCTCGAGCCCCCTCCGCGGCTACCTGGAAGAAGCCGTGCGCGCCAGCGAGCGCGCCGCCGACCTCACCCGCCAACTGCTGGCTTATTCCGGTAAGGGCCGCTTCGCCATCCAGCGCGTCAATCTTTCCGAAATTGTGCGCCAGATCAGCTCCCTCATCCAGACCTCCATTTCCAAAAACGTTCAGGTCATGCTGAACCTCGCGGACGGGCCGCCTCCCATCGAGGCCGACCCCAGCCAGGTCCAGCAGATCGTCATGAACCTGATCATCAATGCGGCCGAGGCCATCGGTCCCGATGCGGATGGCCTGGTCGTCGTCGAAACCGGCCAGGCGCGCGCCGATGAGCCCTATCTCCGCACCGCCCTCGGCGCCGACAGCGCCACGCCCGGCGATTACGTCTACGTCGAAGTGCGCGATACCGGCTCCGGCATCGATGCCGAAACGCTCCCCAAGATTTTCGATCCATTCTTCACCACCAAGTTCACCGGCCGCGGATTGGGGTTGGCCGCGGTCCTCGGGATCGTTCGCGGTCACCGCGGTGCACTCAAAGTCGAAAGCGCTCTGGGGAAGGGCAGCACCTTCCGCGTCATGTTCCCCGCCACGGCCGGCGCGCAGCCCGTCGAAAAACCTGTCGAAGCGCAGGCCGATTTCTGTAGCGGCGGTACTGTCCTGGTGATCGACGACGAGGAGACCGTCCGCCACATCGCCCAAAAAGCCCTCGAAAACCGCGGCTGCCGCGTGCTGGTGGCCGAGAACGGCCAGATTGGCGTGGACGTGTACGCGCGCGAGGCCGGCGAAATCGCACTCGTCCTGCTGGACCTCACCATGCCGGTCCTGAACGGCGAGCAGACCTTCCATCGCCTCCAGCGCATCCGCCCCGGCGTCAAAGTGATCCTCATGAGCGGCTATGACGAGGCCGACGCCATGAGCCGCTTTCGCGGGGCCGGTCTCGTTGGCTTTCTGCAAAAGCCCTACTCCGCCGCCAGGCTCTCGGAAGCCGTTCGGCGCGTGCTGGAGAGTCCCGCGGCACGTAGACCGGCTGGATTTTCACCGGCCTCCTGAGCTTCTTCAAACCCTGCACGGAAACGTACGGATCCTCGCAGCCGTCCAACAAAGTAGCACTCAAAGATCTCAAAGATAAAGATTATGCAGTCTGTCACCGCGGGCATGCCCGCGAATCCCGAGAGTTCTTCTCGCGGTTCCGCCGATCTGTACTCGCAGTACATCAACCCGCAATGGGTCCGGCTCCTGCGCCTGCTGGCACTCGACGTCCATTACGACCGCTGCCTCCGCGCCGAGCTGTTCACCTCCTCGGGCGAGCGCATTCTCGATTTTCTCTCCGGCTATTGCGTCCACAATACCGGCCACAATCATCCGGCCATCGTTGCCGCCCTCAAGGACGAGCTCGACCGCTCCGGTCCCGCTATGCTTCAAAGTCATGTGCCGGAACTTGCCGGCGAGTTGGCCCGCCGGCTCGTCGAGCGTGCCGGCGGCCGCATCGCCCGCGCCTTTTTTTGCAGCTCCGGCAGTGAAGCCGTCGAGGCCGCCATCAAGTTCTCGCGTGCCACCACCGGCCGCGCCCGCCTGCTCTACGCCTCCGGCGGTTTCCACGGCTTGACCTGCGGTGCGCTCTCGCTCATGAGCGACCCCTTCTGGAGCGAGGGCTTCGGTCCGCTGCTGCCCGGCACGCAAGCCGTCTCCTTCGGCTCGCTCGAAGAGCTGGAGCGCCAGCTCGCCACCAAACAATTCGCCGCTTTCATCGTCGAGCCCATTCAGGCCGAGGCTGGCATCGTGGTGCCCGATCCCGATTACCTCCGCCGCGCCCAGGATCTCTGCCGCCGCGCCGGCACCCTGCTGGTGCTCGATGAAGTGCAGACCGGCATGTACCGCACCGGCGACTTTCTCGCCGCCCACAGCTTCGGCGTCCAGCCCGACATGGTGATGCTGGCCAAGGCCCTGAGCGGCGGTCTGGTTCCTTCCGGCGCGCTGCTTATGTCCGAGCCCGTGGCCGATTCCGTTTACAGCTCGCTGCAGCGTGCGCTGGTCCACACCTCCACCTTCAGCGAAAACAGCCTCGCCATGCGTGCCGGCCTCGCCGCACTCGACGTTCTCGAATCCGAGCGTCTGGGCGAGCGCGCCGCGCGGCTCGGCACCGATCTCCGCCGCCGTCTCACCGAAGCGCTCTCGCCTTACGAAATGGTGAAATCCGTGCGCGGCGCCGGCATGCTTTCCGGCATCGAATTCACCGCGCCCCGCAGCCTCCGCCTGCGCCTCTCGTTCGAAGCGTTCCGCCGCATTCATCCGGCGATGTTCGGCCAGGTCCTGGTGATGCGTATGTTTCGTGACAAACAAATCCTCACCCAAATATGCGGTAATAACTTCATGGTTCTGAAAGTGGCGCCGCCGCTTGTGGTGACGGAGGAGCAACTCGACCGGTTCGTTGCGTCTATTCGCGAGGTGGTGGATTGCGCCCACAATTCCGCCGCGTTCTGGACCGAGGCACTCGGCATGGCCCGTCGCGCACTCAAGATTTAACGCATGTTTCAACGAGCTCTTTTTTTACTTCCCATTCTGGCCGCCGCCGCCGCCGCGCAGGCAGTGCCAACGCTGGACGCGGGCTACCGCGAGATGTATAACCTCGAGTTCGCCCAGGCCCATCAGACGTTCCACGAATACCAGCTTCTGCATCCCGCCGATCCGCTCGCCCCGGCTTCCGACGCCGCCGCGTACCTGTTTTCCGAATTCGACCGTCTCCACATCTTGCAGTCCGAGTTCTTCACCCACGACCAGCACTTCATGACCGATCACAAGCTCACGCCCGACCCCGTGGTGAAACAGAAATTCGAGGCGGCCCTCCAGGCCAGCCGCAATCTCGTGGCCCGCGCGCCCGCCGACAAGAATTCCCAATTTTCCGCGATTCTCTGCAACGGCCTCGAATCCGATTACGCCGCCCTGATCGACAAGCATTACGGCGTTTCTTTCCAGAAGATGAAGGCCAGCCGCCAGATGGCCGAGCGGCTGCTCGCCCAGGATCCGACGTACTACGACGCCTGGCTGGCCGTGGGCGTCGAGAACTATATGCTCAGCATCAAGCCCGCGCCGGTGCGCTGGCTCATGCGCCTGGCCGGAGCGGAAACCGACCGCACCGTGGGCATCGAAAAGCTCAAGCTGACCGCCGAAAAGGGGCACTATCTCGCGCCATTCGCCAAGCTGCTGCTGGCGGTCGCCGCCCTGCGCGATCACAACACGGCACGCGCCCGCGATCTGCTCGCCTGGCTCGAGCGGCACTATCCGCGCAATCCGCTCTATCCGCAGGAACTGGCCCGCATCGACAGGGTCGGTGCGAGGGGTGCGTCGCAATGAATTTTTCCGTGCGCCATCAAGGCAACGTTTCGGAGCCGCGACCGTCAGGGAGCGGTGCTTCTACCGATGTCTTCGTCGTCGGCGGCGGTCCCGCGGGCCTCGCCGCCGCCATCGCCGCCCGCCGCCGCGGTTTCGATGTCACGCTCGCCGATTGCTCGATCCCACCGATCGACAAGGCCTGCGGCGAAGGCATCATGCCCGATGGCCTCGCCGCCGCGCGCTCGCTCGGCATCGATTTCGCGATCCCCGGCGCTCATCCCTTCCGGGGCATCCGCTTCTGCGGCCGCGGGGAATCCGTGGCCGCGTGTTTCCCGCATGGCGTCGCCTTGGGCGTGCGCCGCACCACTTTGCACCAGGTCCTGCTCGACCGCGCCGCCGAAGCCGGCGTGCGCATGATCTGGGGCGCGCGCATCACGGGAATCGAGGCTGATGCCGTCCATATCGACGGCCGCCGCGCGCCCGCCCGTTGGATCGTCGGCGCCGATGGCGGCCGCTCGCTCGTTCGCCGCTGGGCCAACCTCAATGCCGCCGCGCGCGACACCCGCCGCTTCGCCTTTCGCCGGCATTACGCCATCGCGCCCTGGAGCGAGTACATGGAGATTCACTGGGGCGAAGCCGGCCAACTCTATCTCACGCCGGTGGGCGCGCGCGAGCTTTGCGTCGTGCTGATTTCGCGCGACCAGCACCTCCGCCTGGATGACGCCCTGCCGGCGTTCCCGGCCATCGCCGCGCGCCTGAAGAACGTTCCGCTTTCGAGCGCCGAACGCGGCGCCATCTCCGCCAGCCGCTCTCTGAAATCCGTCTGCCGCGGCAACGTGGCGCTGATCGGCGACGCTTCCGGCTCGGTGGACGCCATCACCGGCGAAGGCCTGTGCCTGCTCTTCCAGCAGGCGGCCGCGCTCGCCGATGCGCTCGCCGCCGGCGACCTCGCGCCTTACCAGGCCGCGCACAACCGTATCGTCCGCCGCGCCCGCCTGATGGGCCGGCTGCTGCTGCTGCTGGACCGCTATCCGCTCGTCCGCTGGCGCACGCTGCGCGCCATGGCCTCGCATCGCCACCTGTTTTCGGGCATGCTGGCCATGCACGTTGGCGAGCTTTCGCCGCTCGAATCCGTTTCCAATGGGCTGGCCTTAGGCTGGCATTTTCTGACCATATGACAATGACTAAGAAACTGATGCGTCTCTGCCTTCCGCAGTTGGCCTGCGCGGCTATCCTCGCCGCCGCTTCCATTCCCGCGCCGGAGACTGCCGTTCAGCTCGATCCCGCGCAGACCAAGGTGGAGTTCACCCTGGGCGATATTCTTCACACCGTGCACGGCACCTTCGCGCTGGAGCGCGGCGAGATGCGCTGGAACCCCGTCACGGGCCAGGCTTCCGGCGAGTTGGTGGTGAATGCCGCCAGCGGATCGAGCGGCAACAATATGCGCGATCACCGCATGAGCGCCCACGTCCTCGAATCCAAGCTCTTTCCGGAAATCGTCTTCCGCCCCGACCGCATCGAAGGCAAGCTCGAGCCCGCCGGCGCCTCCCAGGTTCAGCTCCACGGCATTTTTCTGATCCACGGCGCTTCGCATGAAATCACGGTTCCGCTCGTCGTGCAGGCATCTCCCGAAGGCTACGCCGCCACCGCGCACTTCAGCGTCCCTTACGTGAAATGGGGCATGAAGAGCCCGAGCACCCTCTTCCTGCGTGTGAACGACACCGTACAGATCACGGTCCATACCATCATTCACAGGACTACTTAGCCGCAGACGCTCTATTTCACCGGCAGATCCAAAGCCGGATTCCTGGAAAAGAACCCCCACGGCGCCAGCATGAATCCGAGGCGCTGGACCGGCATCATCGGCCAGTCCTCCGGCCGCGGATTGTGCGTGATCCCCAGCACGTACCACAGCACCACGTCGCGATTGTCGATCGGCCGGTTGGCCGCGGTCCATTTCGCCAGCCGCGGCGCGCATTACGCCCCGACGATCTTCAACGTAATGGCGTGATCGCTGGGCCGCTCCGGCGGCATCGGGACCTTCAGCGCGTTGGCATCCTGCGTGAACTTCAGCTTGCCCGTGTGCCCCAGGAGTTCGACACTGCGGATCTTGCCGACGCTCCACTGCCCGCCCAGTGCCAGCAGCGGGATATTCGCCTCGCGCTCCGGCCAGCCCATCACGAACGCGTACAGCGTGTCCGCCTTGGTCGTGAACCGGACGTCCTCGGCGGTGAGTTCCTTGCGGTGCCGCTCGTTGAACTTCGCGCCGTTGGCGGCAGGCGGCGCCGCGGCGGCGTTGCCCGAGACCTTCCACGGCCGCGTGGCGTAGATGCCTTCGCTGTTCACCGCCATCCATTGCGTGATGGCTTCGACCACCTTCAGTTCTTCGTCGTCCGGCACGCCGCTGTTGGGCAGCGGAATGTTCAGCATCAGGTTGCCGTTGCGGCTCACGATATCGCACAGCATGTCGACGACGATCTTCGGCGTCTTGTACTTGATGCCGCGCTTGTAGTGCCAGCCGCCGATGCAGGTGTCGGTCTGCCACGGCTCCAGCATGATGTCGCTGGCCACGCCGCGTTCGATATCCAGCGCGCACGTTCCCGTCGCGCAATCCGACCGCACCTTGCTGGTGTACACGGCCTCTACCTGCCCGCCGTGCAGCTTCGCGTTGGTGTTGTAGAAATGCGAGACCAGCCGGTAGCCCCATTCGCCGAAGGGAATGCCGCCGTCGGTATAGAGCAGGTCGGGGTGGTAGTTGTCGATCAGGTCCTGGATGCGCAGGAAGTATTCGCGCTTCCACGAATCCGGCGCGTTGCGGCCCATGGCCGGCTGGTTGAGCGACATGCCCGCCGGGATGGCGTGATACAGGTCCGCGTATTGCGGGTTAATGCCATCGTAGGACACGCCCGCCAGCGGCCCGGTCTTGTCGCTGGTGTGCGAGGTCATGAACCAGTCGAAGCTGTTCGAGAGGTGCTCGCTCACGGCGAACTTCAGCCCGTTATCGAGGACCGCCTTGCGCCACAGCCCCACCACGTCTTTGTGCGGCCCCGTGGCCACGGCGTTCCAGCGCTGCTGGTGCTTCGAGTTCCACAGGTCGAAATTGTCGTGGTGCACGCCCATCGACATGAAATACTTCGCCCCGGCTTTTTTGTAGAGCGTGATCAGGTGATTCGGGTCGAATTCGGCGCCCTTCCACTGCGGGCACAAGTCCTTGTACCCGACCTTCGACGGATGCCCGTAATGCTCCACGTGATACTTGTATTGCGCCGAGTCCTGGATGTACATGTTGCGGGCGTACCAGTCGCCGTCTTCGACGCCGGACTGCGGCCCCCAATGCGCCCACATGCCGAACTTGGCATCGCGGAACCATTCGGGAATGCGGTATTGCTGGAGCGATTCGGCCGTGCCGTTGAACGGCCCGGAGGCAATTGCGGGCATGCCCTCCTGGGCACTGGACTTGCACGAAATGAGGAGCGCCGGCGCGGCGGCCAGCACTCGCAAGGCGTCTCTACGCGATGGGCGGATCATGAGGACATAGTACACCTTTGACCGCTGCGCCGCTGAGGCACCGCGCGGTCTATCCGATGAATTATTCTCAAATTATGGGTGCTCTTTCAGTGGAGGCCATCAAAGAGGCAATCGCCGGGTTGCCGGAGCAGGAGAAGGCCGCGCTGGCGGCATGGCTCAATGCCCAAACCATGGATGAATGGGATCGCGAGATGCAGCGCGATTTTTCGGACGGCGGCCGCGGCGAGCACCTCGTTGAAAAGGTCAGGGCGGAAATCCGGGCGGGGCACTTTCGTCCGTTCTCTGAGGGCGAACCGCGCCGCTGAATGCCGCTCTTCCAATCATGCGCCTCGCGTGACTTTTGGGACTGTTACCGGCGGTTGCCCGAGGAGGTTCAGCGCGCCGCGGATAAGCAGTTCGCGCTTTTTGAGGATGACCCCACGCATCCCTCGCTGCACCTGAAACCGGACGGCGGCTTCTGGAGCGTACGGGTAACCGATAGCCATCGGGCTTTGGCGGCTCGCGAAGGGAATTTGTTCTTCTGGTTCTGGATCGGATCGCACGATGGATACGACCGGCTGATCTCCGGCCGTTAGCGCGCGCCGCTCACTTCACTGCCAGCGTCACTCCCGCCTGGCTCTGCTGGCCGCCGATCTTCACCACCACCGGCACCGATGGGCCGGACGCCACGCCCGGCGGCACGACGGCGTTGATCTGTACCAGTCCCGCAACCGAGCCCGGCGCCGCGCCGCTGTAGACCACTTGTGCGTCGATGCCGCCGATGTTCACCGTCGCCGGCTGCACCAGCAGCGGCGGCGGCGCTTGCGTGATTGCGGCGTCCGCGCTGGCAGGGTTGGTCGCTCCGCCCCCGGTGCAATAGATCATCACGATGGAACCGCGCGCCGCCTGGTTGGTCCTGCCGTTGATGGTGTAATCCTGGTTGAGGATGGCGCCGCCGCCTCCGCCGGTGGCGTCCAGCGTGAAGAGCGCCGGCGTGGTTGCCTGAACCGGCATGGCCATCGTGTTCGACGCCGTGCCCTGGAGGTTGATTTGCACCTGCGTCGTGGAGCCGGCTGAAAGGCCGTATGGCGCCACCGCGTTCACCTGGCGCGCCGAAGCGAAGATCACTGCTGAGGGTGTGCCGTCGAACAGCACCTGCACGCCGCCGAGCGATTTCGTCAGCGACTTGCCGTCGGGCGCGATCTGCGGATACGCAGCGGCCACCGGACCGATATTCGTGCCGAACAGCGCCACGATCTCGCCCGGCGAAACCGCGCTGCCGGCATAGCTCGCGGCATTGTCGATGGCGCTGAGCTGCACCGCGGCGGCGGGCACGCCCTGCTGCGTCACGGTGAACACCTGCGGCCCGATCTGTATTGTCCCCACGCGCGCGCTCGTGCTGGGGTTGGCGTCTACTCTATAGGTCAACGGGCCGCTGCCGGTCCCTGGAGTGCCGGAAACGATGTGCAGCCAGCTTGTCTGCGCGAAAGCGGTCCATCCGCAGCCGGAACCGGTAGTGACGGTGACCGCGCCCGCGGATACAGCCGGTCCGGCAGAAGCGCTCGCCGGAGAAACGGTCAGGTTGGAGGGCGATCCAGCCTGGGTGATCTGGAACGCCTGTGCAATTCCCGTGGCCCCTACCGCGATCGTCGCGCTCTGGCTCGCGACGCAGCCGTTCGACGCGACAGCATACGTCACCGTGCCGTTGCCTGTGCCACTGGTGGGCGCCTGAAGCGTTACCCAAGGCCGGTTGCTGGATGCCGTCCAGCTACAGGTGGTCTGCACATTGAATGTGCCGGGCGTGGCGGCGGGCGTGCCTGTCACCGGCACCGCGGCGGAAGTGGGCGAGATCGTGAAGGCGCAGCTTGCCGCCGGTTCGGTGAACGCTACGGTCTGGCCCGCGGCTACGATCGAGCCGGTGCGGATGACCGGTGTGGTGTTGGCGTCGGCGGTCCAATTGACCGCGCCGGGGCCGGTGCCTTTCTGCGTCTGCGGGTCGATGTGCAGCCAGGAGCTCAAGGCGTTCGCCGTCCAGGGGCATCCAGGGCCGGTGTTGACG
>JAJYLS010000454.1 GCA_021787555.1 Acidobacteriota bacterium | reverse complement strand
GAACAACCGTCAGCCCAAGCCATTTGTCTGGACGGCCAGCGTCGAGCAGATCCTGGCCAAGGTCAACCATTGTAAATCTATTTTAGAAACACTACACTAGCCTGATATTCGAGGACCGGCGGATATAAGGTGCGCTCCGCTTTCATCACCATATCCCAGGTGATCTTCTGACCCGAGTACGCCGCCTCCCGTCCCATAATGGCGGTCATCGTGCTCTCGGCGACTGCCATCGCCTCGTTGATATATGGGCGCTTGCCCAGTATGCTGTCCACTAGATCGATGTGTTCCTGCTCGTAAGGGTTACGCGCCAGTCTCGCGCCGCGGAGCGAGTGGCTGTCCACCTTGCCCTTTGTGCCTACGATCAACTCACTTACGTTGCCCGCCGCCGGGTTGCGGTATTGTCGGCAGCGGCTGGTCATATGGACGCCGCTGGGATAGACGAAATCCGCACAAAGGTGATCGTAGGTGTTGCCGTACTCCTCCTGGCGCGGCCGCCATGCCGTGCCGCCCGATGCAACCGCCTCCACCGGATGCGTTCCCATGAACCAGTTGCAAACGTCGATGTTATGGAGGTGCTGCTTGACGATTTGGTCGCCACAGGTCCACACGAACGAGTACCAGTTGCGCAATTGAAATTTGATATCACCCCACTGAGGATCGCGCTTTCCCTTAGGTCCCGGCCAGTTGTCACTGAGGACTTGCAGCACAGGGCTGCCTTCCCAGTAGGCGAAGCACGCCACGATGTCTCCGATCTCGCCGCCGCGTACCCGCTGGAGCGCATCCAGATACCCGCCTGCGATCGCCGCTGCGCACCGGACTTAACGCACAACTTCAGGCTCTCCGATTTTTGCGCGGACGCCATGAACCGGCGTACCCCAACGGCGTCCGTGCCGAAAGGCTTTTCGCAGAAGATGTGCTTTTTCGCTTCCACGGCGGCTTCGACGTGAACCGGTCGAAAACCCGGTGGGGTCGCAAGCATCACCAGGTCGATATCCGAGGCCAGCACTTTCTTGTACGCGTCCAGGCCGACGAACCGATGTTCGTGATCCACCAGCACGCGCTCGCCGTATTTTGATGCCCTCAGCTTCGCCAGCGACCTGTCGAGTTGGTTTTGAAAGGCGTCTCCTATTGCTACGAGTTCGACATTGTCACATCCCGCGAAACTATCGCGCACCGCCTGCGTGCCGCGGCCACCACAGCCGATGAGCCCGGCCTTGATTTTCTCGTTTGCAAAGCCACGAACCAACCCTGGCTTGATAATTGTGAGCGCCGCGGTCGCTGCCGCCGGCGCACCAAGAAATCCTCTTCGTGGCAGCTTGTTTTGCATAACTCCGTCTACGCCTCCGCCCACTGCTTCTTGATATACGCCAAAGCGCGCGTCAATGCCGCTTCGGGGCTGTCGGTGAATTTCGATTCCATGGTAAGCCAGCCAGCATAGCCCCACTTCTTCAACTCGTGAAAACCGGGACGGTAATCGAACGGCAGGGAGCCGGGCTCCAGGCGTTTTTCTCCGTCGGCCAGGTGCACGTAGCGGGTATAGCGGCCGTATTGCGCGAGTGTGGCGGCGATGTTCGGCTCCTCAATCTGCATGTGATAGAAGTCGCTCAGGATGCCGATGGCCGGACATCCGACTTGCTCGATGACGCGCGCGGCCTGGGCCTGCTGATACATGAAGTGCGTTTCCTTGTGATTGCACGGTTCAAGCAGCAGGACGATGCCTGATTTTTCGATATCACCCGCCAGCTCCTTGAGCTCTGCGATCAGGAGTTTCTTCTCGATTTCCCGCGCATTCATCAGCGGCGAAAGGTCCGGATAGCGATTGGCGCCGAATGTGGGAACTTCAATGAGGCAGTCAGCTTTGAGCGCCTTGGCCATTTCCAGGCGCCGGCGGTCCATCTCGATCGCCTCCGCCCGTTTTTCCAGATCCATATTCAGCAGCCCGATGGAGCCGACAATCGCACTCACCGCGATATCGATTCCATCGATCTGTTTTTGAATCTCCTCCACCGGCTGCTTGAGCCATTCGGGGCCGAGTTCGATGCCGTCGTAACCGAGCCGCTTGACCAACTGAGCACGCTCGCGGAGGCCCTCGTTCGGCAGCGGGGTCCGCACGCCGAAGCGGACGCCCCTCGGCGCCGCCGAGGCGGAACGCGTCAAAGCAGAGGCGGCTACCGCCGCCCCGCAGCCCAAGATGAGATTTCGTCGTGTCATTTGGTTATCACCCTGATTCATTCATGATCGGTGGAAGATTTGCTCGTAACCGCCCCGATGACCACCGCTCCCAACGCGATGCCGCTCTGGTATTTCCCATCCCCGGCTGTGCGCTCGCCGAACGCGGCGGTCACGCGGATTTTGCACGGCACCGCCGGAGCGCGCACCACGCCGAGAGTGGCGATTCCGCCGAGGAATTCTTGCACGGGAGGACTAACCAGCTCGCCGCAGCCCTCCACACTGAATGTCACTGGACCATAGGAGTTCGCCTCCAGCCGGTCCTGCGCGTCGACCAGCCGGGCGGTGAGAAAAGCCACGTCGGCGCCATCAGCCGCCACTTCGTCCACGTCGGCTGTGAGCGCCACGCGCGCGGGATCGCCGGCCGTCTCGCGAACGTCTTCCACAATGACGCTGCCTCTCCGGCCAACGGCGCGCAGCACACCCGGCACAAACGCGACCTGTCTCCAGGCGAAGGGTCCGGCTCCCTTCTTCACGCCCTGGGATCGGCCGTTCACAAACAGCTCGACCGAATCGCAATTTGAGTCCACTATGACGTCATGCGTATCGTCCACGCGCGAGTCCATATACCGGTTGACGGGAAAATTCCAATGGGCGCTGGAGCGGATTTTGAGCATGGGCTCGGCCGACCATTGGGACTGGTAGAAATAATAAACGTCCTTGGGATAACGGGCTTCGTCCATGATGCCTTCGTGGGGATTGCCGCGAGCGTAATCGAAGGCGGTCCAGATGGTGTAGCCGGCGATCCACGGGCGGCGCTCATACTCGCGCACGTATTGCTCGTGGTTGAAGGCGATGTACTCCTCCGTGTTGTCGTGGGCGTTGCCGAAATTCGCGCGCTGGGTGTTGGGCGCGCCATATTCAGAAATGATCGTCGGAAGCCTGGGATGGCCGGCTTCGAGGGCATCGAGAGTGGGAGCCAGGTTGTAAAGCGAGCGGCCGCGGAAATATTGGTTGCGGCCGTCGATATCCGTGCAGCCGAAATTGGCATTGGGCATTTCGGCAATGGCGGTGGGGCGCGTGGGATCTTCCTGCTTCGCGATCTCTG
>JAJYLS010000453.1 GCA_021787555.1 Acidobacteriota bacterium | reverse complement strand
TGCCGGGACTTTACAAAGTCACGGTGCGGAAGCCGGGTTTTCGCACGATGGTGTGGTTCGGGGTGCGGGTGGCAGTGGCAGCGCCCACGCGGGCCGATTTTGTGCTGCCGGTGGGAAGCATCGAAGAGAACGTCACGGTCTACGGAGCGGAAGATCCGGGCGCAAGCGGCGACTCCCGGGACGATGCGGCCACGGGAGCGAGCGTGAGCCGCGACGAACTGGAACGGATGCCACTCAACGGGCGCGGGCTGCTGACGCTGCTGGAGTTGGCGCCGGCGACGAACGTGACTCCCGCGACGCGCGGGGAAGCGGGACAATTCAGCGCGACGGGGCAGCGGCCGAACGCCAACTCGTTTCTCATCGACGGGGTGAGCGCCAACACGGGGCTGGCGGCTGGGGGCGTGCCGGCGCAGTCGCCGGGCGGGGTGCTGCCGGCGGTGAGCGCGTTCGGCAGCCTGGATTCGCTGATTCCGCTGGATTCGATCGAAGAATTCAGGGTGTTCACCTCGACGGCGACGGCGGAATTCGGGAGGCTGCCGGGGGCGACGGTGTCGTTGACGAGCCGGTCGGGATCGAACGAGTTTCACGGCGCGACGAGCTACAGGATCCGCAACGAGGCGACCGGGGCGAACGATTGGTTCGCCAACCAGGCGGGATACGGGCGGCTGCCGCTGCGGATTCAAGACGGGTCGCAAACGTTGGGCGGGCCGCTGAAGCGCGACCGCACCTTTTTTTTCGCCTCGTACGAGCACATGGCGCTGCGGCAGCCGGAGGTGTGGGAGCAGGCGGTGCCGTCGGTGGTGGCGCGCCAGGGGGCTGCGGAGTGGCTCCAGCCGGTACTGAATTTTTTTCCGCCGCCCGCGGGAGCGGTGAGCGGCAACGTGGGGGAATGGACGGGGCGTGCGGTCCGGCCGGCTGGGTTGGACGCGGGCGCGTTCCGGCTGGACCAGGCGATCGGCGGGCGGGCGTCGCTTTTCGCGCGGTACAGCGATTCACCGTCGAACAACGAATTCGGAACGCTGGCGATCAACCGGCTGGACCTTCGGTCGCAAAGCCTCACGCTGGGCTTGAATGCGCGGCCGGGGGCGGGGCTGGTGCTGGACAGCCGAATCAACGAATCCATCTCGACGGCGGATTCGGTGTGGGTGCAGCCGGATGCGTGCGCGTTCCAGACGCTGACGGCCGAATTCGTGCACGGCGCGGCAGCCGGGTGTAATTACCTGGTTCGGTTTTCCATCGCGGACGTGGGACAGCTTATTTCGGGCGCGGAGGGCCAGCGGCGGCAGCGGCAGTTCGAGGTGGTGCAGACGGGGGTGTGGTCGCACGGAAAGCACCGCGTGGAACTGGGGGCGGATTACCGGCGCATCCTGGCGGTGCGGCGCGATCCGACGGGATCGCTGGGGGTGATCGCGGACAACGTGGGCGAACTGGCGGATGCGCGGAATTTGTGGATCGCGCAATCGCCGGCGGTGCGCGATTCGGTGGAGGCGGACGATGTTTCGCTGTGGGCGCAGGAGACATGGCAGGCGACGCGGCGGCTGTCGATCACGGGCGGGCTGCGGTGGGAATTCAGCCCGGCGCCGGTGCCGCAGGGAGGCGCGTATTTCCTGGATTACGGCACCAATACGGTATTTCTAGACCAGCAGAAGCCGCTGTGGCCGGATTCGTACCGCAATCTCGCGCCGCGCGCGGCCGTGGCATACCGGCTGACGGGCGACGGGCGGACGGTGCTGCGGGCAGGCGCCGGATTGTACTACGATTCCAGCCTGAGCATCGCCACGGACGTGCTGAACGGCGGCCCGCTGGACGCCGCCATGCAATTCACCAGCGAGATGCACGCACCGTTCAACACGCAACTGACATTCGGATTTCTGCCCAACCTGCGGCTGCCGGCGGTGGCGGAATGGAACGCCACGGTGGAACGGGCATTGAGCGCGAGCGACATGGTGTCGGTGGGATACGCGGGGGCGAGCGGGCGCCACCTGCTGCTGCGCGAACTGGGCGGCGCGGGGAGCAGCCCGACGTCGATGGTGGCGCTGACCACCAACGACGGCTTCTCCAATTTTCACGCGCTCGAGGTGCAATACCACCGGCGGATAGCGCGCGGATTGCAGGCGATGGCATCGTACACGTGGTCGCACTCGATCGACAACGATTCGAGCGATGCATTTCTGATGTGGGGCGCGGCGGGGCCGAGCGACCGGGCGGCGTCGGATTTCGATCTGCGGCATTCGCTGACGGCTTCGGCGAGCTACCAGTTGCCGGCGGTGCGCGGGCTGCGCGGCTGGTGGCTGGAGGCGGTGGGACGCGCGCGCAGCGGATTTCCAATCACGGTGCTGGACAGCGAGGAGTACCTGGGCATCGGGCTGGCGAACGCATTCCGGCCGGACCTGGTGCCGGGGCAGCCGCTGTGGGTGGCGAACGGCGATGCGCCGGGCGGGCGGGTGCTCAATCCGGCGGCGTTCCGGATGCTGGCGCCGCCGGAACAAGGGACGCTGGGACGGAACGCGATTGGCGGCTTCGGGATGTGGCAGATGGACCTGGCGGTGCGGCGGGAGTTCCGGCTGCGCGACCGAGCGCGGATCCTGGTGCGTATCGCGGCGTACAATGCGTTGAACCATCCGAATTTCGCGGATCCGGTGAAGTACCTCAACAGCCCGATTTTCGGGCAATCGATTTCGATGCTGAACCTGATGCTAGGGAGCGGGAGCCCGGGGAGCGGGCTATCGCCGATTTTGCAGACGGGCGCGCCAAGGGCGCTCGAAGCGCTGGTGCGGTTTCAGTTTTGAGCTGTTGGCTGTCAGCTATCAGCTTTGAGCGGCGTGCGATCTCCTATTTTTGTTTTTTTTACGTGATCTCCCGTTCTTACGTGATGGTTAGCCCGAACAGCAGGTATATACTATAATCACTATGAAAGATAGGGGTTTAGTCACACTTCTCTTCTTGACGTGCGCCCAAGTGGCGCTGGCGCAAACGGCGCAGGTCACCGGGCGGGTATCCGATCCGTCGGGCGCGAACGTACCGGCGGCAGCGGTGACCGTGACCAATGTGGACACGGGAATCAGCCGCAAGGTCGAGACCAATGCGGACGGACTTTACACCGTGCCGCTGCTGAAACCGGGCACGTACCGGGTCGCGGTGCAGAAGACCGGCTTTCAGCCGGTGGTGCGGCAAAATGTGGTGCTGCAAGTGGACCAGGTGCTGCGGTTGGACTTTGCGCTGCTAGTGGGCACGATCAACCAGGCGGTGGAAGTGACCGGCACGCCGCCGCTGGTGGAAAGCGAGACGTCG
>JAJYLS010000452.1:2129-3292 GCA_021787555.1 Acidobacteriota bacterium | reverse complement strand
AGGTTGTCCGGTATCGTCACGACCCGATAGGTGCCACCTGATCACGTCATCGGTGACCGCCAGGAACCGGCGGTGCGGGCAATCTGCGCACTTGATTCGCGGTTTCTCGCAGATGCCGGGAACCCACTCGTTCCCGCATGCGGGAGCGTATCCGGAATTCCCTGTCCGCCGGCTTTCGAATCGGCGCGGATAGACGTCGTCGCGTCCCCGGAAGAGCGAGCGAAACAGCACGATCTTGAGGTCCGGTGCGGACCGGGAGTCGACGGGTTCCATCCGGCGTGTGCCCATCATAGCGTTGCCCTGGGCGGATAATCATGAAATGCCGAACCCGAACCACGCGACTCCACGCACCTCCCGCCGCCAGTTTCTGGGCGCTGCAATGAGCGGGGTAACCGCTCCGATGATCAAGGCGGCGCCGCCCGCCAGGCGCAACGTCCTGTTTATCGCGTCGGACGATTTGAGCAACCGCTTGCGTTGCTACGGAAACCCGGTTGTACATTCGCCCAATTTCGATCGCCTGGCCGCGGCGAGCGTCCGGTTCGACCATCATTACTGTCAATATCCCCTCTGCAATCCGTCGCGCAGCTCTCTGATGACCGGCGTGGCGCCGGACACCACCAGGGTCTATGACAACCGCACTCGGTTTCGCGAAGCGATACCCGACACGGTGGCGCTGCCGCAGTTGTTCGAGAAGAACGGATACTTCGTGGCGCGTGTGGGCAAGATCTATCATTACGGCAACCCGGGGCAGATCGGCACGAGCGGGTTGGACGATCCGGCAAGCTGGCAGGAAGTGGTGAATCCCGCCGGAGTGGATCACACGAAGGAAGAGCCGGAGGTCACCTGCTACACGCCAGAGCGGCACAACCTCGGCTCGACAATCGCGTTTCACCCATCGGAAGCCGGCGACGATCAGCACACGGACTATATGGTCGCGGACGCGGTGATCGCGATGATGGAAAGGCATCGCAATGAGCCTTGGTTCCTGGGAGCGGGCTTCTACAAGCCGCATTGCCCGTGGATCGTGCCGAGCAAGTACTTCGATCTATATCCCATCGACCGCATCCAGGCGCCGCCGTTCGAAGAAAGCGAAATGAAGATCGCACCGGACTTCGCGTATTTCACCCAGCCGGCCAACTGGAACATGACGGTGCCCCAACGCC
>JAJYLS010000452.1:0-2119 GCA_021787555.1 Acidobacteriota bacterium | reverse complement strand
TCCGGGCCTACTTCGCCAGCATCAGTTTCCTCGATGCTCAGATCGGCCGGTTGCTCGACGCACTTCATCGTCTGGATCTGGCGCGCAACACGACGCTGGTGTTCTGGGCAGACCACGGCTACAACCTGGGTGAGCACGGCCAGTGGATGAAGCAGACGCTATTCGAGCCGGCAGCGCGCGTGCCCCTGATGATCGGGGGGGCGGGTGTGGAAGCGCGCGGCCAAGGCTGCCTGCGGACTACCGAGCACATCGACATATATCCCACGGTGGCGGAACTCTGTGGCTTGCAGCGGCCGACCTATCTACACGGGCGAAGCCTGATGCCGCTGCTCAAGAACCCAAACGCGCGCTGGGACCATCCGGCGGTCACGCAGGTTCACCCGCCTGCCGCACCGCAGGTGCGAGGCTACTCGATCCGGACGGAGCGCTATCGCTACACCTTCTGGAACGAAGGCGCCAAGGGGGAAGAAATGTACGATTACGCGAAGGACCCACGCGAGCTGCACAATCTGGCGAGCGACACCAGCATTGCGCCATTGAAACAAACGCTGCGGGCAAGGCTCGAATCGATTACAGCGGCGCGAGGGAGAAGTTCGAAGACATAGGTGAATCTTGCTCCAAATGCGCCGCTGCCGCGGTTCGGTTTCCACCGAATTCCTGATTCGGAATTGCCTGTAGTAGTAAACTGCCAGCTATGAGAAAGATCCTGCTTGGCGCACTTGTTGTGTGCGTGTCGATTGCCGGTGGGTATGCCCGGCCGCAAGGAAGTTCATTTGTTGGGCATTGGGATTTCAACCTTGCTCCCGGATTCCACCGCGCCTCCTGGCTCGGAATCAGCGAAAAGGGCGGCGCGCTCGATGTCTGGTATCAACCGACCGGCGGCAACGTCCGCCAATTGAAGCAAGACGAAGTAAAGATCGAGGGCGGCAGGCTAATCCTCACGGTCGAGGAGGCGAACCCGAACCGGAATCGCCCGGCCGACACCTGGGAACTCGAAGCCCACGGCGACAAGCTGACCGGCGTCATGAAGCATGGCAGTGAATCGACGCCGATCGTTGGGGTGCGCGCCCCGAAACTCGATCGTCCGGCGCCCAAAGCGTGGACCGCGTCCGAACCGCTGTTTAACGGCAAGAACCTCGATGGCTGGGAACCGATTGGCAATCCCGCCAACAGCCATTGGGTCGTCCAAAACGGCGACCTCGTAAATACGGCTCACGGCGACAACCTCCGAACGACTCGCTCGTTCACTGACTTCAAGGTCCATTTCGAAGTGAACTGCCCGGACGACGCCAACAGCGGCTTCTATCTCCGCGGCCGGTACGAAGTGCAGTTGGAATACGAGCCGCTCGCCAACAACCCACCCGAGCGCCGCATCGGTTCCATTTACGGCCGCATCACGCCAAAGGAATTACCGCGCCACCCCGGAACCTGGGAGACCTTTGACGTCACCCTGGTCGGGCGGACGGTGTCGGTGGTGCGCGACGGCGTGACAGTCATTGACCATAAAGTGATCGACGGCATCACCGGAGGCGCGCTCGATGCAAACGAGGGCGAACCCGGACCGTTCTATATTCAGGGCGACCACACCGGCGGCCTCAAGTTCCGCAACATCACCGTATCGGTCCCCAAGAGCTAGCCGCACTCCAAGCTTGCGGCTCTCGAGCCTAGCCGCAAGCACGCCTTCCGCAGTCCCATTGTGCCGAGGGCTATCGCAACCCTGGATGTACAATGAGGGCGGAAAATCCTAAGTTGCGTTAGGAGGGGAATGCCCAGGTCTCTTTATTGGCTCCAATGCGGAAGCTGCGGCGGGGACAGCGTGGCTATGCTCAGCATGGAGTCGCCGGACTTCACCGAACTGCTCCGGCTCCTTGATATCGAAGTCCTTTGGCACCCATCGCTCTCCAATGGAAGCCCCACACATCACCGGCGGTTGCTCGAAGAAATTCTTTCCGGAGACCGGCCGCTCGATTTCCTCTGCGTCGAAGGAGCGGTGATCCGGGGGCCGGGAGGCACCGGCATGTATGACACCTTCGACTCCAAGCCGAAAAAGGATCTGGTCGCGGGCCTGGCGAAGCGGGCGCAGTTCGTCATGGCCGTGGGCACATGCTCGAGTTATGGC
>JAJYLS010000451.1:905-3292 GCA_021787555.1 Acidobacteriota bacterium | reverse complement strand
TTCCGATCTGAGAGAACCAATGATGCTGCCCCTGCTTCTCCTCGTCTTGGCGGGTGCCATGAACGGCAGCTTCGCGCTGCCCATGAAGTTCACAAGGAAGTGGGCTTGGGAAAATACCTGGCTCATCTGGAGCATTTTCGCGCTGGTCGTTTTCCCGCCGTTGCTCGCATTCCTCACCGTGCCGTCGCTCGGGTCTGTCTATGCTGAAGCGGGTGCCGGTCCGGTCGCCATCGCCGCCGGGTGCGGCGCCGGTTGGGGCATCGCCCAGGTATATGTATGGCGGCCTGGCGATCCTGGTGCTCGCGGTCGCCATGCTCCCTCTGGCTAAAGACCTCGCGGAATTACGTTGAGGTCATCACGTGTTTTGGAAATTCGTATCGAACGCCCCTGAGGCTGTGCGAAAAGGACGTATATTTGTATTGCACACCCTGAGGTGATGGAGATGGAACGAAACGGCATATCGAGACGACACTTCTTTTTCGGTACCCTGCTCGCCGGGGCTGTCCCCGCGGGAGGATTCGGCAGCACTCCTTCGCTCAAACTCCTGGGCTACAAGTCGCCCAATGAGAAGCTGAATATCGCTTCCATCGGCGCCGGCGGTAAGGCGTACAGCGATATTCATGCCTGCGCGTTAACGGAGAACATCGTGGCCTTGTGCGACGTGGACGATAAGCAGGCCTCGCGCATCTACGATGAATTTCCCAAGCAGCCCAAGTACAAGGATTTCCGCAAGATGTTGGACAAGGAGAATGCCAACATCGACGCCGTGATCTGCACGGTGCCGGATTTCATGCACGCCACCACGGCCATGCATTGCATGGAGCGCGGCAAGCACGTCTATGTGCAAAAGCCGCTGACGCGCACGGTTTGGGAAGCGCGCCAACTCGCCGATGCCGCCGCCAGGTACAACGTGGCCACCCAAATGGGCAACCAGGGCTATTCCAATGAAGGCACGCGGCAGTGCGCGGAGATGATCTGGTCCGGCGCCATCGGCAACGTTACGGAAGTGCACGCCTGGACGGACCGCCCCATCTGGCCGCAGGGCCTCACCGGGATTCCGCCCGAGGAGCCTGTCCCGCCAACGCTCGATTGGGACCTCTGGCTGGGCATCGCCAACTGGCGCCCATACACCCATGGGGGACCGCAATACGCCAACCAGACCAATGGCTTTTACCAGCCGCTCAACTGGCGCGCCTTTTACGATTTCGGCTGCGGCGCGCTGGGCGATATGGCTTGCCATATCCTGGGCGCTCCTAACATGGCGCTGAGGCTGGGCTCGCCCACGAGCGTCGAATGCGTCCGCCAGGAGGGTACGAGCCCCTTCGGCTTCCCCAAGAAATCCACCCTCCGGTTCGACTTCCCGGCGCGCGGCTCCATGCCTCCCGTGAAAGTCTTCTGGCATGACGGCCTGTCGGAAACTCCCAGGATTCCGGGCGTGCCCGAGGGCGAACTGCTCGGCGACCTTCCCAACTTGCGGCCCATGTCGCGAGACCGGGGAGCCGGAGGACGGGTTGTGGAACCAGCCGGGCCATACGTCGGTCGCGTCTTCAATTATCAGGAATGGCTGGCGGCCAGGCAGCGCTGGCAGGAGCATGCGCCCCACATGCCCAAGCCTGACGGCAGCCTGTTCATCGGCGATAAGGGCATGATCACCACCGGCACCTACGGCGAAAACACGCGCCTCATCCCGGTCGAGCGGATGGCGGACTACGATTTCCCGCCGAAACTGCTCACGCGCTCGCCCGGCCACTACCGCGACTGGATCCGCGCCTGCAAAGGCGGCGACCCGGCCTGCTCGAACTTAAGCATTGCCAGCCCGTTCGTCGAATGGATGCTGCTGGGGGTGATCGCGTTGCGGGTCGCGGGCAAAGTCGAATGGGACCCGGTGAAGATGCGCATCACCAACAACGCCGAAGCCGACAAGTACCTCAAGCCGACCTTCCGCAAAGGCTGGAGCTTTACATAATCGCCCGGAAGGCCGCCAATGACACCGCGAGAGAGGGTCTCGATCGCGCTCGCCCACGGTACACCCGATCGCACGCCTCGCGATTTCTGGGCGGAAGAACCGGCCTGGAACCGTCTGCTGGAGTACCTTGGACACGCGGACCGCGAGCGGGTGCTGAACGATCTGGGTATCGACGTGCGCCATCTCGAGGTCCGCGATCCAACCGAACGCGTGCTGGAGAACGGCATTCACCAGAACTTCTGGGGGGAGCGCTACACGTACCGCCAGACACCGTGGGGTCCGCTGCGCGAAGACGTGCGCGGGGCGCTTGCCGGTCCGTTGACGTATACGGAGTTGACGCAGTTCGAGTGGCCCTCGCCGGATTGTATCGATCATGCACCCCTGGTCGAGCAGTGCCGCCGCTGGAATGACTACGCACTCC
>JAJYLS010000451.1:0-895 GCA_021787555.1 Acidobacteriota bacterium | reverse complement strand
GGTTCGCCGATATCTGGCAGCGCCCCGCGCTCGTGCGCGGATGGGAAGACATGTTTGTGGACATGATAGAGCGCCCCGACTGGGCACACTACCTCTGCCGCATCTTCACGGATTTCTATAAGGAGGATTACACGCGGGCTGCCGAGGCCAGCAAGGGACGCATCGATCTGTACCTGTTAATCAGCGATCTGGGCAGCCAGAGCAAGCCGCTCATCTCGATTCCCATGTTCCGTGAATTCGTTGCACCGTACCTGAAGGAAATGGTGGACTGCATTCACCGTCTGGGCGGAAAGGTGCTCTATCATAGCTGCGGGTATATCCGGCCGTTCATTTCCGAGTTGATTGGGCTGGGCGTGGACGTGCTGGATCCCATCCAGCCTGTGAGGAGCGAAATGCTGCCCGAAAGGTTGAAGGCCGATTTCGGCAGCCGCTTATGCTTTCACGGTGGTATCGATATGCAGCATCTGCTGCCGCTAGGCTCGGCTGACCAGGTTCAGGCGGAGGCACGGCGTTACTGTGACATATTGGGGCGGGATGGCGGGTACATCCTTGGTCCGGCCCACTTATTTCAGCCTGATGTGCCGCCGGAGAACATCCTCGCGGTTTATGAGGACTGAGGAAGCCGGATTTCGCACCTTAGGGATTGCCGCAAAATAAGTTTTACTATTCGGAGTATTCGGATTGACCGGGACGCGGGAGGAGCGAGTAATTCCATTCCGGATTCTGCTGATGCGGCTGGAGGTTCAACGTCTTCATCTGTTCCTTGCTGATCTTTACTCCAGTTTCGTAGCGTCTTCTATCCAGGACTGCTTTGATTCGTAACCCCTGGTTTGTCTTCGTGGCGCTGATCATGTTGACGACCGTCTCGAAGCTGACCAGGGGCTCCCCTTTCCAG
>JAJYLS010000450.1 GCA_021787555.1 Acidobacteriota bacterium | reverse complement strand
TACGCCGCGCACCTCACGGTGGCACGCAAGCTTGCGCGCAATCCCGGCGCGCTGGCCATCGCCCCGGTCCGCTGGCCGGTGGAGGAATTCGTTCTTGCCGAATCGCAGACCCGCGCCGACAGGGCGTACTATCGGCCGCTGCGGAGCTGGCCGCTTCGCGACGGTCCCTTCCCGGTGGCGACGCACCCCTAGCGGTCCCGAATAGAATCCCCGATGCCTGCTGCACGGCCCGTGCACAGCCGGATGAGGAGCCGGATACCCGGCGTCGCGCAGGAACCGGCTGGCGGGAACACGACCGGATCTCCTGCGACGGCTGGGGATCTACAGGCGTACGGCGCCGGTGCCGAAGATGCCGATCAAACCGATGATGATCAGGTACACCGCGACGATGTAATTCAGCAGCCGGGGCATGAACAGGATCAGCACGCCAGCAATCAGCGAAGCGAGTGGTGCGATACCCAGATACAGTTTCATGGTGATGTCGTCCTGTGATTGCGTGATGGGATATCGGATCGATTCACGGGCCGGAAAACAGCCCGCCGGGGCTGGCGCGGCGACCGCCCGAACCCGGCAACCGCCGCGTCGGTCATGGTACGCTACGTTAGCATTTCTGCGCTTGACCAGCCAAAGCATTGTCCAATGGGGTATGAGTCTGGGCGGGGGCGTGATTCCAGCGGGACGGGAGTCTGAACAGGCGGCCGGGGATCGATCATGATGCGAGACATGGTGATCGAACGGACGTCACGCCCTGCCAGGCGGCTTGTTACTGCGGTCTCGGCAACGATCTTGCCGCCTTCGGTGCAGAAAAACCGGAATGTTTCAAAGCGCGGGTCGCGATAGGCCTGTGCAGGCGTGGCTAGGTCTGCGGGCGTTTCTGCACTCTGGCCCAGCAGAGAGACACGACCTTGTTCCCGGAACTGCGCCGGTATGCCTGATCCACGAAGTACAGGTCGTAGGCGGTCACCAGATCCCCGTCGAGAGTCGTGTTCGGTGGTGCGCTCAAGGTCTCGGAGCGCAGCGGTTCCGAAGGCGTGTTGCTCTGCGGTGGCTTGGGGGGCAAATTGGTCATAGTCCGGGGGGGCGTACCGGGTTCGTTCAGGACGTTTCCGTGCGAGATGCCTTGCGCGCCGGGACGCGCGCTTCCCTGCCCTTCTGCCGAAGCTGTTCGATCCCGGAGGGCGTCAGCATCCTTGAAGCCGAGGAGGCAGGTTACCTCGTTGCGGGCGAGGGCTTGGGGCTCGATGCCGAATCGTGTGCGGACTTCATTGCCGAACCTCCCGTCGATTTCACGGATCTGATGTGCACCAGGATCCCCTCTATCACCCCTGGCGATGGCCGCGAGCGCGGAGTGCGCCCGGATCCGGACCAACCGTCCGGTGCGCCCCCGGCGAACGCCGCCGCCCGTGAAGGCGCAGACGGGCTCGCCGGGAGGTGCCGCAGGGAATGCGGCCGCGATTCTAGATCGGCGCGTAACCCTCGTTGCCGGCGATGCCCTTGAGCACCGGCGTATTGGGCCGGTCGATGCTCACGGTCTTCTTGCTGCGCAGGTACTCGGCGACGATCTCCCAGACCGGCCGGGTCTTGAGCGGCTTCGCCACGCTGGCCCAGCCCGCCACTTTGTAGCGCTTGTTCGCGCTCACCGCGACGCCGTTGACCTCCATGTCGGAAATGCGCCGGCCCACTTTGCGCATGGGATCTATGGTGTAGCGGAGTCCGCCGGTGCGCACCATGTCGCCGCCCATCTGCAGGTAGGGGTCGGGGTTGAACAGGTTGTCGGCGACCGCCTCCAGATACTGCTTGAGCTGCGTGCCGGTCATCTCGCTCAGGGTGACGTTCGGATAGGTGATCGCACTCTGATCCATCAGGTGCTCCATGTCGATCGTATCGCCCGGCAGCAGGGTCGTCCCCCAGCGGAAGCCGGGTGACATGGCGATCGGCGCATCCTGCACCGCGCGCATGGCGTCGACGATGAGCTGATCGAAGGTGCCGTTGAAGTTGCCGCGCCGGTAGAGCAGGCTGTCCGTGACGGCCAGCTTCTCTTCCAGTTTTTCCTTGAACGGCGCCCGCGCATGTTCGATGTGGGCGGCCATGGCGGCGTCCGGCTCGATCAGATCGGCGAACAGCGGCAGCAGCTTGTAGCGGTAATCGGTGATCTTGCCGCCCTTCACCTCCAGATCGAGGACCGAAAGGAACTTGGTGTTCGATCCGGAATTGATGACCAGCGTCTTGCCGCCGGCATTGGGGACGATGACCGGGGCCGGTACCGCATCGTGGGTGTGTCCGCCGAGTATCACGTCCACGCCGCGCACGCGCGTGGCCATCTTGAGATCCACGTCCATGCCGTTGTGCGAAAGCACCACGACCACCTGCGCGCCTTCGGCGCGCGCCTTGTCGGCCATCTTCTGCAGGTGGTGATCATGGATCCCGAAGGTCCAGTCCGGGAACAGGTAGCGGGGATGGGCGATCGGGGTATACGGGAACGCCTGGCCGATCACCGCCACCGGCACGCCGTTGAGTTCGCGTATGACATAGGGCTTGAAGATCGGATCGCCCCAGGTGTCGTCGAAAACGTTCTGGGCGAGGAATTCTATATGGGACTGCTTGAAGTCGTTGTTGACGACGTGCATGACGCGCTCGGCGCCGTAGGTGAATTCCCAGTGCCCGGTCGTAATGTCCACGCCCAGCAGCTTCTGCGCGTCCACCATGTCCTGTCCCTGGGTCCACAGCGATGTCGCGGAGCCCTGCCAGGTGTCGCCGCCGTCGAGCAGCAGGTTGCGGCCGGTACGCTGGTCGCGCAGTTTCTTGATGAGGGTGGCGAGGTGGGCAAATCCACCGACCTTGCCGTAGCGGCGCGCGGCTTCGACGAAATCCAGATAGGTGAACGAATAAGCCGGGCGGGTTCCCGGTGCGACTCCATAGAACTCGAGGAACTTCTCGCCCACCAGGTGCGGCGGTTTGTTGGTGTGCGATCCGACGCCGATGTTCTCATTGGGTTCCCGGAAATAGACGGGAAGCAGCTGGGCATGCGTGTCGGTGAAGTGCAGCAGGCTGACGTTGCCGAACGGCGGCACGTCGTAGAGGTCTGTGGCCGGCCGGTTCCCCTTCACCCAGCCTTCGCTGCTGCAGCCGGGCAGCGCCAGTCCGGCCGTGCCCGCCACCGCCAGCATCTGCAGGAATTCGCGTCGTGATAAGCTCATGGCATCTTCTCTTTAAGGAAAGTGCAGGGTTCCCTGCCTGACTGGAATTAGCGTTTGCGGGCCGCAGGGCTTTCGCACTGATGCGCCGCTTTCGCG
>JAJYLS010000113.1 GCA_021787555.1 Acidobacteriota bacterium | reverse complement strand
CTCCGGATTCGAGCTGCCGCTTGCCCACGCGCGTGGACTTGTGCGTCTTGGTGTGCGGCCGGAGCCGCAGTCCGTGCTCCTTGGTATAGGCCGCCACGCGGCACAGGTTCCGCTCGAGAATGTCCAGGTCCACCAGGAGCGCCGGAGTGTCGATTTCAGAAACGTGCATGAGAATAAGCTACCAGCTTTTAGCCCTGCACTTTCAGCGTCGGCAGCGCCGTCGCGATCTCGAAGCGCAGTTCCGCGTGCGCGCGCCGCAGAGCGCCCTCGACCGCCGCCGCCGAGCCGCCGCGCGCGAAGATGAATCCCAGGTACGTCGCCCCTTCCGGAAGCGGCAGCAGCATCTGCCCCGGCTTCGCCGTAACGATCACGTCCTCGATGCCCTCCACCGCCGCCGCGCGCTCCTGTCCTTCCACGGAGCGGTAGATGCCGCCTCTCGGAATCGGAATCATCATCACGCCGGATGCCGGTCCATCGGGCCGCGCGCCGCCAATGTCTTCGCCCACGGCGTGCCGCAGGATCAGATCCTCCAGCGGCTGCGACGCGAATCGCAGTGTCCTGGCGCACAGCCCGCCGATAGGACGCGCGTGCATTTCGAGAATCCACGCCCCCTGCTCGTTGTAGCGCAGTTCGGCGTGTACCGGACCGTGCCGCAACCCGAGCGCGCGCGCCCCTTCGGCCGCCGTCTCCAGCAGCGCTCTCTGCACCGCCGCCGGCTGCCGCGAAGGCGTCACGTAGATCGTCTCCTCGAAGAAGGGGCCTTCCAGCGGATCGGGCTTATCGAAAATCGCCAGCGGCCGAAACGCGCCATGCGTCATGAGCGCCTCGATGGCAAATTCCGCACCGGGAATGTAGCTCTCGACGTGCAATCGGCTCTCACCCATCGCGCCGATACGCCGGAAGGCCGCGACGAATTGCCCCGCATCGTTGGCGCGGATCACGCCGCGGCTGGCGCTCAGGCCCGTGGGCTTCAGCACGCAGGGGTACGGCGCGCGGCGGGCGTCCTCCTCGTTCTCCGTAAGGAAGAATTGCGGCACTCGCAGCCCCGCGGTCCAATAGAGCTGCCGCGCCACAAATTTATCGCAGCAGGCGCGCGCCGCCGCCGCCGGATGAAACTGGATCCCGAGCGCTTCGGCCGCCTCCGCCGCCAGCAGCGCCGGCCGGTCACCCACGGCCGCGATTCCGTCGAACCGTATCCCGCGCAATGCCTGGATGGATTCCGCTAAGCGGTCGAAGCGCACCGGAATGGCACGATCGCGCCACGGATCGTCCAGGACGTGGCAGCGGTCGGTGGCCAGCGTGAGTTCGATTCCCAAACGCCGCGCCGTATCGGCGAAAACACGGATCTGGTAGCCCGTGGTTGCGGCGAAAAGCAGCAGACGGCGCGGCATTCGCTAATGGCCGAATCCCGGCAGCGGCGGCTTCACATCCAGCCGTAACTCCTTCATGCGCCGGCTGTGCATGTCGCCGAGAAATTTTTCGATATAGCGTTTGTTCAGATCGACCGTGGCCACCGCCGCCTGGCCGCGTTCGTGCGCCACCGATAACCGCTCGCCCATGGGGTCCATGATGTAAGTCGGATGGTCGTACCCCGAAGCAACCAGGAAGACTTTGTTCTCGATGGCGCGCGCCTTGGCCAGGGTTTCGTCGCCGCCCCATATCGGCATCAGGACGACCTCCGCACCTTTGGAAGCCAGCGCCCGTGCCGGATCGGGATAGAAAACGTCGTAACAGATCATCATCCCCACGGTTCCGAAGTCCGTGCGGAAGACCGGGAAATCGCTGCCGGGTGTCAGCCCGCCTTCCACTTCCTCGCGCGGCAGGTAGACCTTGCGATATTTCCCCGCCACGTTTCCGGCGCGGTCAACGAGCACGGCGGTATTGTAAATCGCCGGCCCTTCGCGCTCGTAAATTCCCGCGACGATATAGGTGGAGCGCCGCCGCGCCACCTCGCCGAGCCGTGCCGTGGTGGGCCCCGGAATGGGCTCCGCTATGTCGGCGTAATGCTTGCCGTTGCCCACGACCGTGATGCCTTCGGGCAGCAGGATAACGTCGGTCTTCTGCGGCACGGCGCTTTCGATCGCCTGAATGAACTTGCCGACGTTCTCCTCGGCCGAGTGTGTATTCTGCGGCCGCAGGTTGAGCGAGGCGATGGTCACTTTGCGCGGACCCGGATCGGGAATCTGGTCAAGCGAGATATCGTCCCACCACACCGTGCCGGCGGGTGCGTTGGAAAGGTAGAGCTGCAACACCACGCTGGCGGCATCGGCGGGCGCCTGCGCCTCGGTCCAGAGTTTCGTCCAATCGCCCTGGCGCGCCGCGCGGTAGACGTAATCGGGGTATCCGGCGCGGCGTCCATTGGCGGCGCGCCAGTCGAGGCGCGCGACGATCTGCCAGGTTTCGCACGGCACGGCTTCGGCGCGATAGTACGCCGTGAAGCGGTACCACGCCCCGGGCTCGATGGCCGCGATGCGCCGCTCCCATCCGCCGTGCTCGGCCACGTTGCTGTTGCCCGAGATGGCGAGCGAGCCCGGCAGTGTGTGGTAACGCAGCGGATCGACGAACGTGCGCGGAGCGGATTCCGCACGCGCGCTCCAAACCGTCCAGCCGGAGGGCCGGCCGTCCGCGCCGGCCTCGAAGCCGTTTTCGTGAACATGCAGCGGCGCGGCCAGGGCGGCGCCGCACAGAAGCAGGGCAATGACGAGTTTTTTCATGAGCCCATCACCTGCTCGTAGTATCGCTCGTATTCGGGGATGGTCTTTTCCGAGCAGAAGCGCTCGGCGGCGTTCCAGCGGCCGGCCTTGGCCATGCGGTAATGCAGTTGGTCGTCGGTGAGCAGCGTCACCACGCGCGCGGCCATGGCGGCGGTATCGCCGGCGGCTTCGAGGAACCCGTCCTCGCCATCGGTGATCAGCTCCGGCACGCCGCCGACGCGTGTCGCCACCGGAACCACGCCGCAGGCCATGGCTTCCAGCGCCACCAGGCCGAAGGATTCGAGCTCGCTGGGCATCAGCAGCACGTGCGCCAGCGGAATAAGCCGCTCGACGTGGTTCTGCTTGCCGAGAAAGGAGACGTGCCGCTCCAGCCCGAGTTCGCGGCAAAGGTGTTCGGCCGGCCCGCGCTCCGGGCCATCCCCCACCATCAGCAGATGCGCCGGGGCACGTTTGCGCACTTCCGCGAGGATGCGGATGCAGTCGATCACGCGCTTCACCGGCCGGAAATTGGAAAGATGAATCAGCAGCTTCTCGTCCGGAGGGGCGTAGTCCGCCGCGCCTTTTTTTTCATCGTCGGGATGGTAGAGATCGCAGTTGACGAAATTGTGGATGACGCGGATCTCGCCGGAAACGCCGAAGACCTCGACCGTGCGCCGCCGCAGGTACTCGCTGACCGAGGTGATGCCGTTGGATTTCTCGATGGAAAACTTGGTGATCGGAAAATAGGAGCGATCCACCCCTACCAGGGTGATGTCGGTGCCGTGCAGCGTGGTGATGAAGGGCAGGCGGCGGACTCCGGCCAGCATCTGCTGGGCGAGGAGCGCCGCGATGGAATGCGGAATGGCGTAGTGGACGTGGAGCAGATCGAGGGCGTAGTCTTCGGCCACCTCCGCCATGCACGATGCCAGTGCCAGGGAGTACGGCGGATATTGGAACAGCGGATAGGTCGAGACCTCGACCTCGTGGTAGTGGATGCGCGGGATGCCGGGGTCGAGCCGGATAGGATTGGCGTAGGTGATGAAGTGGACCTCGTGGCCGCGGTTGGCCAGCTCGAGGCCGAGTTCGGTGGCCACGATTCCACTGCCGCCGTATGTCGGATAGCAGGTGATCCCGATGTTCATTGCCGCACCTTCCGCAGGACGCCGTAGCCGATCTGGCCGTCGAGGTTCTCGTCGGGCCGGGCGACATCCCCACCGCCGAACCAGACGCGGACCTCGCCGTGGGCCATCTCGACCGTCGGATCGCAGATAACTTTAGAATCCCACGCTTCGGTTCCGCTGTACACGGCGGCGAGTCGGGTCCAGTGGACGCCGTCGGTCGAGCGGGCGATGCCGAGACGACGCATCTCGGAGCGATCGCGGCCGGTGTAGAGCATCCAATAGTAACCGTTGGAACTCCACACGGCCGGCTCGCCGAGTCCGTTTTCGTCGAAGCCTTCATCGCTCAATTCGAGGATAGGATTCGAGCGCAGTTTTTCCCAATGGATGCCGTCGGTGGAGCGCGCAAGGCCGATGCGCTGCCTTCCGGCGCGGTCCTGGCCGAGATAGTACATATAAAAATATGGCTCGATGCGGATGATGTAAGGATCGGCGACGCCGCGCTCATCCCAGCTCATGTAAGGACCGGGATCGAGCACCGGGTGGCGGGTGCGCATCAGGCCGATGCGCGGCCGGTTGCGTGCGCCGGCGACGTACCAATACCAGATGCCGCCGCGGTATTGGATCGCGGAGCCATTGGCGGCGATGTAGGAGCCCTCCCAGGTATGCGGGTCGGGCGAGAGAACGATTCCGGATTTTCGCCAGTGGAGGCCGTCGTCCGACGTGGCTCGCGCGGTGCGCCAGGTGCGGCCGTCGAACGCGGAGTAGTACATCGTATCCCCAGCGACGGAGGGGTTGAGGACGTCCTTTTCACGCTCGCGCGGAAGGACGGGCTGGGGGCGAGGTTCGAAGGTGAAGGTCATGTGCGGATCGCCGCCGGGTTGGCGGGGAAGCGAAAAATCGGCATAGCGGCCGCAGCCGGTGAGAATTAAACCCACCACGGAGACACAGAGACACGGAGAAAAACAAAAGAATTTCTCCGTGTCTCCGTGCCTCTGTGGTGAATCCATTTATTGCAGTGGAATGCGGAATTTCAGACCGGCGCCGCGGCCGGGACGAGATTCCACCGTGAGTTCAGCGTTGAGCGAGCGCGCGCGGCGTTTGAGGCTGGCTGGACCGAGGCGCAGGAGTTCCATTTCGTCGAGCGAATAGGTGCCGGCGAAGTTGAAGCCGCGGCCGTTGTCGTCGATGGAAATTTCCAGGCCGCGGTCGGTCTTTTCCATGGCCACGGCGACGCGCGTGGCTGCCGCATGTTTCTGCACGTTGTGCAGTGCCTCGCGGAGAATCTTCAAAACATCGGAACTCATCTCCGGGGGCAGGCCCACGGGCTGGGTGGTTCCCATGAAGGTCACCGGGATGCCGCTCTCCTTCTGGAAGGATTCGGCGGCGCGGCGGGCGCTGTCGATGAGGTTGGCGCCATCGACGTCCACGGGGCGCATGCTGTGGAGGAACGTACGCAGGTCGCGCACCTGGGATTGCGCGAGCACCTGCAACTGCTGGAGGTCCTGCATGCCGGCGTTGAAATCGCGCTCCAACAGCTTGCGCAGGATCTCCAGGCGCATCTGGAGGCTGATGAAGCTTTGCAGCGGGCCGTCGTGAAAATCCGAGGCGATGCGCAGGCGTTCGGCTTCGCGGGCCTTTTCGGCAGCCTGCCGGGCTTCCAGAAGTTGTTCCGAAAGGCTGGACGCGCGCGTCTCCTGGCGCCGCCGCATCACGGCGCAACCACAGGCCACGATGCCGGACACGATCACCATGGGATCGGTTTCGCGCAGCGTGCCGCCGGGCAGCGCCGAGCAACCGGCGATGCAGATCCCGGAGACTACGAACGTCTCGGCGGGGCCGTGGAAAGCCACGGCGCTGGCCAGAACATAGAGGAAGAAGCCGGCGGAGAGCCAGAGCAGGAACGAGGTGCCGAAGAACACCAGGATCAGGAAGTAGGCCGTGTCTGCGAAGAGCGCCAGTGCGCCCAGCAGACCGTGCTGCCCTTTGGAGCGCAGGGCCAGCACGAGGCTGAAGACCAGGAATACACCGGTTAGCCCCTGAAAGATGGGGGCCAGAGGCAAGGGCCTCAGGAACGCGAGCACGAAGACCAGGGCGACGAGCAGCGCACGCGTCCAGGAGAGGTAGCGCCGCCAGCCGTGGATGGGAGGCACTTTCACGGATCACTTCCGGTAAAGAAAAAGCGTATGGCTGCGGCCCTGGCCATCGTCGGCGATGTCCACGACCTTATCCGGCGTCCAGTTACGGAAGGGGAAGTCGTGGGAGACCACGCGCGCACCTTTCTTCAACTGGCGATCGAGCAATGGCTGCACTTTGCTATCGATGGCCTCCGGAAACAAGTATACGGTAATCAGATCGGCAGAGCTGTAATCCTGCTTTAGCAGATCGCCGTGGATAATGTGGGCCGTTTGTTGGAGACCCAGCTTGCGGATTGCTTCCAGGCTTTCCCGATAGAGATCGGGGTCCAGTTCGACGCCCACAGCGTCGGCATGGAACTTGCGCGCGGCCAGGATGATGATGCGGCCATCGCCGGAGCCGAGGTCGAACATCTTCTCGCCGGGTTTGAGGCCGCCTAGTTGGAGCATTTTCTCGATGATGGTTTCCGGAGTGGGGTAATAGGGCGCCAGTTTTTCGGGGTTGGCGGTCTGCGCCGCCAGACTGACGGTCGAGAGCGCCGCTATGAGTGCAATTCTCCTCACGGACCTCCCACTTTAGCACCGGCAAGGTACGGAAGTTTGGTCCCCGAGGCGCCGGTGTAGTGCAAGCCCCGGCGCGCAAGCCAGAAGGACGGGCCAGGGGAGTTGCGCGGGTCACGCGTGGCCTGTTTGGACTGTTGGGGTCCGATTTGCCGGCGCTTCGCGGAGTTTTCAACCGTGCTGTGGAAAACCTTGTTGAAATCAATCGATTTCGAGGCTGCATCGCTTGTCTTTTAATGGGTTCGTTACATTTTGCACACAATTTCAGCAGATAACCTTCGGAATGGGCAAGTGTTGTGTTCTGAGGCGGTTGCAGATGAGTCCAGGAGTAATTTCGCATACAATTGAAACTGTACACGGCGGAGCGGTGGTGAGCCGGCGTGTGGATGTTCACAGACCTCGCATCCCCGGTCCTCCAAAGATATAGTTGTACGAGCCCCGAAATTTCACAGAAATGTTTGCGGGTATGGGACAGCGCCACGCGATCGCGAATCGGCAGGTGCTGGAGGCGGAGAAACCACAGGGAAGACGCTCGTGAGGTAGGGGCTATGATAATTGGAGTGGAGGTGAGGCAATGGACCGGCGCAATTTTCTGAAAGCCAGTGTCGTCTGCTCGGGTGCGGTGCCCGGCCTGCGAGCGGAAGCGGCGATTCCCAAGCGCCCCTACAACAAGGAAGTGAGCCTTTCGGTGATCGGCTTCGGCGGAATTGTTGTGATGGGGATGGCGCAGCAAGAGGCCGACCGCACGGTGGCGGACGCCGTGGCGAAGGGCATCAACTATTTCGACGTGGCGCCTTCCTACGGAAAGGGCGAGGCAGAGGAGAAACTCGGGCCGGCGCTCGAGCCGCACCGCCGGAACGTCTTCCTGGCGTGCAAATGCGAACGGCGGGACGGGGCGGGCGCGCGCCAGCAGTTGGAGCAGTCGCTGAAGCGGTTGCGGACGGACCATTTCGATCTGTACCAGTTCCACGCGGTTGCGAGCATGAAAGACGTGGAGCAGATTCTGGCGCCCGGAGGCGCGGGGGAGATGTTCCTGAAGGCGCGCCAGGAAGGCAAGGTGCGGTACCTGGGTTTCTCGGCGCACGACACCGAAGCCGCCCTGGCGCTTATGGATCAGTACCGCTTCGATTCGGTGCTTTTTCCGGTGAACTACGTGAACTACGCGCAGGGGCATTTCGGGCCGCAGATCCTGGCCAAGGCGAAAGAAAAGGGTGTGGCGCGGCTGGCGCTCAAGGCCATGGCGCACACCACGTGGAAACAAGGCGAGCGGCACACCTATCCGAAGTGCTGGTATCATCCGATCGAAGACCCGGAAGTGGCGCGGAAGGCGCTGCGGTTTACGTTGTCAGAAGACATCACCGCGGCGATTCCACCCGGTGACGAACGGCTGTTTCGCATCGCTCTGGCCGCGGCGCCCAGCCTGACGCCGCTGAGCGCCGAAGAGCGGAGAGCGCTACTGGCGAGCACGAAAGGCGTCACTCCTATTTTTCCACGCGTGACCGGGTGAAGGCGCACGCGCCGGGTCAAGCGATACCGATCAGGCGTGCGGCATTTTCGGCGTACACTTTGCGGAGCACGGGTTCCGGGAGACCGATGCCGTAGATGCACCAGCGGCCCTGGGGAGGAACCGGCGCGGGCGCATAGTCGAAATACTCGTCTTCGGTTTCGAGAAAGCGGTAGTAGATCTCGTAGAGGCTATCGCCGAAGAACTGCTGGGGCGTACTGGGGCTGGGGCTGGCATCCGTGCCGAAGAGGATGCGGTCCTGGTATTTGTCGAAGAATTTGCGCGCGGTACGCGGCTGGCGCCCCAATTCGCCGATGCGGGCGGCGATATCCACGTGCATATTGGGGTGGCTGTCAAGGCATTCGGAGACATAGGCCAAATCCTCGGAATCGGCGACGTGGAGGCACACGAACTGGGTGCGGGGGTGGCGCCGCATGACGCGGCGGCGGGCCTCCTGCAACTCGCGGTTGGAGGGGTAATCGCGGCCGTAGAAGGACCAGTTGGGATGCGCGTGCAATTCCTCCCAACGCTCGTTGAAGCGATCTATGGGGAGGAAGAAGGCCTCGGGATCGGAGGTATGGATGGCCACGGGCATGCGGAGAGAGCTGGCCGCTTCCCACATTGGGTCGAACCGCGGATCGTCGATGCGGACGAGTTGGTGGGTGCCCTTTTCGCGCAGGAACAGGCCGAGGGTTTTCAAGACCTTGAGGCCTTTGGCACCGGCCGTGTGGGCGTCGTGAATGAGGTCGGCCTGGAGTTGGGGATAACCGGGATCGGAAGCTTTGTCCCAGGCGGGCTCGGTAAAGACAACGAAACGGCCGGGATGCGCTTCGGACAGCTTCGCCAAAGCCTGGCGGAGGCCGGCGCCGTAACCGCCGGTCACATCGACCATGGTGCGAATGTTTTTGCGATCCATGACGGGGAGGCAAGTGGCGGCATCCATGCTGAAGCGGATTTTGGCGGGGTCGGCGGTGCTGCTGGTGATGTGGGTATGAAAATCGATTAGCGGGAAGCGGGAGCGCGGCACGTGGGTTTCGGGAAGGTGCAGCATGCTCCTGGGCTGAAATTGATCGAGGGGCAAGACGGCGGGGGCGCCGGGCAGGTCCGGCGGGGTTGGCTGGGCGCTTGACGGGGTCATGGCGAGGCCCGAGGCGGTCAGGGTCATCCATTCTCGGCGGTTCATGTTTGGTTCCGTATGGCCAGTATACGACTGGGCGAGCGGGGGGAGTTTTGCCCGGGAGGATCGCGCCACCCGCCGCTTCGCGGCTGGCTGGCGCGGACAGGCGTCTCGCCGTTGCTCTGCAGACGCCCATATTTGGCAATTTGGCTAAATAGTGATACGCTAGGGGTGATGGATGCCAAGACGCAGGCCCGCCTGACGATGCGGGCCAATGTTTTCAAAGCATTAGCTCACCCATCCCGGCTGCTGATCGTCGAGCAACTCGCGCACAAAGAACTATGCGTCTGCCAATTGCGAGAGATGATCGGAGCGGACATGTCCACGGTCTCGAAGCACCTGTCTGTGCTTAAGGGCGCTGGGATGATCCAGGACGAGAAGCGCGGGCTGCAGGTGTACTACCGTCTCAAAATGCCCTGCGTTCTAAGGTTCTTCGACTGCGTCGGTGAGGTTATCGAAACCAATGTGAAGGAGCAGTGGGAACTCGTGAACCTCCGTTGAGGGCTTATCTCGCGAGGGCTGACCTCAGACCGCCATGAATCAATCGACCGCCTCCAAACTTTCCTTCCTGGACCGTTACCTGACGCTGTGGGTCTTCACCGCCATGGCTGCCGGCGTGGCTTTCGGCTGTCTATTCCCCGGCATCGTGCCGTTCCTGAACCGCTTTAACGCCGGCACGACTTCCGTCCCCATCGCCATTGGCCTGATCCTGATGATGTACCCGCCGCTGGCGAAGGTGAAATACGAGGAGTTGGGACGCGTCTTTCGCCACCGCAAGGTGCTGGTTCTCTCCCTGGTACAGAATTGGATTGTCGGGCCGCTGCTGATGTTCGGCCTCGCGGTCACGTTTCTACGCGACAAGCCGGAATACATGACGGGCCTGATCATGATCGGGCTGGCGCGCTGCATCGCTATGGTGATTGTGTGGAACGATCTGGCGCGTGGCGATCCGGAATACGCAGCCGGTCTGGTGGCTTTGAATTCCGTCTTCCAGGTGCTGTTCTTCTCGGTGTACGCGTACTTCTTTCTCGCAGTCTTGCCCGGCTGGCTCGGCATGAGGGTGGTCCGCGTGGATATTTCGATGCGGGAGATCGCCGCGAGCGTGTTCGTGTACCTGGGGATTCCCTTCATTGCCGGCATCACAACGCGTTTCACGCTGGTCCGAATCAAGAGCAAGGAGTGGTACCAGAGGCGCTTCATACCCAAAGTCAGCCCGATTACGCTGGTCGCCCTCCTGTTCACCATTGTGGTGATGTTCTCGCTGAAAGGCCAGATGATCGTCCGGTTGCCGCTGGACGTGACCCGCGTTGCCATCCCGCTCGGGGTTTATTTCGTGGTCATGTTCTTCGTGTCGTTCTGGATGAGCGAGCGAGTGGGTGCGACTTATCCGGAAGCGGCGACCCTCTCCTTCACCTCGGCCTCGAACAACTTTGAGCTTGCCATCGCAGTAGCCATCGCGACATTCGGGATCAACAGCGGAGCGGCATTTGCGGCCGTCATCGGTCCTCTGGTGGAGGTGCCCGTCCTGATTTCGCTGGTGAATGCCGCGCTCTGGATCAACCGCTGGTACTTTGGCGGGCGCTGTGAGACCGCCACGGTCTGCCGTGAACAAAAAGTTTGACGAACAGCAATGGAACTTAATGAAAAAGGAAGAACCATCGAAAATTCAGATTTTAGGAACTGGATGTAAGAAATGCCGTGACTTGACGGCAAACGCCCAACAGGCGGTTCAGGAACGCGGGCGCGCTGAGATTGCGGACCAGTTCATCGACGATGCCCTGGGCCAAAGTCAAGCCTTTTGGCCCCAAACTGAGTGTCGCTTCCAACGCCTCGCCGGAGGCTTTCAAAGCAGCCGAAACCAGGCAGGTGGCTTCCCGGCTGATCAGGCCGTGCACTTTGCCGATCCCGCTGCACGGGACTACTAGCACAGCACTCTTCAAAGCCTCATTCGTCATGTGTTCCTTTCTCCTATTCCTCCTCGGCCCTTCGTTTGACGCTGTCGGCATACGCCGTGGCATCCAGAAGCAGTTCCTGGTCCTGGGACCAGCCGGTCAATCTTAGCTCCACCAATCCGGACGCGGTCAAGGCCGTGCAGAGCCACGTCTGCATCACCATCGACGGATGCGCCAATGCTTGCGCGGAAAAGAATGTGCAGATGGCCGGTGGGCGTGTCGCCCAAGCCATTCCAGGTGGCCCTGCACCGTAACCATTCTGGCCCAAAGCGGTAAATCCCGGGAGCGCGAGGGCATGTACATGTGGGAGTTGCTGCGCGATTCTTTGACCTTTAGGATCTCGATAAGCTCCGGGTCGTTTACGCCATTGATCGTAATGCTGCCAGTTCGCTGCATCACCGAAGTTTAATACAATCCGGCCTGAAAAGCGAACAAAAGGAGAAGAGGGGAAACGCAAACATCAAGACGCTATTTTGTTTTTGAGTTCCGGTATAATGCGGCCTGGAGGTATGAAACGTGGCAACAGTACCAGTGTATCACACGAACTCACCGGAGTAGCCGCCGTCGCATCGTGAGGTCTACCATGACAAAGACAGATCACAGGTGTCCAGCGACTCCCGGTGGAACTGTCCTCGAATATCCACGCCGACGACCCGGAGCGGACAGTTGCACCTCTTGAGTTCCTCGGGCGAAAGTTTCAGCGGCTCGTTCGGGTTCTTCTCGTGCTTCCTTTTTTGGTCTCGGTTACACTTCTTGGTGTGGCGTCGTTGGGCTTGGAGCATGTTTGAGCACCCATCCTACGCTGGACACCAATTGTACACGGACTCTCGGTTTCATCAAAGAAATTTTATTTTCAGGAGTTTAGCTGCTTTATGCAAATCACCTGGTTGGGGCATGGGACATTTCAGTTCCGGCTTCCCTCTGGGCAGGTCATCCTGATGGACCCCTGGACGGATGGCAATCCCCAGTATCCGAAAGGTTTTGAAATTCAGCGCGTGGATACGATCTGCATCACGCACGCGCATTTTGACCACATCAACGACGCGGTGCCGCTGGCGAAGAAATTCTCGCCGGAAGTGATCGGGATTTTTGAGACGTGCGCCTGGCTGGAGTCCAAGGGCGTGAAGAACACGCGCCCGATGAACAAGGGCGGGTCGCAAAAAGCCGGCGAGGTGACCGTCACCATGACGCACGCGATCCATAGCTGCGGAATTTTGGACGACGGCAAGATCATCTACGGCGGCGAGGCCGCCGGCTATGTGCTGCGTTTCGCCGACGGGCGCGCGCTGTATTTCGCGGGCGACACCAGCGTCTTCTCGGACATGCACCTCATCGAGCAGATCTATCACCCGGAGCTGGCATTTCTTCCCATCGGCGACCACTTCACCATGGGCCCGGTGGAAGCGGCCATGGCCTGCAAGCTGCTGCGCGTACGGAAAGTCGTGCCGATGCATTTCGGTACATTCCCGGCGCTCACCGGCCGTCCGGAGCAAATGCGCGAGCCGGTCGAAGACCTGGAAACCGACGTTTGGGCGCTCGAGCCGGGCAAGCCGGTGGAGTGGTGAAGCAGAGCTACTTCGCGAGATTGATATTGCCGCCGATGTGGACCCTGCGCGCGCAGCCGGAAACCCGGAGTGATCAGAATCGCAGCCACAGCAACCAGGGCCGCGCCAAACAGCAATAGGTGCCTCATCGTTTGTCTCCTCCTCTTTCGCTCGATACCAGAACGTGGCTGGCAGCGATTCAGGGATTACTATGTTGACCGTCCCGAGTTGGAGCCATTTCATTGAGGTATCACTGGGCAAAACTGTGCCTCGGCGCACAACATCGTGCGATCATGTAAAATCTATGCCTGCAACGCCGCATGTGGAGAAGCATTTCGCAGCATCGGAGATGGTGCGCGATGTGGTCATCGGGATGTCCGACGGGCTGACCGTGCCGTTTGCCCTGGCCGCCGGGCTCTCGGGAACCGTCACCCGAACCGATATCGTGGTGATCGCCGGCCTGGCGGAAATCGCCGCGGGCTCGATCGCCATGGGGCTGGGCGGATACCTGGCGGCGCGCACCGACCGCGATCATTATTTCTCCGAGCGCGAGCGCGAGTACCGCGAGACCGTCGAACTGCCGGACAAAGAGCGCGAGGAAGTGGCCGATGTATTTCGCGGCTACGGGATGCCGGAGCACCAAATCGCGCCTGTGGTGGCAGCCATCGCGGCGGACCGGAAGCGCTGGGTCGATTTCATGATGCGTTTCGAGCTGGGATTCGATGAGCCGGATCCCAAGCGCGCCCGCAACAGCGCGGTGACCATTGCCATTTCGTATATCCTCGGCGGACTCGTGCCGCTGGCGCCGTACATGGCGATGGCGCAGCTTCATTCGGCGCTGTCGGTATCGGTGGTGCTGACGCTGGGGGCGCTGTTCCTGTTCGGATTCGTCAAGGGGCGCCTCACCGGTATTTCGCCATGGCGCGGCGGATTGCAGACCACAGTGATCGGCGGGCTGGCCTCCGCGGCTGCGTACGGATTAGCACGGTGGATCAGCTAGGCGGATAGCGGCTTCAGGGTACCCTCAAGGTATGAAGCTGGAAGGCAGGAATGCGCTGGTGACGGGCGCGGGGCGCGGCATCGGAGCGGCCATCGCGCTGCGGCTGGCGGCCGACGGCGCGGACGTGGTGGTGAACTACCTCGACGATCAGGACGAAGCCGAGGGCATACGCGCACAAATCGAAGCCATGGGCCGCCACTCGGCTGCGCTGCGTGCGGACATCTCCAACGTGGCGCAGGCGCAACGGCTGATGGAGGAAGCCATCACCGCGCTGAGCGAGATCGACATCCTGGTAAATAATGCCGGCATCGAGAAGCGCGCGCCGTTTCTCGATATTACGCCGGAGCAATACCAGGCGCAGATCGCAGTGGACCTGAGCGCGCCGTTCTTCCTGACGCAGGCGTTCGTGCGCCAACGCGTGGCCGCCAGGCGTCCCGGCTCGGTGATCAACATCAGCTCGGTGCACGAAGATCTGCCGTTTCCGCATTTCACGGCCTACTGCATGGCGAAGGGCGGGCTGAAGATGATGATGCGCAACCTGGCGATCGAGCTGGCATCCTGCGGCATCCGGGTGAACAATGTGGCACCGGGCGCGATTGCGACGCCGATCAATCGCACGCTGCTGAGCGATCCGAAGCTGCTCAAGCCGCTGCTGGCCAACATTCCGATGGGGCGCATGGGCCAGCCGGACGAGGTGGCATCCGTGGTATCGTTCCTCGCGTCGGACGAAGCTTCGTACATCACTGGGACGACGATCGTGGTGGACGGCGGCCTGCTCTGGAGCTACAGCGAACAATGAGCGGTTGGCGATGAGCTATCAGCCGATCGAGGATTACGGCATCGTCGGCGATTTGCGCACCGTCGCGCTGGTGGGGAAGAACGGGTCGATCGACTGGTGCTGCCTGCCCGATTTCGATTCCCCGAGCGTGTTCGCGGGGATCCTCGACGAGCGCAAAGGCGGTGCGTTTTCCATTGCACCTGCCGGTGAGTTCGCGGTCAAGCAGATGTACCTGCCAAATACCAACGTGCTCATCACGAGGTTTTTCAGCGATGCGGGCATGTCGGAAGTCATCGACTTCATGCCCATCGGGCGGGAGGCGGGCGGCGAGACCGAGCAGAGCGCACGGCAGATCGTGCGCATTGCGAAGGCGATGCGCGGTCCGATCCGGTTTCGGCTGGAGTGCCTGCCGGCATTCGATTACGGGCGGCAGCCGCACGAGGTTCACCTCGGGCCGGGCGCCAAGCACGCGATCTTCGCCGCGCGGGAGCAGCAATTTGTCTTGAAAGGGCCGCACAGGCTGGAGCGTGACGGCGCGGGGGTAGCGGCGGAATTCGAGCTCAAGGACGGCGAAGAGGCGGCCTTCGTGCTGCGCCACCGCGCCGGGCGGGCGGACGCCTCCACCGCGGAGGAGAATATCGACGGCACGGCGCTGCTGAACGAGACGGTGCGCTTCTGGCGGGCCTGGACGGCCCAGGGCCAGTATCACGGCCGGTGGCGGGAAATGGTGACGCGCGCGGCGCTGGTGCTGAAGCTGCTCACGTATCTGCCGAGCGGCGCCATCGTGGCGGCGCCCACCACCAGCCTGCCGGAAGAGGTGGGCGGTGTGCGCAACTGGGACTACCGCTACACCTGGGTACGCGACGCCGCATTCAGTGTTTACGCGCTGATGCGCCTGGGCTACACGGAGGAAGCCGGCGCGTTCGCCAACTTCATCCAGGCGCGCGCCAAGGAGGACGATCCTGAAGACGGGCCGCTGAACGTGCTCTACCGCATCAACGGCGGCCACGATGTTCCCGAGGAGATCCTGGACCACCTGGAGGGCTATCGCGGGTCGCGGCCAGTGCGTATCGGCAATGCCGCCGCGGGCCACTTGCAGCTCGATATTTACGGCGAGTTGATGGACTCCATTTACCTCTACGACAAGTACGGCACGCCGCTTTCGTACGAGATGTGGATACAGGTCGAGCGCATGCTCGACTGGCTGGTGACGAATTGGCGCCAGCCGGACCAGAGCATCTGGGAAGTGCGCGGCGGACGGCGCGACTTCACCTACTCCAAGCTGCAATGCTGGGTGGCGCTGGACCGCGGGCTGCGGCTGGCGCGCAAGCGCTCGTTTCCCTCGCAGGGGATGTCGTGGCTCACCGAGCGCAACCGCATCTACCTGGACATCATGGAGAAATCCTGGAACGGGCGGGAGGACGCGTTCACCCAATATTTCGGCTCCGACGCGCTGGATGCCAGCCTGCTGATGATGCCGCTGATGCGGTTCGTTTCGCCCAAAGATCCGCGGATGGTGGCGACCATCGCGAGGATTCGCAAGGAGTTGTCGGCCGACAGCCTCGTGCGCCGCTACGAAATCGGCAAAGCCGCGCGCGACGGCCTTCCGGGGAGCGAAGGGTTTTTCAGCGCGTGCTCCTTCTGGCTGGTGGAGGCCATGGCGCGCGCGGGGGACCTGGAAGAGGCGCAGTTGCTGTTCGAGAAGCTGCTTTCGTATGCCAACCACCTGGGCCTGTTCTCCGAGGAGATCAGTTCCAAAGGTGAACTGCTCGGCAACTTCCCGCAGGCGCTGACGCATCTGGCGCTGATCAGCGCGGCCTTCAATCTGGACCGGCTGCTGGGATAGCGCGGCTTCAGCGCTTCTTGAGCGTGATCCCCATGCCCGCGCCTTCACGATAAAAGACCGTGTCCAGCGCCGGACTGGTGGTCACGGCTTTC
>JAJYLS010000112.1 GCA_021787555.1 Acidobacteriota bacterium | reverse complement strand
ACGTCCGCCTGAATGCCTTGGGCGCGCAGCATTCGCGCCGTCACCACCGACCGCTGCAAGCACAGCAGCGGTTTCCAGTAAAACGAGCTCACGCAGGCCACCGCGCGGCATACCGCGGAAACGTCCTGCCCCTCTCGCGGACAGCGCCCCTCCGCGCCCATCGCCCCGCGCACTCCGTCGAAGCCGCGCGCGCGAAACAGCAGGTCGTACCGAATCAGTTCCCCCAAAACCTCGCAGCAAAGCGCTGCCCTACGCACCCGCGCCCGCAGGGTTCCGAACCAGGATGCCGGCGGTTTCCAGTTCCCCCAGGAACTCCCGCGCGTCGCGCTCGGCCACCGGTCCCGGGACTCCGAACTCGCGGCTGATTTCCGCAGCGATCCGCTCGATACTCTTTCCCTCTCCGCTACCACGCCAGATCCTCGCCCCAATGCCGTTCGAGGCAAAAACCGCCCCTCTGGTCCTGTGCAGAAACACGATTCCGCGCGCATGCGGCGATGCCGTCACCTCGGGCGATATCGAATAGCCCGGCGCGTCGCCAACGTTGCGGGCCGGACCGGCTTTCCTGATGGGCCAGATCATCGGGCGTTTTCACCAATTTTCAAAGGTACGCCCGTTGCACCGTTTCTCCGATATCTGAACCGATAGGCACGCCTTACCCTTTTTGAGGGATCATCGTATAGACCGCATTAACTAAGGAAAGCGCTCGTGCGAATGGCCCAATGCCGCCGCCCGATCCGCCCCTGGCTGCTTCTGCTCCTGTTGCCGGCGGAATTGGCGGCGCTGAATCCCACCCTGCCGGTCCGGCAGTACCTCCACACCTCCTGGACCGAGGCGCACGGCGCTGCCTTGCCCACGGTCAATGCGCTCGCCCAGGATGGCCAGGGCTATCTCTGGCTGGCCACCGCCCGGGGCCTCTATCGCTTCGACGGCAAAACGTTCTTCCACTGGACGCCTCCGGCGGGCGAGAGTCTGCCGGAGGACGATCTCTGCCATGTGGCGTGGTCCAGGCGCGACGGCCTGTGGATCAGCTCCTCCTCGTCGGTGAGCCGTTTCCAGAACGGCAAGCTGCATCGTTATCCGGCGCTGGATCGCACCCTGGGCGGGAAGATCATCTCGATTCTGGCAAGGCCCGGCGGCGGATTGTGGGTGCTGGCCCTCGGCCGCGACGCGAGAGGGGACACCAGCGCTCTCGCGGCGCTCGCCGCGGATGGCACCTTGCACCGCTTCGGTCCCGCGGACGGTCTGCCCGCCGCCCCGGTCTACGGCATCCTGCGGGCCGGCGAAGGCGCGGACCTCTCGCTGGTCCTGTGGTCGGAAGTCTGCCGCTGGTCGCCCGGACGCCCGGCCGCCTGCCGGCCGGACGCCGCCGCTGCCATGCAGCCTTTCGACGGCCGCCTCATCCTCGCCGCCGGGCAGTTCCTGCCGCAGTCTCCCGGAGAGCCCGCCGCGCCCGGACACGCCCCTCGAAATAGGAAAAACTCCGTCTGGGGTGCGCTGCTCCGCGACGAATCCGGCAATCTCTGGGCGGGAACCAACGGCAGCCTGCTCCGTCTTCAGGACGGACGCGTGGAACGCTTCACCAAGCGCGACGGCCTCTCCGGCAACATCGTTCCGGCGCTGCTCGAAGACCGCGAAGGTGATCTCTGGGTGGCCACCGATGGCGGCATCGACCGCTTCCGCGACCCGCGCGCGGTGCATCTCTCCACCGCCGACGGCCTTTCGGGTGACCTGACCAGCGCCGTCGCCGCCGCGCCCGACGGATCGGTCTGGGTGGGTATCGCCGGCATCGGAATCAGCCGCGTGCAGGGCGGCGCAATCGCCAAATTTCTTCCGGCCGCCTTCGTCACCGCGCTCTTCGCGGATCAATCCGGCGCGCTCTGGGTGGCCACGCGGCGCGGTGTGATGCGCCTCGTTCATGGCCGGTTCGTCGCGGTCAACGCCCCCGGCGGAAAGCCGCTGCAATGGGTGGATGCAATCGGCGGCCAGGGCGGGGTCGTGTGGCTGGCCGACGAGAACCGCGGCCTCTTTCGCGTCGAGCGCGGCGCCGTCGAGCACGTTCCTACACCGGATTTTCCGGCGTTGGTCCGCGTCGCCGCCGCCCGCGATGGCGCGGTCTGGCTGGGCTCGTATCGCGCCGGCCTCATGGCCGTCAAGCCATCTGGAACCTGCCGCTACAGCCCCCACGCGGGGCCGGTCTACGCCATCTTCCAGGACTCCGCGGGGCAGATCTGGGCGGGTATCGGCCCGGCGCTCGGCCGCTTCCGTAATGGCAAGTGGACCGTCTGGGACAGCCGCCACGGCCTGCCCGGCGCTCTCATCCGCGGGATTGTCGAGGACGATCGCAAAAACCTGTGGGTGCTCTCCTCGGCCGCCCTGCTGCGAATCCCCATCGCGGAACTGGACAGCGCGCCGGACGGGTCGCCGCGCCCCCTGCACTTCCTTTCGCTTACTGCCGCCGACGGTCTCCGGCTGGCCACCACCGGCATGCCCAGCCCGCGCATGGCGACCGCCGCCGACGGCCGCATCTGGATCTGCGAGAGTTCCGGCGTGGCGATTGTCGACCCCGCCAAACTGCGCACGAATCCGGTTCCGCCGCCGGTGGTCATCGAGCAGTTGACGCTCGAAGGCCAGCCCCTGCCCGCTGGCGGCGCGCCGTTTTCCTTCCGCTCCGGCGAACTCCACATCGCCTACAACGGCATCAGCCTGATGGCTCCCGAGCGCGTCGAATTCCGCTACCGTCTGGAGCCGAATCGCCAGTGGACCTATGCCGGCTACCGCCGCGAGGTGACCTACGCCAGCCTCGGCCCCGGCAATTACCGCTTCCAGGTCGCGGCGGCGAACCTCGATGGCCTCTGGAACAACGCCGGCGCGGCCGTCGATTTCCGCGTCGAGCCCAGGTTCTACCAGACGGTCTGGTTCGCAGCCGTATGCGCCTTCACCGCTCTGCTGTCGGGCCTCGCGGTCCACCGCTTCCGCCTCCGCCGGCTCACCGCACGGTTTCAACTGGTGGCCCGCGAGCGAGCGCGCATGAGCCGCGAGATCCACGACTCGCTGCTCCAGGGGTTCATGGGAGTGATCTTCCAGTTGGACGCCGCCGCGCGCCAGTTCGACGTTTCCCCCGCCGAGAGCAAGCAGAAACTGGACGGTGCCCTCGATCGCGCCGATCGGGTGATGCAGGAAGCGCGCCACGTCCTTTCCACCATGCGGCTGCCGGTCCTCGAGGACAAAACTCTTCCCGAGGCGCTCCAGGAAGCGGCAGCGAAAGCCACCGACGGCGCCGGCATGGCATTTCAACTCAAAGTGAACGGAACCGCGGTGCCGCTGGCGTATGAAGCCCAGGCCAACCTGTTTCTGATCGGGCGCGAGGCCATCGCCAACGCGGTCAACCACAGTGGCGGCTCGCGCATCTTTGTGCAGTTGATCTATTCCGATCGCGAGTGCCGCCTGATTGTTCAGGACAATGGCGCCGGCTTCGATCCGAAATTGCTGCGGGAGCAGCCGGGCCACCTGGGCTTGCGGGCCATGCGCGAGCGCGCCGGGCAAATCGGCGCGGTCTTCACGCTCGATGCCGCGCCCGGCCGCGGCACCCGTATCGAATGCTGCGCCCGCTTTTAGCCATTCCCGCTACCACGCCTCCCGCACCCAAAACTCAAACAGGATCATGTGCCGCAATTGCGCCTCGTTGCACTCCAGCCCTTGCGTATACCGTTCCAGCCTCGCCACCAGGCTCTCGCGGTCCGCGAATCCCATCTCGACGATCCGGATGCCCTTTACATCGCGCAGCATGGCGTGAGCCATGGGCACCAGGGCGCGGCGGAAGACCGGGCCGTAATCCCCCTTGGATCTCCGCTTGAGCACCGGCTCCGGGAGCAATCCGGCGAATGCGCGCCGCATGAGGCGGCGCGGCTCGCCCGGCCGGCAGAGTTGGCCCGGCGGAATGGACATCGCAAACTCCACCAGCGGCCGGTGCGCGAACGGATGCGCGTAGGCGAACGGCAGCAGCGCTTCGGGCGTCTGCAACGTGCGCGCCTGGAGCATTTCGGCCAGGGCGCGGAAGCGTCGCCGGCATTCCGGCGGCGCGCTCCGCCAGCTCAGCTCGCGCCGCGAATCCGGCGGTTCGAGCCGCGGGCGCAACGTTGGGGAGAGCGAATCCGATGCGGCCGGGCTGGTCAGCATCACGGGTGAAAGCTCCTCCGTCAACCCCGGCGTCCATTGTGAAAACGCCAGCCGCAGCGCTCTCCACAGAATCGGGTAAATCGGAACGCGCAGCGCCTGGCTCCATGCGTACGCCTCCCGTCCCGCCGCTCCCAGGTGCCCGCGCCGCAGGTACCTCGCCACCTGGTCGGAATCGTCCTGCAAATTGCCCATGGCGAAATCGCCGAACTGTCCGGTCAGCAGGGCTGTGGCGCCCAGTCGATTGAGCTGCGCCGCCAGCCCGCGATAGCGCGGTTCCCAGTATGCGGGTGCGGCGCCCCCCGTCTGGTCCGGTGCGGCGAAAGCGAGATCGCTCAGCGGTAAGTGCACCGCCGGGCGGCCGCAATACCGCTCCACCAGGCTGAAGAACTTGTCCTCGGCCGTTTCCGCGTCTGTATAGCTGAACGTGGTGAGATCGGTCCCCAGGCGCGCCGCCATCGAAGCCACGGAAGACGAATCCAGCCCGCCGCTCACCTCCGCCGCCACGCGCGCGTGCCCGCGAACCCGCGCCGCCACGCCTTCCCGAAACAGTTCCAGCAACCGCTCTTCGTAATCCGCGTCCGCGCGCAGGCGGACATCGCGGTCCGCCGGGACATCCCAGAAGCGCTCGCGGCGAATGCCCTCGGCGGAAATCGCCACGGCCTCGCCGGGCGTGACCGGCTCGATTCCCGCATAGGGCGTGCGGAACGCCACGCTGCCGCGCAGCAGAAACCGGCCGGCGTATTGCTCGTCGAGCCGGCTGGCGCCGCTCCAGCGCACCAGTTCGGCGAGCGAGGAGGACCACAGCAACCGCCCCGCTTCACGGCAGAAGTACAGCGGGCGAATACCCGCGTAGTCGCTCGCCAGTACCACCGAGCGCCGGCCCGCGTCCCACAGCGCCGCGCTCCAGTCGCCCACCAGCGGCCGCAACCCGGCGACGCCGCTTCGCTCGTAGGCCGCCGCCAACGTCGCCGCGGGACATTCTGCCCCGCTGCCCGCGCCGCCATCGTCCAGCCGCCCGTCCACAGCGCACGCATTTCCTGCCGGTGAGACAGTGCCGCGGATCATCGCCACGCCGGGCGCGGTGAACAGCGGACCTCCTCCATTAGCGAACGGGCCGGCGGCCAAAACGGGTCGGAAATCGAAATAAAAAACGCCCGCCAGACGGCTCATGCCACCTGCGCAGCCGGAGCCGTGGGTACGCTGGCCAGTGCGCCCGCGGCGAACCAGCGGGCACACCGCACAAGATGGAGGGCCACCCGCAGTTCGTCAGGATCGCGCGGAGCGTATACCATTGCCAATGTTTCGAGCACGCCGCAAGCCCTGATGGGGTGCCGCGCGGCCCAACCCATGTCTACCACCCTGGCTAACATATCATGCGGGAGCACCAGGTGCAGTCCGCCCTCGGGCAGCCCGTGAACATGGCAAAACTCGTGCTGATCGATGAACGCCTCCGGCGGCCCGGTAGCGATGCCATCCGGCAGGTAGAGTGCCCATGTGTCCGGCGGCGCCATACGGCTCCGCCGCAGCCGCACGCCCGGAATTTGCCCGCACTCCTCGATCAACCGCTGCTGCATCTCCGCCGACGGCCACTGATCGCGCTGGCGGAATGGCGCTGCCGCCGTGGTAAGCGGCCGCCGCCCCATGCGACGCGGCATATACCTGAAACTGGCCTCGATTTCAACCGAATCCATACTTCATTGTTAAGGCTGAAGGTCCTCACCGCGAATCGCCTAAATAGACCATCGACACGTCACCTGATTGGGTAAGTCCCGTGGTCACTTTACTGACCTGCATGGCCCGTCAAGTTACAAAGCTGCGGCCAGGATGCTTACCAGCGTGGTAATTTCCTCTTACCTTGGCTGAAATTCTGGTCCTCCAGGCGGCCGCCGCACCACCCGGACGGCACCCCTCGTTGACCCGCCGGAGATGCGCCTATAATGAAGGTTCCCATGTCCTCCTCCGCCATCGATCTCGCCTCCGCGGATGCCATTGCGCGCTACGAGCCGGTCATCGGGCTGGAAATTCATGTTCAGCTCGCCACCGCGACCAAGATCTTTTGCGGCTGCCCCACCGGCTTCGGCGCGCCGCCGAATACCAACGTCTGCCCCGTCTGCCTTGGCCTCCCGGGCGCCCTGCCGGTGCTGAACCGCGAAGCCGTCGAGTTGGCCCTCAAGGCGGCGCTGGCGCTCAACTGCCAAATCCACCAGCACTCGCGCTTCGCCCGCAAAAACTATTTCTATCCAGACCTCCCCAAGGGCTACCAGATTTCCCAATACGACGAGCCCTTCTCCGAAAACGGGCGCGTCGAAATCGTGGTCGATGGCGTCCGCAAGAGCATCGGCATCACCCGCATCCACATGGAAGACGACGCCGGCAAGAGCATGCACGAGGGCTTCAAGGATTCCGCCCGTTACTCCTACGTCGATCTCAACCGCTGCGGCACGCCCCTGTGCGAAATCGTCACCGAGCCGGACCTGCGCAGTTCCGACGAAGCCTACGCCCTGCTAACCGAAATCAAACAGGTGCTGCAATTCGTGGGCGTTTCCACCTGCGACATGGAAAAGGGCCACCTCCGCTGCGACGCCAATGTTTCCGTGCGCCCGCGCGGCACCCTGCCTTTCGGCACCAAGGCGGAAGTCAAGAATCTGAACTCCTTCCGCTTCCTCAAGCAGGCGCTCGATTACGAAATCGCCCGGCAGGTGGCGGTGATCGAATCCGGCGGCACAGTCGAGCAGGAAACCCGCCTCTACGATCCCGATTCCGGCGAAACCGCCGGCATGCGCAGCAAGGAGCACGCCCACGATTACCGCTATTTCCCCGAGCCCGATCTCGTCCCCTTGCGCATCGCCGATGAGTGGCTGAGCGCCATCCGCGCCACCATGCCCGAACTGCCGGGGCGCAAGCGCGCGCGCTTCATCTCCGAATTCGGCCTGCGCGAATACGACGCCGATGTGCTCACCTCCACGCGCGCCGCAAGCGAGTATTTCGAAACCGCCGCGCGGGTCTCGGGCGAGCCGCGCGCCGCAGCCAATTGGGTGATGGGCGATCTCATGGGCCTGCTCAAGACCGAGGCCAGGGACATCGCCGACGCGCCGGTCAGCGCCGGGAACCTCGGCGACCTCGTCAAGCGTATCGCCGCCGGCGAAATCTCCGGCAAAATGGCCAAGGAGATTTTCGCCAAAATGTTCGCCTCGGGCGAGCCGGCGGCCGCCATCATCGAACGCGAAGGCTTGAAGCAGATCAGCGACACGGACGAATTGCAGCGCACCGTCGCCGATGTGATTGCGAAGAATCCCAAACAGGTCGAGCAGTACAAGGGTGGCAAGACCGCGGTGCTGAATTACCTCGTGGGCCAGGTGATGCGCGCCACGCGCGGCCAGGCCAACGTCGCCGCCGTAACCGAGCTTTTGAAGAAAATGTTGGGAGCCGATCGAATATGCTGAGCTCAGGTATGCTGAACCCGGGCGATCCCGCCCCCCCGATTCACGCGCGGACGGATGCCGGCGCCGACTTCCGGCTGTCGGACCTCAAGGGCCAGCGCGTGGTGCTCTATTTCTTTCCGCGTGCCGATACGCCCGGCTGAACCACCGAAGCTCGCGAGTTTCGCGAGCAGGTGAAGTCCTTCGCCAAAAAGGGCGCCGCAATCCTCGGAATCTCGCCCGACGCGCCGCCCGCCCTGGCGAAGTTCAAGCAGAAATACGATCTGCCGTTCACCCTCCTGGCCGATGAAGATAAGATCGCCGCGCAGGCATACGATGTCTTGAAAGAGAAGAACATGTACGGCAAGAAGGTGATGGGCATCGAGCGCAGCACCTTCGTGATCGGCCCTGACGGAAAAATCGAAAAGATTTACCGAAAAGTCAAGGCCGAAGGCCACGCCGCCGCCGTGCTGGCGGAACTGTAAACCGTACCGTTCCGTACCCGCCGCACGTCAGTATAAGCATATTGGCACCCAATCTTCTACTTACCCTCGGGGTACTGGGGATCGCTGTATGTCAGGCAACTCCGATAGCCCGCCTTTCTTTCCCGGACGTTTACGCGCGGTCGATCCAGCGACTCGGCGGTATCCTCGCCGACCCCATGGCCTACCCCGCCACGCCGACCGGATTCCAGGAGTACCTCTCCGCCAGCGGCGTGAAAGCGGTTTCGGCCGAGGCCATGATTCACCCGCACCATCCGGGCCTGGCAGCGCGCCTCGGCTTCGTCGACTTTCTGCCACCGCGCGCGTGGTGGCCGCGTGGCGCGGCCCTGGCCCTGCTGACGCAGGAGATCGACTCGCACATCGCCAGGCCCGCCTACGTGCGCAACTGGTGGCGGCCCCAGGTTTATAACCTCAATCCCAAGGTCGGCGGCGCTAAGAACGGCGACCACCCTACCGCCAACGCTGTGGACCTGGATTACGCCAGCGTCGCCGATCGCATGCGCGCCGAGCTCTTTCTCCGCGGCATCGAGCGGCAGTGCCCCTGGATGCAGCTTTCCCTCGGCTTAGGCGCTCAAACGACCCATGTGGGCATCGCCTCCCCGCACGGCCATCGCGAGTGGCACTACGCCGGCTGGAGCCCGGCTCACGCGGTGTAGATCTCGCCGGCCTTCGCCAGCTTCGCGCCCCCCGCGCGCATCTCGGCCAACGCGCGCTCCCCATCTTGGCGCTTCAGCGTTTCCACCGCGTCCGTGACCACAGTCACCCTTCGTCCCATCTTCAGCAGCCCGCGCACAGCGTAGAGCACGCAGATCTCCGTCACCACGCCGTAGACCACGCAGTCCCGCGCGCCCAGCCGCTCCACCACGCGCGCCAGGTTCGGCGCCAGGAAGACATCCACCGTCTGCTTCTCGACCACGATCTGCTGCGATCCGCCGATCGACGCCAGGTCGCACTCGCGGTTGGGGATCGCCACCCGCTGGGCCAGCAGCGTGGCTTCGGCCTTCCTCTGGCTCAGCGTTCCAGCCACGCAATGGTGCGGCCACACTTTGAATTCCGGATCGTCTTCGCCGTGCGCGTCGGTGGTGGAAACCACGGGAATGCCGTGCCCGGCGGCGAAGCCGTTGAGCCGCGCGATGGCCGGTACGATGCGCTCCGCGCCGGGCACGTAGAGCGCGCCCGCGGGATAGAGAAAGTCGATCTGCGAATCGATGTCGAAAAAAACGGTGCTCATGGAGTGAGGTTCTGCCGCGTCCGGCCGATCAACTCGCGCAACTCGCGGCTGTGAAACACCGGCCAGCCCCGCTCGGCTGTTTCCAATTCTCGCAGATGCGCGGGAAGCTGCGCGAGCGATTCCGCCGCGCGCCGCCGCGCGTCCTCGACCGACGGCAGGTCTTCCACCAGCCGCCCCCGGAGGATGGTGGGCCGTAGCAGCGCTTCGCCCCTGCCGCACTCGCCGGCGCGCGCCACTACATCGCGCTCGGCCTCCCGGAAGATCTGCTTCACGCCCGGCAGCGATGCCTTGTCCTCGCTGAATTTCGCCGTGTAGCGCTTAATGCCCTGGATATCCAGCTCCACCATCTTGTAGATGGCGCTCAGGGCGGGCGCGTCCGCGGAGGTGGCAAGCTGCGTCCCCACGCCGAAGGCGTCGATGGGCGCGCCGTCGCGCATCAGTTCCCGGATGCGGTATTCGTCGAGATCGCCGCTGGCCATGATCCTCGCGTCCCGCAGGCCGGCTCCGTCCAGGATCGCGCGTACCTCGCGCGAGAGCGAAAGAAAGTCGCCGCTGTCGAGCCGCACGCCCCACCCGGGCTTACCCAGGCTGGCGGCCCGGCGCGCCCCTTCGAGCGTGTCGTAGGTGTCGATAAGCTGCACCGCCGCCTCGCCCAGCACGCGCTGAAGCTGGCGGAATGCCTCCGTCTCCGAGGTGAAGGCCATCACCCAGGAATGCGCCGCGGTGCCCATCACCGGAATGCCAAAACGGAACCCGGCCAGCGTGTTGCTGGTGCCGGCGCAGCCGCCGATGTACGCGGCGCGGGCGCCCAGCACGCCGGCTTCGGGCGTGTGCGCGCGGCGCGTACCGAACTCGATCACCGCACGCCCGCGGGCCGTCTCCACGCACCGCGCCGCCTTCGTCGCGATAGATGTCTGAAATGCGATGGCCGAGAGCACGTACGTCTCGGGAATTTGCGCCTCGATTATCGGCGCGCGGATGGCCAGCACCGGCTCGCCCGCCACCAGCGGCGTCCCCTCGGGCACGGCAAACAGATCGCCGGTAAAACGGAAGCAGTGGAGATAATCGAAAAACGCCTCCGGCGCGCGGCGGAACTGCGTGAGCCCGCGGAGATAGTCGATCTCCTCGCCGCAGAAGCGCAGGTTCAGCAGGTAATCCACCACCTGCGCCAGGCCGGCGCTCAGCAGGAAATTCCGGTTCGCCGGCAGTCGCCGGAAGCTGTACTCGAACGTGGCCTGCTCATCCGCCTTGCCGGTCTCGAAGTAACCGGCGGCCATCGTGAGCTCGTACAGGTCGGTGAGCAGTCCGTTCATTGAAAGCTATTAGCTATTGGCTCTTAGCTATTAGCTAACGGCCAATCGCTAATAGCTTAGCTTACTTCTTCTTCGGTGCCGTCGGCGCTTCCTTCACCGCCGCGGCCGTCTTTTGCAGGTCGCCGACGGTCTTGCCATCCAGTTCATAGATGCTCGGCTCGTTGGCGCGTTGCGCAAAATATTGGCTGCCCTGCTGCAAGATCGTGATCTTCTCGACGCGCTTGCCGTCGTTGGAGGTCACCCCGGCTTCGAACACCGGGTTGCCGCCACCCTTGGTCGCGAACTTCGTCGCGCTCAGGTCGCGCAGCTTGTCGATCAAGTCCTGCACGGTGCCGTTGTCCATGGGCTTCGCGCCGCACATCCACTTGTCGCCGCTCTTGGTATAGGTAACGTTCTTCAGCTCCACCTTCGTCGGGTCGCTGAAGCCGAAATCGAACAGCTTCTTGTTGCGGAAATCGTCCACGCTCTTGTCCATGGCGTCGGCCAGGCTGGAATCCACCTTGTAGATGCCCGCCACCGTGCTGCTCTTGGCGTAGGCGTTCTTGTCCTTGTCGCGCCGGACCTCGATGCTCTGGTTGCCGCTGGGGTCGGTCACCGTCGCGACGGCCACCTTCTGTGCCGCGGCGAACTTCTTGGCCGGTTCCTCGGGCGTGCCCGTAAGGTCCATCTTGGCGTCTTTCAGCTTGCCGACCAGCGTGTCGATGGTGCTGCCGTCGGCGCGCAGCGGCTGCGGCTTGAGAATCTGCCACTCGCTGTTCGTGCCGCCGGTTTTGCCGAATTCCATGCTCTGCCCCTTGGCCTGCAACTCCACCCGCGAGATCTTGTCCTGGTCGAAGGTCATCAGGCGCTTGTCGCGGAGGTCGTTGTCGGTCTTGTCGAGGCTGCTCTTGACGTAGCTGGCGATGGTGAAGACGCGCGGATCGCCTTTTAGCCGGGCGTAGGAGGCGCCGCCCGTCGGCGTATCGTCGCCGATCAGCAGGTCGCTCGTTTTGCCGTTCGTGCGCTTCACCCGTATGTCGAGCGTCGGCGTGGCGAGGCCGTACGGCTTGAAGTCCGTCGCCTTCTCCTCCACCACTTTGTCGGCGTTCAGCGAGCCCAGGTTGGAAACCATCGAGCCCGCCGCGTCCTGGTCGGCCGGAAGCGCTTTGGGCTCGGTCATCTGCCACGTGCCGTTCTCGCGCTTCAGGTCCTGCACCTCGCCGGTGACTTTCTGGATGCGGATCTCCTGGAACTGATCGTCCGGAATGGAAAGGATTTTGGTGGTCTTGTCGGTGGTCTTGGCGGAGGCGTCCTGCTTCTTATTCGACCACCAGACCAAGCCGCCCAATACCGCCAGCACAGCGACGGAAACTAAAAGGCCATTGGGTTTCATGCGATCATCTCCGAACCGCTCGCTGGCGCTCGCGGCTCCGATGCGTCGGAGCCGCGACCGCAAGGGAGCGGTTGCTCGACCAACTTCCTTACCTCCGCTTCCACCAGGTGGCCATGCCGAAGCCGACCACGCCCAGCGGGAAAATCACCACGCTCAACCAGAACACCAGGTTGAGCTTCTGAGCGGTGATGTTCAGCGGCCGGTCTTCCGGGCCCTTCGAGCGGATCGAGATGAGGTTCTCTTCCGACGTGAGCCAGTTGACCATGTTGTCCAGCAGGTCGCTGTTGCCAAGCTGCCGCGACCCCAAAACGCTGTTCTGCGCCCACATCGACGTGCCGGTCACGATGAACCGGCCCTGCGTCGGTCCGTTGTACGTGCCGGCCGCGGCCACCGTGAACGGGCCTTTCTTGCCCTTGCGCGGGTCGATGGCGCCGCCCGGTCCTACCGCGGTCACCGCCACGCTGTCTTCCGTGGTCTCCACCAGCTTCGAGACGGTCGTCTTGTCGCCGTTCTTCACGTCCAGCGACCGCACCAGCGGATACGCCGTTGGCACCCGCGACAGCGGCTGCGTGATGGGATGCGAGTCATAAGACGCCAGCAGCGGAACCTCGGGGCCCAGCCCGAAGATCTGCCCCAGCCCGCTCAGGTCCAGCACCAGATCGTTGTTCACCGTCACGCCCCAGCTTGCCAGCAGCTTGATCAGTTCGGGGTTCTGCGCCGCCGGCTGCGCGTGCCCGATGGGCACCGTCTCGTCCAGCATGATCAGCACATGCCCGCCGTTTTCCACGTAGGTCTTGATGGCGTTCACCACCACCGGCGGATAATCGTTCTGCGGGCCGCCGATAATCAGCGCGGAGCAATCCTTGGGAATTTCGAAGTTGGCCGGCGCGGCCTGGCCGATTTCAACCTTGCCGCTCTGCGGTGCGGCCGTGCCTTTCAGGCCCAGCGTCTTGACCTTGTAGTTGTCCCGCTCCAGGGCGGCTTTCAGATCGGAGAAGCCGCGCGGATCGGTGTCGTCGATGGAGTGCTCGTCGGCGGCATTCAGCACGTACACGTCGCGCTCGCCGCTCTGAAGCGAACGGATGAGCGCGCCGGTGACTTCCTCCTCGGTCAGCGCCTTGGCGCCTTCCTGCCGCGTGCCGTTGTTCACCACCACCGGCGAATCGCTGCGGGAACCGGCCGCCTTGGCGATCTGCGGTTTGCGGACCGGATCGATGTACTGCACGTGAACCTCGGGAGAGAGCGCGGAGTAGCGGTCCAGCAGGTCGCGCGCCTGCGGGAAGCTCGGGGTTTCGCCGAAATAGTCGAAGGTGACGGCATGCTTCAGGCTCTTGACCACTTTGACCGTTTGGTCCGAGAGGCTGAACTGTTTGTTGGCCGTCGAGTCGTACGACTTGTCGTAGCGGTTCCCCAGGAAATTCGCCGCCACCAGCACGGCGAGGATGACCACGATGTAAGCGGTGACGTACGCGGTGTACTTGGTTTGTCTTGCTTTGAGCCAGTTCACGTTCATGTTACGCCCTCCACCGCAGCGATTCCATCGATCGCGAAGTTATGAATAACGAGAAGAAAATCATGGAAACGTAGAAGATCACATCTTTCGAATCGAGTACGCCCTTGCCGAAATTTTCAAAGTGCGTGACGATCGAGAGGTAATTCACCACCTGCGCGCTGGCCGAGCTGTCAAACGCCGTGAACCAGCTCAGCAGCCACAGCAGGAGGCATACAAAGAATGTGACGCCGCCGGCGATGATCTGGTTCTTGGTCAGCGTCGAAATAAATGCCCCGATCGCCAGCAGGCACCCGCCTTGCAGGATCAGTCCCAGATAAGCCACCAGGACGGGCTGGAGGTCCGGCTTGCCCCAGGCGAACAGCATCGCCATGTTGATGGCCGACATGGCCAGCACGCACAGGTATAGCAGCATCGAGCCGAGCCATTTGCCGAGTATGATCTGCATGTCCGTGATCGGTGACGTGAGCAGCAGCTCGATCGTCCCCGTCTTCTTCTCTTCGGCAAACAGCCGCATCGTGATCATGGGGATCAGAAACAACGCCACCGTGCTGGCGAAGCCCAGCAGCGGCCGGATGATCTGCTCGTTCACGTTCATGGGCCCCTGCTGGCCCATCATCTGGGCCTGGAAGCTGAAGCGCACGAAATCGCGCGTCGCGGTGTAAAAGCCGAATCCGAAGATCAGGCCGAAAAACGCCATCAGAAGATAGGCGATGGGGGATGCGAAGTAACTTTTCAGTTCTTTTTGGCAGATGAGGAGTATGTTCTTCACTGCTGGGCTCCTTCTTGGGAAACGGTGACGGCTTCCACGCTGTTCTCTTGCCGCGCTTTCTCTTCGCCGGCGGTGAGTTGCAGGAAGATGTCCTCCAGGCTCAGGCCAACCGCCTTGAGCTCGCTCAGGTTCCATCCGGATTGGACCACCGTGCGCGCCAGGTCCGCGCGGATGTGGCGGCCTTGCAGGCTTTCAACTTCAAAACTGAGGCGGCTGTCCTTGGAATTGCGCATCACTACGCGGCTCACGCCCGCCACCTGTTCCAGCCGCTGCTGCACTTCCGTGGGGTTCGGCCGGCCGTTGGCCGCTTCCACTTCGATGGCTACGGCTTCCGATCCGCGCAGCCGGTTCGTCAGGTTGTCCACCGAATCGATGGCCACCAGCTTGCCTTGGTTGATAATGATCACGCGCTGGCAGGAATGCTCGACTTCCGAGAGAATGTGGGTGCTCAGAATAATCGTGTGATCGCCGGCCAGCGACTTCAGCAACTCGCGGATCTCGATAATCTGCTTCGGGTCGAGGCCGGAGGTCGGCTCGTCCAGGATGAGCACATCGGGGTTGTGGATGATGGCCTGTGCCAACCCCACGCGCTGGCGGTAGCCCTTCGAGAGCTTCCCGATCAGCTTGTTGCGGACGTCGCCGATAGCGCAGCGCCCCGTGACTTCATCCACCCGGCGATCGATGTCGCTTCCGGAGATGCCCTTCAGCTTACCGGTGAAGCGCAGGTATTCGTCTACCTCCATTTCGGGATAGAGCGGCGGGGTTTCCGGCAGGTAGCCGATGTGCTTCTTGACCTCCAGGGGCTTTTCCAGGACGTCGAAACCGGCCACCGAGGCCGTGCCGGCCGTGGGTGGCAGAAAGCACGTGAGGACGCGCATCGTGGTGGTCTTTCCAGCGCCGTTGGGGCCGAGGAAGCCCACGATTTCGCCCTTTTCCACTTCGAATGTAATATTATCCACAGCGACAGTTCGGGCGTATCGCTTGGTGAGACCTTCGACTTTAATCATAGGGTAGTTTCCAGATGAGACAAACTTCAGACAACATCTTCAGAGGCGAGAGGCCGCATACGACCCAGCGGGTACCCCGTGTGCGGCACAAAACAGAATTCCGACTGAACTTTCATCATAAGGAGCGGACGGGCGGGTTGTCAAACGGTACGGGATCTCCATTAGCGCCGGCTTTCACCCTCCCCCTTCCGGGACGGCTGCTATAGTGAAGACTTGATCCCTCCAACGACAGAGTCGATGGGAATTGCTGCGCCTGCGTTCGCCACCGCCATCGGTCTGGCCGGTGCGGTGCTCGGGTTGTGGCTGACCGGGTTGCGGCGGCGCGCACGCATGGTGGTGCCGTTCAGCGCGGGCGTGCTGCTCGGCGTGGCGCTGTTCGGACTTCTGCCCGAGTTGGGCCTCGAATCCGGATGGGGGCCGAGCCTGCTCCTGTTCGCGGCCGGCTACCTTTTGCTGCTGGCCGTCAATCGCCGCTACGGCGTGTGTCCGGGTTGCGCGCACGATCACGATCACAATGCCTGCGCCCTCGAGTTGCACGGGTTCGCGGGGCCGCTGGTAGCGGCCGCCGCGCTGCACAGTTTTATGGATGGCTGGAGCGTCGCCACCGTGCAACTGGCGGCGCCGCTCGGATTGCGCGTGGCCGTGCCGCTGGCCATCGGGCTGCACAAATTGCCGGAGGGCATCGCGCTCGGAGGCATTCTGCGGGCCGCCGTCAAATCGCGCGCCGGTGCCCTGGCCTGGTGCGCGGCGGCGGAAGGCGCGACCCTCGTCGGCGGACTGCTCGGCTTGGCTATGGCTCCGAGCCTGGGAACCAGGTGGACCACTTACCCGCTGGGCGTCGCCGCCGGATGGCTCTTCTATCTCGGGTATCACGCGGTCCAGGAGGAGCGCAAGCGCCGCGGGGCCGCTCCCGCGTTCCTCTCCGCCCTCAGCGGCATCGCCGGCGCGGCGCTGGTGCAGCGCGGCGCGCAGGCATTTTTCCGGTAACAGCGATTTGCTTGTAAAATAAATTTCCGGAGACCCATGATCATGTCCTTGCGTCACGCTTCGATATTCACTCTGTCTACGATGATGATGGTTGCCTTGCCGGCGTCGGCAGCCGATTCCGTCCTGGTGGTGGACCGCGGTTTGCCCCAGGCGAATTTGA
>JAJYLS010000449.1 GCA_021787555.1 Acidobacteriota bacterium | reverse complement strand
TTCAATTCAAAAGATCGCGGAGTTCACGCCGCTGGCCTGGGCGGCCAGGCGCGCGTAATCCAGCGCGGGCCGCCTGTCAAGAATGGGGTTGGCTTGACGGATACGATTGAGGGATGCGGCCACTCCGGCAACTGCGCCGGCGGCCACGGCCGCCCATCCGAGCCGCCGTTGCGCCGGATTGGCCGGGCGCGGCTCACTTCCCGCGTTGATCGCCATCTGGAGGATCTCCGCCGTGTGCTTCGCTTTGCGGTGCGTCATCTGCGAAATTTGTTCCCGGCAACTGAACCCGTCGGCAATAATGAGCGTGCTCTGTTCGGCCTGGCGCACCGCCGGCAGCAGCGCGCGCTCGCCGCACGCCACCGAGATTGAATAGTGCTCTTTTTCGAGTCCGAAGCTCCCGGCCATGCCGCAGCAGCCCGAATCGAGCACCTCGTAATCCAACCCCATCCTGTCGTAGAGGCGCTCTTCGGCTTTCATGGTCAGAATGGCCTTGTGGTGGCAATGACCATGGACGAGCGCTTTGCGCGACAAGCGCGGCACGCCCGGCTTGTTCTCTTTCTCCAGGAATTGGCTGAGCGTGAAGCACTTGGGGTAGAGCCGCCTGGCGTTCCAATCGTTGGGGAAGAGATTGATCATCTCATCGCGAAACACGGCCAGGCAACTCGGTTCCAGGCCGATCATCGGGACGCCCGACTGGATCGGATCGGACATCTCGTCGAGCGCCTCCTTCAGCAGCCGCTTCGCGGTTTTCAGCATGCCGAAGTCGTACAGCGGACGGCCGCAGCACAAGCTCCGCTCCGGGATGGTCACCTGGTATCCCGCATGTTCCAGCACCTCGACTGCGGCTTTGGCCACCGGTGGGTGAAAGTAATTGTTGAACGTGTCCGGCCAGAGAAGCACCTGTGGCGCGCCTTCGTTGACTTTCTCGCGCTTGCGGAACCACCTGGTAAATTCCATGGATTCGCTATTCCCCCGCTCCAGACCTATTGGTCATGTACTGGCGATGAGCACATCTTGCGCCACACGCCAGAGCAAGACGGGCAACCCATTGGATGTAAGGCCTGGCAGCCGAAGTGCAACAGCCGGAGGTATGCCCGAGGCGAGGCCACCGGAAGAGGTTCGCAACCAGCCGGCAAGCGCGGTCGTGGAAGACTTGATGGAGGACGCGCAAAGAGCGCTCGAGGGCGGAGCGCCGATGAGGCGCCCGCCAAAGTCGCGCAGCAGTCCTGGCTCGGCTTGGGGTTGGCGATTGCGGGAGCCGCCCTGCTATTTCTGGTCTTCAGTCGCAAACGGTAAGGCGGGAACGGCCGTTACTGTAGCCCTTTCCCCGCACCGCCGTGGCGCTACCTGGTAGTGGTACATTGCAGATGTGACGACTCGGAGGCGGTTTATGGCCGGCATGGCGGTGGCTGGCGCCATGCGCCTTCCGCTGGCGGCGCAGAGCGTGCGGCGTGAGACATTGGAGACGCTGGCGACGCGCATCCGCCCGCCCAAATTCGCGGACCGGACGTTCGACATCACCCGGTACGGCGCGGTCGGAAACGGGCAGACGGATGCGACGACCGCCATTGCGAAGGCGATCGATGCCTGTTCCGCCGCGGGCGGCGGCATGGTGCTGGTGCCGCGCGGCACCTTTCTGACCGGCGCGGTTCATCTGAAGAGCGGCGTCAACCTGCACGTGGATGAAGGCGCCACGCTGCTGTTCAGCACGGACCCGAAGAAGTACCCGATGGTGTACACGCGCTTCGAAAGCACGGAATGCATCAACTATTCGCCGCTGATTTATGCCTGGGAGCAGAACGATATCGCGGTGACCGGAACCGGCACGCTGGACGGCCAGGCGGGTCCGGAAAACTGGTGGGGCTGGAAGCGCGACACGCGAACCGGTCCGGGTGCGGACCGCAAAGCCCTGGTAGCGATGGGCGAAAAGGACGTGCCGGTGAAGGAGCGCGTCTTCGGCGAAGGGCATTCGCTGCGGCCGAATTTCCTCCAGCCGTACCGCTGCAACAACGTGCTGATTGAAGGCGTGAGCATCCGGCGCTCGCCCATGTGGGAGATCAACCCGGTGCTCTCGAAGAACGTGACGGTGCGCAACGTGAAGATCGACAGCCACGGACCGAACAACGACGGATGCGACCCGGAGTGCAGCACGGACGTGCTGATCGACGGCTGCATCTTCAACACCGGCGACGATTGCATCGCCATCAAGTCGGGCCGCAACCGAGACGGGCGGCGGGTGAACGTGCCGACCGACGGCGTGATCGTGCGCAACTGCCAGATGAAGGACGGGCACGGCGGCGTGGCGATCGGGAGCGAAGTTTCCGGCGGCATCCGCAACGTCTTCGTCGAAAACTGCCGGATGGACAGCCCGCGGCTGGACCGCGCGCTGCGTATTAAGACGAACTCGTACCGCGGCGGCGTGATCGAGAATATCTATTTCGCCAACACCACGGTGGGGCAGGTGGCGCGGGCGGTGGTGGACATCGACTTCTTCTACGAGGAGGCCGAAGGCGGACCATTCAAACCGGTGGTGCGCAACGTGGCGGTGGAAAACGTCACCAGCGAGCGCAGCCGGTACGCGCTGTATATGCGCGGGTACGCCTCGGCGCCGATCAGCGGTGTGCGGATTACGGGCTGCAAGTTCGACAACGTGGCGCAGCCGGACGTGATGGAGCACGTCGAGGGCGTGCGGCTGGAGAACGATTTGCGGAACGGAAAGCCGATGAAGTCATAATGGCTTCATGGATCGATTCCTTGCCGCCGTTGTGCTGTTGTCTTCGGCCGGCCTTTTAACCGCGCAGATTGCGCCGCCGGATGCGCGCAAGCAGCTCGAATACACACGCGCGCACTACACCAGGTTCGATTACCGCATCCCCATGCGCGACGGCGTGAACCTGTTTACCCCGGTGTACGTCCCGAAGGACACCAGTCATCCGTATCCGATCTTGATGCTGCGCACGCCCTACTCGGTAGCGCCGTACGGCGTCGATAATTACCGCCCGGTGCTGGGACCGTCGGAGCTGTTTACCAAGGAAGGGTTCATCTTCGTTTACCAGGACGTGCGCGGGCGCTATCTTTCGGAGGACACGTTTATCGATGTGCCGGTCCACAAGGCAAACTTGCGCGGCAAGGAAGCCGACGAATCGACCGACACCTACGACACCATCGACTGGCTGGTCAAGAACGTCCCCAACAACAACGGCAAGGTGGGGATCTGGGGGATTTCGGTCGCGGTAGGGACGGCCCTTGCGGACCGCCCCCCGCACAGATCCGTACGTGCGGCGTTACCGCATACGGCTCCTGCCTAAGGTTGGATGTGACGCGAAGAAA
>JAJYLS010000448.1 GCA_021787555.1 Acidobacteriota bacterium | reverse complement strand
GGCTCACCACCGTCTAGGCCCATCGCGTCCTGCGCGAAAGCGGCATCAGTATCGCCAAACGCGCCGCCGCCGTCGACCGCCTCTCCGCCGTCATCCTCCTGCAAAGCTACCTCGATTCCCTATGAAGATCCTCCGGAACCTTCTCCTCCTCGCGCTGGCTGCCGCGGGCTTCCTCGCCTACCGCCTGGCCGGCCCGTACCAGGGTTTCCACGGCGCGATCTTCGTGGATATTCCGCGCGGCACCTCGACGGCCGGCATCGCCGATCTCCTGGCGCGCGCCGGAGTGGTGCGCAGCCGCTGGGATTTTCTCCTGGCGCGGATGGCCGAGCGCGGCCGTGTGCTCGAAGCCGGAGAGTACCGCTTCACCCGGCCGGCCTCGCCCGTCGAGGTCTTCGGCCGCCTCGCGCGCGGCGACGTCTTCTATTACGAACTGGTGGTGCCCGAAGGCAGAAACATGTTCGATATCGCCGCCGCGGCCGGGCAACTCGGCCTCTTTCCCGCGGCTAAATTCCTGGAAGCGGCGCGCAACCCGGCGCTCATCCGCGACCTGGATCCGCTGGCGCCGGCGCTCGAAGGCTACCTCTTTCCAGATAGCTACAAGCTCAGCCGGCACACCACCCCGGAGGAGCTCTGCCGCATGATGACGGAGAGATTTCGCAAGGTGTGGCACCACCTGCAAACCGGCGCCAACGTGCACGACACCGTCACCCTGGCCTCGCTCGTCGAGCGGGAAGGCAAGCTGGCGGGCGAGCGCCCCATGATCGCCGCGGTCTTCGAGAATCGCCTGCGCATCGGCATGAAACTGGATTGCGACCCCACCACCATCTACGCCGCGCTGCTCACCGGCCGTTATCGCGGCGCCATCTACCGCTCCGACCTGGAGAGCGATAACCCGTACAATACCTACCGCTACGCCGGGCTGCCGCCCGGCCCGATTGCCAATCCGGGGCGGGCGTCCATCGAGGCGGTGCTGCACCCCGCCGATTCGCCCGCTCTGTATTTCGTGCTGCGGCCGGACGGTTCGGGCGCGCACGTGTTTTCCGTGAACCTCGCGGCCCACCAGGCCGCGACCGCCAGGTACAGGCGTGCCCTTAGGAAATAAATCCATCAAGCAGCAGTTGCGCGACTATCTCGCGGCGGAGAAGCCCGCGGCCATCACCGGGGCGGTGTGGCAGGAGATCGCCCGCCGCCTGGCGCCCGTTTCGGAAAGCTACCTGCGCGACCTGCTGCGCGCCACCGGGCTGCCGTTCGATCAGCCGTACGCCGGTATCCGGCAGCACAGCTTCGCCGACTTGGAAGAATCTCTCGAAGCCATGCGCCAGGTCTACACGGCGGCCAGGGAATCGGGCGACGCGCTCCGCGCGCGCCACTGCCGCCGGCAGGTGATCGCCGCTAAGGACCGCGCCCGCTTCGCCGCGCGCAATCCCCGCACCGCGCCGGAGAAGAAAGCGGAAAAGGAAGAAATGGCCCAATGGATGCTCGTCTGGCTCGAGGATCCGGAGCTTTTTCCGGCCTGGGTGACGGCGCGCAAACAAGCCATCGGGCGCGCGGCGGAATAGGCGCCAATCCGCACATCCGCCCCACCCGGATGGCTTCCCACGTGCATCATCGCGGGCGTGTCTCGCGCCCTGCTGTATCTTTCCTTGTGCGCCCTCCCTCTCGCCGCCCAGATGACCAGGCCGGACTGCCTGGTGCGCGAAGCGCAGGATTTCACACCCATGACGCGCACCGAGCGCTGGGCCCACTTCGTGAACACCATTGCCAGCCCCGAGCCGCTCGTGTACGCGCTCTTACACGCCGGATATAACCAAGCCTTCAATTCGCCCCGGGAATGGCACAGAGACTGGAGTGGCTTCGGATACCGCCTGGGCGATGCCGAAGCGCGCTTTCTGATGCAGCAGATCCTGGAGCAGGGAATGGCGGCGGGGCTGGGAGAGGACAACCGCTATTTCGCTTCCGGCAAAACCGGCTTTGGACCGCGGCTCGAGTATGCCATTACCAGCACTTTCCTGGCGCGCCGCGCCAACGGCAGCCGCGGCATTTCCTACTCGTTTCTGGGAGGCGCGGCCGGCGCGGCCCTGGCCTCGCGCCCCTGGCAGCCGCGCAGCACCGGTTCCCTCGGCACCGCCGCCTGGACCTTCGGCGCCGCCATCGGCTTCCAAATGGGAGAGAACGTGGTGCGGGAATTCATGCCGCGGCTGGCCCGGGTGCTCCTGCGATGAAGCGGCTCGCGGCCCTGGCATGCCTGCTGGCGGCGATGGTCGCCGCCCAGGCGCAGCAGGCCAACCGCGCCATCCGTGGTCCGCTCCCGCGCATCGTCTGGCGCCCGCCGCCGCGCATGACCATCCAGGATTGGACCTGCGGCCCGGGAGGCTGCGCGCGCACGCCGCGGCCGCCTTTTTATTTCCAGCGCGAGGACACCAGCGGCACCAATGCCAAGATGTACGTGCGCGACGCCCGCGGGCGCACCTGGGACGTCAAATTCGGAGCCCCGGTCATCGCCGAAACTTTCGCCCCGCGCTTCAATATGGCCCTCGGCTATCTGGGCGAGTACACCTACTTCGTGCCCGAAGGCAAGGTGGTCGGGGCGCACCGCCTCAAACGCTGCCACTATTTCGTGCACGACGGCGTGTTCCGGCGCGCGCGCTTCGAACTGCGCGGCCAGAAGAATCTCGTATTCCTGAAGAACCACGCCTGGTCCTGGACGAACAATCCTTTCCTCGGCACGCCGCAGTTCGCCGGGCTGAAGATCGTCATCATGCTGCTCTCGGATTGGGACACCAAAGACATCCGCGATGGCGAGGAAAGCGCCAACGTGGGTGTCTTTCGGGTGCCTGGCCTGAACGGCCCGGAGCTGTTTTACGGCATGTTCGACTGGGGCGCGGCGCTGGGCCGCTGGGGTGGGACGCTGCGCCAGAAGAAGAGCGATTGCGCGGCCTTCGCGCGCGATACGCCGCACTTCGTCCAAGGGGTGCGCGGCAACATGGTCCAGTTCGGGTTTTGGGGCAAGCACGGCGAGGACATTCGCAGCGGCATCACCGTGGAAGACGTGCGCTGGCTGCTGCCCTGGTTGCGCCGCGTCACCCCGCTCGAAATACGCTACGCCCTGAAAATCTCGGGTGCTACCGAGCGCCAGGCGGGCTGCTGGACGAATTCGATCCAGGATCGCATCCGCCAACTGGAAGCCGCGGCGCGCTGACCCTGTGCGCATTCCAGCGACGCGGATCTAGTGTAGTGTTTCTAAAATAGCTTTACAATGGTTGACCTTGGCCAGGATCTGCTCGACGCTGGCCGTCCAGACAAATGGCTTGGGCTGACGGTTGTTCGCAGCCAGGTATTCGTTTAT
>JAJYLS010000111.1 GCA_021787555.1 Acidobacteriota bacterium | reverse complement strand
GTTGGTTCTGGCCGGTGGGCGCCGGCTGCGGATCGCCCGCGGCGTGGATGAGCAGACGTTGCGGTCGGTGGTGGCAGCCCTCGACGCAGAAACATGCTGAGCTTCCCGGCCGCCATCAAGGTCTAAGACAAGATGCACAACTGCATGTAACGGCAAGGTTGTTTCACAGGTTTTTCGAATCACTCATCCCTTCGACCCCCAGACTGGCCAGGAGTATGAGGTCGTGGAACTGCGCAGCATGCGAACTCAGGATCGGGTCTTCTACCAGGACGGACAGTAAGTTGCTGGTGGAGGCCGTGACTCCGCTGGCGCTGGAAGTTGCACTGTCGGTCCAGCAGGAGATCCAAACCCGCGTTGAGGAGGCCGATCGCCTGCGTCGCTCTCAAGTAGAGCGCGCACGCTACGAGGTGCGTTTGGCGCAACGGCGCTACATGCAAGTCGATCCAGATAACCGCTTGGTCGCAAGCACATTGGAGGCCGACTGGAAATCACAAGCTGCGCGCGCTGGCAGAGGCAGAGCAGGTGTGCGAGCAGCAACGGGAAGCCGACACCGCTAAGATAGACGCGAAACAGCGTGAGCAAATTCTGGCGCTGGCGCGTGATTTTCCGCGATTGTGGGAGAACCCCAATACACCGGATCGCGAGCGCAAGCGGATCGCGCGCTTACTGCTGGAAGACGTCACGTTGACCAAGGGGAAGGAGATCACTTTGGGTGTGAGGTTCAAGGGCGGTGCTACCACCGTTCTCACCGTGCCATTGCCGCATCCCTGTTGGGAGATCCACAGGCTCGACCCTGCTGCCATACAGGAAATCGATCGCCTGTTGGAGCACCACACGGAGGCGGAAATCGCGGCTATATTGAATGCGCGCGGGCTGCGCACCGGCTATGATCGCTCCTTCAAGGCAGTTGGCATCCAGGACGCGGTGCGTAGGCACGGCATGAAGAGCCGCTGGCAGCGGTTGCGGGAATCCGGACTGTTGACTTCCGAGGAGATGGCTGCCACGCTCGGCACTTCAACGACGATGATATGGTACTGGCGGTGCCACGGCGTGTTGAAGGGTGAGGAATTTGGGACAAACAAATTCCTCTACTATCCACCCACGCCGGAGCTTATCAAAGAAGTGGGGTATCTGCTTGACTCAGGTAGCCACCATGGGTTGTGGTCGTGGGGCTGCCGATCGGGCACCCTGGAAGGCGCACTGGTGGCTGTATTGGCCCATCAGCGCCGCGCGACGACTGGCGGCCCCAAAACCGCCGCAGTTGGCCCGCGACCCCGCCCGCTGCCCCAGTAGGGGCGGCGGTGTGGTTTCCGGGAGCCGCTTTCGCGGGCTCGACCCGTCGGCAATCAACAAGATATTGGGGCTACCTGAGTCAAGCAGATACCCCACTTCCGTGAATGCCCGATGAAAACGAGGCCGGCCGCGAGCAGCACAATTGCCGCGATGCCAACCTTGATTCCGCGCCAGGCGAGAGCGCGCGATCCAGTCGCCCGCCCTGCGCCTGCAGTTAGCGGTGTGGTGCCGGCGGTGCATTCCGGCTCACTCGCGACCTCCCGAACCGGGGCGACGAACCGGTACCCCCGCTTCGGGATGGTTTCGATATACTGGCAGCCATCCGGCTTATCTCCTGGAGCCTTTCTCAACACGGAGATGTTGCGCGCGAGGCCACCTTCCTCGACAAACGTGTCGGGCCATATAGCTCTGATCAACTCGCCCTTTTCAACCACATGACCGTGGTGGTTGAGCACGGCAAGTACGAGCGGACGAAGGGGAGGTGTCCCCCCTACCGGCGCCAAGGCTCGACTCCGAAATTATTTCTCGCCATCCGGGTGACGGCCACCTTCAAGCCTGGTATACACGCGCTCCTGGCGGCTCGCAATCCACAAGCCGTGATTCGCGGTACGGCCGCTGAAGGCCCCAGGAAGGCCTTCAGCGGGGCCTGTGAGAAATGCGGCTAGCGTCGGCTAGCGTGGTGGTATTAGCGTGAGCCGCGACGGGTTTATCCAGCGCGGCGCAAGGGGGGACTCGCCCGCCGAAGGCCCAGGCAGTCGTTAGGACAAGCGAGGCAGGCAGCCGGACTTTGACATGCGGCCTTGCAGCGCCGCCTCGGGACCGTCTGGGAAACCATCAATTCCGCTAGAAACGGTCCTACCGCTTCCGCCAATACGAGTTCTCTTGTGCTCTTCCGCTTCGCGGGTCTCCTGGTTCGGGGGTACATGGCGCCTCCCTGCGAGTGGCTCGCACGGCCGGATGCCGGCCAGAATAGTCAATCCTGAAGCCAGGTGGAGCCTTCCGACGGTCCGCCCGACGGGACCGGGGCACGATCTTCCACCTGCTTTTCCCGGGTTCCCGGCGCCGAAGTGCCGGGGACCGGGGGATCTTGCAAACGTATGACCAGTTCCGAGGGGCGTGACAAATGGCCACCCCACAGTGCTCAAGCGATGGAAACGCCTCGTGAGAACTGCCCCTAATGGGACAATGCATGTAATGGATGTACCGTTTGGTACAACGCTGGAACCCCCCAATGGCAGTACCCGAAGTAATAGCCAATGGGCAGACAGGCGTGCCCCGAGCCTGCACAATTGCGCGGCAGTCGCCGCGGCTTAAGACGCCTTCAAATTCGAAAACCCGTAAGCGCGGAAAACATCCTCGACCGTGAGCACGCCGACCAGCGTATCCGGGCTGGCGCGGCTGACCACCGGCAGCAGGCGGTGGGCCGTCAGCAGGCGCAAGGCCGCATCGGCGGGAAGGTCGGGGTAGATGTGCGGGAGATATTCGAGCGGCACCTCGTCGGTCAGCGGCAGGGCCGCGCGGCCGTCGCCGACCGCCGCCACCACGTCCTCGCGCGAAATTCGCGACCAGCCGCCCGCGCCATCGTGCACCAGGGCTTGCGAAAGGCGGTTGCTGTCCAGGTGCACCAGCGCTTCGGCCACCGTCGCGCTCGCATCGAGCACGCGCTCGGGCGCGGGACGCATCGAGTCCTCCACGCGCAGCACGCGCACCGCGCGGCGCTCCTCGGCCGACGGCAGGTTTACGCCTTCCTGGCGCGCCAGCATGGTGAAGAACGGCGTGGTCTGCAACTGCCGCGAGAAGAAATAGGAAAGCGTGCTGGCGATAGCCACCGGAAGAATGATCACGTAGCTGGCGCTCATTTCGAACACCATGAAGATGGACGTCATGGGCGCGCGAAAGACACCGGCAAAAAAGGTCCCCATGCCGACCAGCACGTAGGCGCTGATGGGACCCATGGGAGCGGGCCAGTAAAGATGAGCAATACCCCCCAGGCCCCCGCCCAGCATCGCGCCGATGAACAACACCGGAGCGAACATGCCGCCGGGAATTCCGGTGGTGAAACAGAACAGCGTCACCAGGACTTTGGCGGCGGTCAGGAGGAGCAGCATGCGCCAGGCAAACTGGTCGTGGAGCGCGCCGTCGATGGAATCGTAGCCGGCGCCCATCACTTGCGGCAGCCACAAGCCCACCGCGCCGACGATCAATCCGCCGGCCAGCGGCTGGACGTAGCGGGTCCAGGGCGGCAGGTGTTCCAACCGCTGGAGCAGGCGTTTGACGAGCTTGATGAAAAGCGCGGAGGCGAGGCCGCCGGCGATGCCCAGCATGGCGTAGACGGCCAACTCGGAGGGGTGGCTCAGCTCGAACGGCGGCACGCGGAACAGCGGCTCGTTCCCCAGGAACCAGCGTTCCACCACCACGGCGGAGACGGCGGCCAGCAGGATGGACCCGACCACCGCGGCGTTCCAGGCCGCAATCACCTCCTCCATTACGAACAGCACGCCGGCGATGGGCGTATTGAAGGCCGCGGCGATGCCCGCCGCCGCGCCCACCGGCGCGATCAGGCGCATGCTGTCGCGCTTCAGGCCGAAGACGCGGCCCAGCAGCGATGCGATGCCGGCGCCCATCTGCAACGACGGATCCTCCGGACCCAGCGAGTTGCCCGACCCGATGGCAATCGAGCAGGCGATGAATTTCCCGATCACCGTGCTGAGCGGCACATGCCCGTCGGAGATGTACAGCGCCGCTTTCGTTTGGTTGACGCCGCTGCCCTGGGCGGCGCGAAAAACCTTCATCACCAGGAGCGCGGAAACCAGCGCGCCGAGCGTCGGCGCGGCCAGGCGCCCGTAGCGGAAGCGCGCGGTCAGGGCGCCGATCGAGATCCAGCCGAGAAAATCGATGGCGATGTGGAAGCACACCACCAGGAGGCCGGCGAAGATGCCGATCAGGATGGCCAGAAGCAGGAACCGCTGGTCCTCGATGCCGCGCCATCCGGACCGCCCGCCCGCGGCGTCGGTGGCTGGGGCTGGCGCGGTTTGCATCTAGTTCGCCACCTTCGCCATCACCAGGTCCAGCGCCTCCTCGGAGGCCGGCGGCGCGCCGCAGACCTGCTTCCGCGTTTGCCACAACTGCTCGGCCAGCGAAATGGCCATTGGGGTATCGCCTTCGCGGTGCCGCCGGCGCATGTGCAGGAATTGCTGCGCGTTCGCGATCAACGCCGATGTATCGGCCGTTGGGGCGGAGCCCGCCGTGCATTCCTGGAGCGATGCCAGCGTCTTTTCCACGAGTGTGCGGGCGCGCTCGTAGCGCCCGCTGGCGGAGAGGCTCACCAGGGTGGGATCGAGCGAGCGGATTTCGGCGGTTTCCTGGAGCCGCCGCTGCGCCTCGACGTTCTTCGGATCGAGCCGTGCGGCCTTGCGGTACCAGCCCTCGGCGGCGCTGTAGTTGGCTTGGGCGAACATCGCTTCCCCCAGGCCGAAGGCCGCCACCGCGTTGCTCGGATCGTTGTCCAGCACGCTGCCGAACACCTGCGCCGCGTGGTCGGGCGATCCGTACTGCAACAGCAGGCTGCCGATGCGGTCCTGAAGGGCGGGATCGGAGGGCGCTTCATCGGACAGCGCCAGCAACTCCGAGAGCGCCTGCCGCGACTGCCCGGTGCGCGCCAGCAAGTGGACCAGGTCGAAGCGCGCCTGAAGGCGGTTCTGCGCGGGATGCTCCGGCCACAAGCCGTAGATGGCCTGGTTATAGAGCGCCACTGCCTCGTCGGTACGGCCCTCGCGCGCGGCGATGCGCGCCAGCAGTTCATCGATAAGCGCGTTGTTGGGATCGCTGTCGTGCAAGTCGCGCAGGTGGGCCTGGGCCTCGTCCAACCGCCCGAGGTCCATCAACGAGACGGACAGCGCCAGCTCGTACTGGGGATCGTCGTGCGAATACAGCAGCGCGGCGCGGAACTCCTCGACCGCCTTGGCGGGCTGCCCCGCCTTCGCCAGGTCCTCACCGCTCTTATAGTGGCTCTCGGCCAGGCGCAGGCGTTCACTGCGGTAGGCATTGGCCGACGAGTTGGTAATTACAAACAGAAGCGCCAGACCCAAGAAGACCAGAACAACCGCTTCGCGCGTCCCTGCGTGCAGTTTCAAGTTCTCACCCAAAGCTTAACTTGAAGTATAAAACATTGCGCGCGCATCTCTCCGGTGAGATACCCAACACTGTTTATTCTACGCAGTGCGCCAGCGCGCGGACAGGCAAATCGCCTGTTCCACCACGCAAACCGTCCTGCACTGGAGGCGGGGGCCCTGATAAAATCGCTCGTTATGGAACAGTGTAACCGGCGGCGCTGGATTGGCGCTGCCATGGCCTCCGCCGCCTGGGCGGCATCCGCGCAAAGCGCGGAATCGAAGCTCAAGCTCGGCATCGTCACCGGGATCTCGCCCGATCCCGACGCGGCCATCCGGCGCGTGCACGATCTGGGCTTTCCCACCTGCCAGGTTTCCGTGCGGGAAACCGACGCCGGCACCGTAGCGAAGCTCCGCCAGGCGCTCGACCAATATGGGGTCGAGGCCACTTCCGCCATCGCCGGCGGACCGGGGCCGCAGATCTACGATTTCTACCACGGCCCCGCGACCATCGGGATTGTGCCGCGGCAGTACCGCGCCGAGCGCATCGCGCGGATCAAGGAGGTTTCCGATTTCGCCAAACGCGCGGGCATCCCCGCGGTGCAGACGCATTGCGGCTTCATCCCCGAGGACCCCAACCAGCCGCTCTACACCGAAGCCGTCGAGGCCATCCGCACGGTGGCGCAGTATTGCAAATCGAACGGCCAGCAGTTCCGCTGCGAAACCGGCCAGGAAACGCCCATCACGCTGCTGCGCGCCATCCAGGACGTCGCCATGGACAACCTCGGGGTGAATTTCGACGTGGCCAACCTGATCCTCTACGGCAAGGCCGATCCCGCCGAGGCGGTGGACATTCTCGGGCCGCACGTGCAGGGCGTGCACGCCAAGGACGGCCTGTATCCCACCGATCCGCACAAGCTCGGCCGGGAAGTTCCCATCGGCCAGGGCAAGGTGAGGTTCGCGGAGATCGTCGCCAAGCTGAAAAAATTCGGCTACCGCAACCCGCTGACCATCGAGCGGGAAATCCGCGGCCCAAAGCAAACCGCGGACATTCTGGCATCCAAGGGATATCTGGAGAAATTGTTATGAACAACGAGAACACCGATCGGCGCACGTTCCTGCGCACCGCGGGCGCGGTAGGCGCCTTCACCATTCTCAAGCCGCGGCTGGTGCGCGGCAGCGCGGCCAATTCGGCGGTGCGCGTCGGCCTGCTCGGCTGCGGCAATCGCGGATCGGCGCACGTGAATACTATCGCGCAGCACACCGAAGGGCGCATGGTGGCGCTGGCCGATCTTTACCAGGACCAGATCGACCGCCTGCGCGCGCGCTTCGACAAAATGGCCGCTTCCAAGGGCTATCCTGCGATCGCGAAGACCTTCGTGGGGCCGCAATCCTCCCACGAGCTTTTCGAATCCAAAGACGTGGATGCGGTGGTGATCGCCACGCCGCCGTATTTCCATCCCGAGCACCTGGCCGGCGCGGTGGCCGGCGGCAAGCACGTGTATCTCGAAAAGCCGGTGGCGGTGGACCCCGCCGGGGCGAAGCGCGTGAACGAAATCGGCAAGCAGATCGAAGGCAAGCTGAACCTGGACGTCGGTTTTCAGATCCGCTCGGCGCCGCCGTTCGTCGAACTGGTGAAGCGCATCCACGCCGGCGCGCTGGGCGAGATCGCCGCGGGGCAGGCGCATTACAACGCCACGGCGCCGAAGTTCCGCGATTTTCCGGGCGCCAGCCCGCAGGTCGTGCGCCTGCGCAACTGGGTGCACGACCGCGTGCTCTCCGGCGACATCATCGTCGAGCAGAACATCCACGTGATCGATATCTGCAACTGGATTCTGCAAGCGCCGCCGTTGAACGCCGTGGGCCGCGGCTCGCGCAAGGGCCGCGAGCAGAACGGCGGCGACGTCTATTCGCACTTCGACATCATCTACGAATACCCCGGCGGCGTGCAGGTGAGCTTCGACTCGGTGCAGTTCGGCAAGGGCAAGTTCGACGTGAGCGAGCGCTTCTTCGGCACCAAGGGCCTTTCCATGTCGCCCTATTCCGGGCCGCTCGGCATCGAGGGCGATAACGCGTGGATGTGGGCCGGCAGCGAAAAGCAGCAGGGCGGCGAATTTTCCGCCAGCGGCTCGTTTTCCGACAACCTAACCGAGGCCGATTCCGAGAAGCAGAAGGGCTTCATCCAGGCGATTTCGAGCGGCAAGTACCACAACCAGGCGGCGCACGGCGTCGAGTCGGCGCTCTCGGCCATGCTGGGCCGCCGCGCGGCTTACACCGGCAAGGAAGTAACCTGGGCCGAGATACTGCACTCCAACGAGCACTGGGACGCGGGGATCGACGTGAACAAGCTGGGGTAGGCCGCGGCCGTCAGTCAGTCAAACACCGTGGGGGCCGCCGGGTCGCGCAGGGAGGCGAACGCGAAGCGCACCTGTTCGGCGAGAGTGCGGGGGGTGGATAACGGCGGGATCTCGTCCTCCGCGAAGAAGCCCGCCCCGGTGGTTTCGGAACCTGACACCTCAGCGGTGCCGTGGATTTCGCAAAGGAACACGAGCCTGTAGGCGTGGAACGGAATCGGCGGGTGTGCGTGCTTGTTGCGGTCCCAGCAGGCCAGGAGCTTGACCGCTTTGACGAGATAGCCGGATTCCTCGCGAACCTCGCGCTCGACCGATTCCGCACCGCTCTCCCCGACTTCGGCCCATCCGCCGGGTAGCGACCATCCGCCGTCTTCCGCTTCGCGGACCAGCAATATGCGCCCCTGCTGGAAGACGACGGCGCGCACATCGACCTTTGGAGTCGCGTAGCCAGCCTCTGCGGCGAAGAGTTGTGTGGCCATGGCGTGGGGCCCGGGCTGGGGGTCCGCCATGATTGCGGCGGCGATTGCGGACAGCTCCGCGTAGCGCTCGCGATCGTACGCGTTCTGCGCGTAGGCGATGCCGTTCTGGGAAATGGCTTGAATGCGCTGGGCGATGGAAATCCAGTCCGTTGATGTCTGCATCATGTACTTCTCCATGATGCGACAAAACCGCCGGTTCAGTCTTTCGATTGCGGCGCTTGCGGATTCCCCGGCCCGAAGTGCTTCAGCATCACCAAGTCCTCGGTGTCGCTCGCGTTCGTAATCACGACGCCGTTTTTCGCAGCGTCCGCCGACACGAACACCTCGTCCATGGTCATCTGCCCGAAGCGGATCGCCGACGGCGTCTCGATCTGGTGCTTGCCCATGCGGCCGCGGCCCTGCGTCACGATCACGCCGTGCGCCGCCGCGTCCTTGATCGTCACCGTCCGCCGCGGGAACACCGTCAGCTCCTTCGCCGAATAATTCGGCGTCGAGTACGTCACCCAGCTTTCGCGATAGCCCGCCTCCGCCATCTCCACCACCGGCTTCACCGGTTTGGGATGGAACAGGCGGTGCTTGGCGAATTCCGGATCGACGTTCGCGTCCCAATCCAGCATGTCCAGCAGGTAGTCGAAATCGCGATGGTGCTCCGGCGGCACGTCCTTCACCAGCAGGTCCCACGGCACCGCGCGCCCTTCCACCAGCGATTGGTACATGGCGAACACGTCCGAGTTCACCTGCGGCTCGTAGGTCACCAGCGACCCCGGCGCGTGCAGGACGCCCGCGTCGATCTGCCAGCCCGTGCCCGGCTGCAATTTGTACGCGCGCGAATGATAGAGGATGCCGTTGTCGCCTTCGTTCCAGCGCTCCAGGCAGCGGCGCACGTCGTCGCGCTTCGTCGCCGGGTTCAGGCCCATGAAGGTGTACGGGAAATTATTGCCCGTGAAGTTGTACTGCGGTGGGAAGTAGTAGGCCTCGGGCTTGCCCTTCTGGCCCACGCGCGCGGCGAATTCGGCGTTCTGATGCAGGTGGTGCGGGATGGGCCCCAGATTGTCGAAGAACTTGCAAAGCACGTTCCAGCCGCCCTCGCGCGCCATGACGTCCGCGCCCAGAAATTCGTCCCCGCAGGTTTCGATGGCTTCCTGGAGCAGCGCCTTCCTGCCGCCGCAATCGATGTAGCTCAGGCCTTCGTCGTCCGGGGTTCCCGGGCCGTTGGCCGCCTTGGTGGTCGAGGAGAACCAGCGCTCGTCGATTCCCCCACGATGCGCGCCGAGCGCGTAGAGGTCGCGCGGATCGAGCTTCAGCCGGCCGCCCGGCATCAGAAACGATCGCGGCACCCAGCAGGGGGCCAGGCGAACTACGCCCTCACCCGCCGCCAGGGTCTCGAGAATGAGCTTGCGTTTGGATTGAGTAACCGGTGTCATAATGCATTAGACACAATACCACGAGAGGATCTCATGAGCACTTCACCCCACGCGCACCCCGCGCTGCACAACGCCATGTGGCCCGGCCTGGTCGGCAAGGGGCCGGACTCCGAGCCGCCCATCGATCTCGAAACCATGCTGTGCCTCACCGCCCAGGCGCACGTGGACGGCACGCGCTTCGACGGCGTCGATCTCTTCCTCTCCCTGCCGCACACCGACATCGATTCCTCCGACGACGATCTCGCGCGCCTCGCCGACAACCTCCGCGCCAAGGGCCTGCGCGCCGGCTCGCTCGTGGCGCCGGTCTGGCCCGCGGCCGGCGGAGGCTCGGCGATGGGCGGCGAGTCCGAACGTGCCGCCTTCCTCACCCAGGTCCGCAAGGCCTGCCGCATCGGAAGAAAACTCCGCGATCTGGGCGCGCGCAGCTATGGCATCATCCGCATCGATTCCGCTTCCGGCGTCGAGGAGTGGGCCAAGGACCCCGCGGCCAACACCAAACGCATCGCCGCCACTTTCCGCGACGCCTGCGCCATCGCCGGGGATTCCGGCGAGCGCCTCGCCGCCGAGGGCGAAATCTGCTGGGGCGGCATGCACAGTTGGCGCCGCAACGTCCAGCTCATGGAGATGGTGAACCGCCCGCGGACGCTCGGTTTCCAGGCGGACATGGCCCACACCATGCTCTTCACCATGGGCTACAACGCGCCCGAAGACGCCCTGCTGCCCGCCGGTTTCGACTGGTCGGATTCTGAGAAGCTGGCCGCCGCCTACCGGCGGATGGCTGACGCGCTGCGCCCCTGGACCATCGATTTCCACGTGGCCCAGAACGATGGCACCGTGAAGGGATCCGGCTCGCACGGCAAAACCGGCCACCACTGCCTGCCGCGCGATCCCAACGGCAAGCTCGACGTGGTCCGTGACGCCGGCGCCTGGCTGCGCGGCGAAGACGGCCGGCCCACCCTCGCCTTCCAGCACATCTGCTGGGACGGCTGCATGTTCCCCAACGCCGTGATGCTCGATCCCCAAACCTGGAACGACGTCCTGCGGCTGATGATCGCGGTGCGCGACGCGCACGGTTGGAATTAAGATGGGAAACGCACTGCCATGAAAAAACTGAGCATCGGAACGATCGGCTACGGCTTCATGGGCCGCGCCCACTCGAACGCCTTTCGCAGGGTGCCGAACTTTTTCGACCTTCCCTATCGACCGGTGCTGAAAACCATCTGCGCGCGCAACCCCGACCGCGCCCGCGCCTTCGCCGCGCAGTGGGGCTACGAATCCGTGGAAACCGACTGGCGCCTGATGGTGGCCTCGCCCGAAATCGATCTGATCGATATCGCCAGCCCCAACGACACCCACGCCGAGATCGCCATCGCGGCGGCCAAAGCCGGCAAGATGGTCATGTGCGAGAAGCCCCTGGGCCGCAACGCCGCGGAAGGTGAGGCCATGGTGCAGGCGGTCGAAGCCGCCGGTGTCCCCAACATGGTCTGGTACAACTACCGCCGCATCCCCGCGGTCACGCTGGCCAAGGACTTGGTCGCCGAAGGCCGCCTCGGCCGCATCTTCCATTACCGCGCCAAATTTCTCCAGGACTGGACCATTTCGGCCGAACTGCCGCAGGGCGGCGAGGGCTTGTGGCGCCTGGATCTCAACGTGGCCGGCAGCGGCGTCACCGGCGACCTCCTGGCCCACTGCATCGATACCGCCATGTGGCTCAACGGCCCCATCGACGAGGTCTCCGCCGTCACCGAGACCTTCATCAAGCAGCGCAAGCACAACCTCACCGGCAAGGTCGAGCCCGTGGGCATCGACGATGCCAGCCTGTTCCTGGCGCGCTTCCAGAACGGCTCGCTCGCCACTTTCGAAGCCACCCGCTATGCGCGCGGCCACAAGGCGCTGTATACTTTCGAGATCAACGGAGAGCACGCCTCGATCATGTGGGACCTGCATGACCTGCACCGCCTGGAATATTTCGATCACCGCGATGAAGGCCACCTGCGCGGCTGGCGCAGCCTGCACGTCACCGACCGCGAGCATCCCTACATGGCGCACTGGTGGGTCCCCGGCCTGCAAATCGGGTACGAGCATTCTTTCGTGCACCAGGCCGCCGATTTCCTCGCCGCCGCCGCGGCGGGCGAATCGGCCGCACCCACGTTCCGCGATGCGCTCGCCACCGACGATGTGACCGACGCGGTGCTCGCGTCCGCCGCCCAGCGGCAATGGGTCAAAGTTCGCGCCCGTCAATCGCGGGCCAGGAGAGAAGCAATATGAAAACGAGATTCTTGATAGCAGCCGGCATTCTGGCGGTCGCGGCGGCCATAGTCGTCGCCCAGCAGCCCAAGCGCGGCGGCCGGGGCCGCGGCGGGCGCGGCCCAACGATCGCGCCCATCCAGGAAACCGGCTTCGGCCAGATCTTCGACGGCTCCAGCCTCAACGGCTGGGATTGCGACCCCAACTTCTGGCGCGTCGAAAGCGGCGAAATCGTCGGCGAGACCAAAGCCGATCACCAGCCGCCACAGAACATCTTCTGCATCTGGCGCGGCGGCAAGCCGGCCAACTTCGATTTCAAGGTCCAATACCGCCTCACCGGCGCCGAAACCGGCAACAGCGGCTTCCAATATCGCAGCATCGAGCGCTCCGACATCGCCAAATGGGTGCTCCAGGGCTACCAGGCCGACATCGACGCCCGCCAGAATTTCACCGGCCAGATCTACGAGGAGCGCGGGCGCGGCTTCCTCGCCATGCGCGGCCAGTTCAGCTACATCGCCGATGGCGCGCACCCGGCCATCGTCGGCTCGCTGGGCGACTCGGGTGAGTTGAAGGCGTTCATCAAAGTCAACGACTGGAACGACCTCGAAGTGATAGCCCGCGGCAACGTCCTGATCCAGCTCATCAACGGCCACGTCATGAGCCAGCTCATCGACGACGACCGCGCCGGCCGCAAGATGGACGGCCTCATCGGCATCCAGCTCCACAAGACCACCGGCCCCATGAAGATCGAATCGCGCGACATACGGATCAAGGAACTCTAAGCCGCAAGATGGGCCCCATTTTGGCTAAACTGGGAGTATTCTTAGGCGGATCCCCTTGAACCGGTTTGTCCTTCCAGTCCTTCTCGCCGCAGCGGCTCTCGCCCGCGGCGCTACACCCGAACTCGGTCAGCTCGATGCCAGCCCCACGTTGTTCACCGTGATGGCGGCCATCAATGCCGCCGGCTACGACGCCGACCTCGCGTCGCCCAACAATCACCCGCTGCGCAATGCCATCCGCGCCGAGCTCGCCAAGCGCAACATCCCTTGCCTCCCGGCCCTCAAGGAGTTTTACGAGAAGCACCGCAACCGCTCCGCCACCTTCGATCTCAGCCAGTACATCTCCTTCGCTCTCAGCTCCAGCGGCCCACCCAATTTCACCTTCAAGACGCGCGATCTCGATGTCCCGCCCGATGCCTCCGTGCTCTCCGGCCTCGTTCCCCTGCTCGCCCGCTTCTATAAGGAAGCCAATATCCCGGACCTGTGGCAGCGCTCCCAACCGGCTATCAACCAATACCTGGAGCGCTATCACCAGCCCATCGCCGACGCCGTTTTCCAGGTCAACACCTACCTCCGCCAGCAGACCTCCGGCTTCAGCGGCAGCCGCTTCCAGGTGCTCGTCGAGCTGCTCGCCGCGCCCAACCAGGTCCAGACGCGCAGCTACGGTACTGAATACACCGTGGTCGTCACGCCCTCGCCCGATCTCCGCACCTTCGACATCCGCCACGCCTACCTCCACTACATCCTCGAGCCGATGGCCACCCGCAACGAGGAAATTCTGAGCCGCAAGCGCGCCCTGCTCGATCAGGCGCAGCGCGCCCCCGCCCTCAATGACGTCTACAAGCAGGATTTCCTCCGCCTCACGACCGAGTCGCTCATCAAGGCCGTCGAGGCGCGGCTCGACCATCATCCCGAGGGGGTGCAAGAGGCGCTGCTCCAGGGCTATATCCTTACCCCTTATTTCTCCGAGGAGTTGGTGCGCTTCGAAAAGCAGGAGCAGTCCATGCTCGTGTTCTACAAGGACATGGTGCAGTCCATCGAGATCGTCAAGGAAAACCAGCGGCTCTCCGCGGTGGATTTCACCGGTAAGGTGCCGGTGAAAATGGCCCCCGTCCAGCAGCCGCCTCCCCCGCCGCGCCCCTCTGGCCCGGATGAGATTCTCCAGGAGGCCGAGCAGCACTACCTCAACCGCAATCTGGACGAAGCCAAAAAGTTGTACCTCCAGGTTCTCCAGGAGACGAATGACAACCCCCGGCACGCCACCGCGTATTACGGGCTGGCGCGCATCGCCGCGCTCGACAACGATCCCGAAACATCCGAAAAGCTCTTCCAGAAGACGCTCACGCTGGAGCCCGAGCCGCCGGTGAAGGCGTGGTGCCTGGTCTATCTCGGCAAGCTCGCGCTCGCCCGGCAGGATCCCACGCAGGCCAAGCAGTATTTTCAACAGGTTTTGACGGTGAATGGCGCGTCGCTTCAGGCGCGCGAGGAAGCCGCAAGGAGCATGCAAGCAATAAAATAACCACGCGCTTCCTTTCCCCTGGCCCCCGGCCCCTTTCGCGCACTGCCCCCTCACGGAGCGGTATATTGATACTTCCGGGCCGCGACCGAAGGAAGCGTCAAAGTTTTTGAGGAGTTAGTGAATGAAACGAACGATCATTACCGGCATCCTGGCTCTGGCAGCCGGCACAACGGGCCTGCTGGCCCAGCAACAGCAGCAGCAACTGGTGCCGCATACCAAGTCCCCAGGCGAATCCCAGGCCGTTATCGCCTTGATCCAGTCGCAAAACAATCCCGATGCGACCATCAAGGCAGCCGAGGACCTCATCAGCAAGTACGCCGATACGTATTATAAAGAGACCGCTCTCATTTTCGAGGCCGACGCCTACCGGCAGAAAGGCGATTTTGATAAGGCCCAGATCTACGGCGAGCGCGTCTTGCAGGTGAACCCCAAGAACTACCAGATCACCAACATGCTCGGGACCCTGATCGTGCAGCAGACGCGCGATAACGATCTGGACAAGGAACAGAAGCTGGCCAAAGCCGACGGGTACTTCAACGCCACCATCACCAACGTGAGCGCCGCCACCAAGCCCAATCCGCAGCTCACCGACGAGCAGTGGGAGGGCGCCAGGAAGGCGCTCATCGCCGATGCGCACAACGGGCTCGGCATGGATGCCATGGCGCGCAAGAAGTACGACGTGGCCATTGCCGAATTCAAACAGGCCGTCGACGGCGCGCCGGATGAGCCCGCCTACCAGGTGCGGCTGGCTTCCGCTTACCAGAATGCCGGGCAGAACGCCGAGGCCATCGCGCTCTGCGACAAGGTGCTGGCCAATCCGCAGATCCCGGAGGCCATCCGGCAGGTGGCGACGGGCGTCAAGACCGCAGCCTCCGCCCCTAAGAAGTAGCTTCGCCATGCATGCGGAGCTGGCCTCGCTCGAATTGAAACTCGGCCATTCCTTCGGGCGCCCGGAACTGCTGTGCCGCGCCCTGACGCACAGCTCCCTCGCCAACGAGACCCGTGCGGCCTCCGGCGAGCCCATCGAGGACAACGAGCAGCTCGAATTTCTGGGCGATTCCGTCCTCGGCTTCCTCATCTCCGAGGCGCTGGTCGAGCGCTGCCCGGAGGCTTCCGAAGGCGAGCTCTCGCGCCAGAAGGCCCATCTGGTGAGCGCCGCGCACCTCCACGGCGTGGCGCGCCGCCTGGACCTCGGCAGCTTCCTCGATCTCGGCCGCAGCGAGGAGATGAGCGGCGGCCGCTCCAAGAAAACCCTCCTGGTGGATGCGCTGGAGGCCATCATCGCCGCCATCTATCTGGATGGTGGCATCGAAGCCGCGCGCCAATTCGTGGGCCTCATCCTCGATGCCCCGTTCTGCGGCGACGAGGAGGCCGGCACCGATATCCAGCCCGCGATCACCAATTTCAAGAGCGCGCTCCAGGAGCTCGCCCAGTCGCGCAAGCTGCCGCAGCCGCGCTACACGGTCGTCAGCGAACGCGGCCCGGAGCATTCCAAAACCTTCACGATCGAGGTTCGCGTGGGAAAGGAGTGGACCGGGCAAGCTGAGGGCCGCACTAAGAAGATCGCCGCCCAGCGCGCCGCCCGCGGCGTCTACGAGCGCCTGCAAAACGGCAGCGACGCCGTCTCCCCCGCGCCCGAAAAGGGGACAGACGCCATTTCCCCCGCGCCTGCCTCATGAGCCACGACTTCATGAATCCCGCGGAGTTCGCCAATATCGCGCTCTCCGAGCGCGATTTCTGGTGGTACCGCGGCATGCGCGAAATCCTCTTCCGCATGCTCGATCCCTACCTCGCCGGCCGCACCATCGCCCGCGGCCTCGAAGCCGGCTGCGGCACCGGGTATTTTTCGCTCCTCCTCCAGAAGGAGCGCCGCCTCCCCGTCATCCCGGCCGATATCAGTTGGGAGGGCCTTCGCTACGCCCGCGAAATGGGCGTCGAACGCCCCGTCGAGGCCGATATCATGGATCTCCCCTTCGCCGGCGGCAGCTTCGACCTGTTGCTTTCCATCGACGTGCTGGCGCACCTCAAGCCCGGCGAGGAGCACCGCGCCTTCGGCGAGTTCGCCCGCGTCCTCCGCCCCGGCGGCCTGTTCGTGCTCCGCACCTCAGCGCTCGATATCCTCCGCAGCCGCCATTCGCAATTCGCCTTCGAGCGCCAGCGCTTCACCCGCCGCCGTCTCATGGGCTCGGTGGTGGCCACCGGCATCCGCGTCCTGCGTTGCAGCTATGCCAATTCGCTGCTCCTGCCCGCCGCGTTCTTCAAGTTCCGCATCTGGGAGCCGCTCCTGCGCCGGCCCCCCGCCAGCGGCGTCCAGCCCGTCGCGCCCTGGCTCGACCGCATCTTCCACGGCGCCCTTGCCCTCGAAGCCGCCTGGATCGGCGCCGGCCGCAATTTCCCCATCGGCCAGTCCCTCGTCCTGATCGGTGAGAAGATAGTGTGACGGTGTCCAT
>JAJYLS010000110.1 GCA_021787555.1 Acidobacteriota bacterium | reverse complement strand
ATTTCTGGCGCACGGTTTTCGAAGGCATCCGGCGCGCCGGCCGCCCCATCGAGATCGACATGCACGCCAAAGGCATGGACTCGAAGATGATCGATGTGGCCCTCGCCACCGGCATGCCGGTGAAGATTTCGCCCAAATACTGGGCCGAGCACATGGGCATGGGCTATCACCAGGCGGCCATCCGCGAACTCGAAATGCCGCGCCCCGGCCACGAGCACGACCCGCTATTCAGCCTCAGCAGCGGCTCGCGCCGTTTTCTACGCTACGGCTATGGAGATCTCTTCCAGGAAGGCCGCAAGTACGGCGTCCTGTTTCGCCTCTGGCCCGGCACGCAGCGCATGCTCCTCTGGGGCGACCCCGCAACCGCCGCGAGTTTCGGCCACGCCTCGCATTTCTGCGGCGCCTCCGGCATGGAAATCTGCGAGCCACTGTTTTTCAAAGGCCGCGAGGGCACCGGCCGGCCCGGCGGCCGATGCGCCTACGCCGATGCATCGCTCAAGCCCGACCACGATTGGGAAAAATACGAATACACCTACCGCCTCTGGGGCCGCCTGCTCTACGATCCGCAGGCCGATCCCGAGCAATGGCGGCGCTACCTGCGCACCACCTATGGCGCGGCGGCGCGTCCCGTGGAAGATGCGTTAGCGCACGCCAGCCGCATCCTGCCGCTGCTGACCACGGCGCATCTGCCTTCGGCCTCCAACCGCGGTTATTGGGCCGAGGTGCCGGTGAACATGCCCATGGCCGATGATGGCCCGGTCCCCTACGGCGACACGCCCAAGCCCAAGCGCTTCGGCACCGTGAGCCCGCTCGATCCGCAATTGTTCGCCGGCATCGAGGAGCACGCCGCCGAGCTTCTGGAAGGAAGCCGCGGCGGCAAATATTCTCCCATCGAAGTGGCGCAGTTTTTCGAAGACTCGGCCGCGGCGGCCGGGCGGGCGCTCGACGTCGCCTCGCGAAGCGACCCAGCCTCCCGCCGCGTGCAGGAAGACGTGCGCATCCAGATCGGCCTCGGCGCATTCTACGCTGCCAAGTTCCGCGCCGGCGTGGTCTGGGAAATCTACCGCCGCACCGGGGACCCCAAAGCGCGCGAGCAGGCCCTCGCCCTCTACCGTAAAGCCCGCGCCGCATGGGCCGCAATGGCGGACCGCGCGCGCGGCGTCTACGTCGCGGACATCACCTACGGTGCAGCCCCCGTCCGCCGCGGCCACTGGATGAACCGCCTGCCGGCCATCGATCAGGATCTCGCCGCGCTTCAATCAGCCCATTTCGATTCCGTGCGCGACGCCGCGAGCGCCATCGCGGCGGCCATCGGCAAGCCCGCGCGCCCGCGCTTCGAATGTCGCCACAAGCCGCCGCGCGTCTTCCGCCCGGGTGAGGCGCTCGCGCTCGAAATCGCGGTGCCCGCCGATTCCGTCCGCCTCCACTACCGTCGCGTGAACCAGGCCGAGCGCTGGCAGTCGCTCGAAATGGCGCGCACCGCCAACGCGTTCCACGCCGCCATTCCCGCCGCCTACACCCAATCCCCATTCGTGCTCGAATACTACTTCGAGCCACGTCGCGGCGGAGAGGCCGGCCTCCATCCCGGGTTCAACGCGGTCTTTGCGGGCCGGCCGTACTTCCTGGTGGAGAGAGGGTGAGGAGGTGGGACAGGCAATTTGCCTGTCCGCGGCCGCGCGGAGCGCGCCGCTCCGGCGCTGATGCGTTTTGATGCCGCCATCTCCGGGCTGATGCCGGCGCGCCCGTTCAGAATCGCAGAGAGCGTCTTTCGACTGACGCCGAGGGATCACGCGGCCTCGGTGACGTCCGTGGAGATCCAGGCCAGGCAGGTTCATGTCGCGGGCGCTGGTGGACGCGTTCAGACAGCCCAGGATCAGCCGGAGCCGTTCGGCGTGACGCGCCCTCACGCTGTCCGCACGCCGCCTGTTTTATTGCGCCTGAACACAAAGATCAACAAAGGTAGAGCCGTCAGTAGGGGCATCAATCTCTCCCGCACCAATAGCGACCCGCATCGTAGCGAAACCATTGATTACCGTGTCGGGCGGCAGTTCGTTGGGAGCCTTCATGTTGATCTGCCAAAGCCCCACATAGCCCGGAACCAACCCGGTGTAATCGGACATGACCCATGCGCCCACCGGAGACCAAACAGTGGGCGGTGGCGGTGACGCTGGCGGCAGAGTTTTTCGAAAGCTGACCACCAGGGGCGTATGCGATGATCCGCTTGGCTTCCAGTCTGGCGGCGTAGGCTACCCGTCTTGACCAGCAATGATCTCTCACTCCCCGTGCGAAACCATCCAGATCTTGCCGCTCCCCGGAGTAGGCTTGGCCGGGACGAAAATGCCAAAATCCGCAATGAACATATCGGGCCCCCGAAATTTCACATCGATCGGTTTGTTGAAGCCGTCTGGAGAGAAAACCGTCGCCATGTCGTTCGAGGGGTGCGCGATGAAATCGCTGACCGTGCCGGTGCTGTGGTCGATCCGCGCCACTTTGAAGCCTATCAGCGAAGTCGCGCCGGTGCCGGAAACCGACCCGGTCTCGGCGATGAAAATGTCGCCCACATAGCCGAATTCGGCGGTCGATGAGAAATCGAACATGTTCGCCGATGCGTGATCCTCCAGTTCCGCAAATGCCGGCTGGACCGTGAGCGTAGCCCGAAAGCTGTCCGAAAACGCAAACTGCGGGCACATCCCATAAGGCGGGTGCGGCGGGCAAAAGAACGCATCGCTCACCGGAAGAGGCTGGTGGCTTACCGGATCGTGGAAATAGTCCGGCCACCCGAAGAACTGCACGCCTGCTCCCGGGTGGATGACGAACAAGTCGTCCCAGTCGTTGCCAATCGGCCGCGATCCGCGGTCATCGCTTCCGTTGTTGCTGACGAACAGTACGCTCGGGTTGAAGGGATCGAAGCCCATGCCAAAGGGGTCGCGGAAGCCCCAAGCCTCCAGCCGCAGCGTTGCCGCCGCATCGCTCGCCTGGGGATTAAACGAATACACCGCGCCGCTGCCGGTCGTGACCACGCCATTTCCCGGATGCGCGGGGCTGACCCCAGGTACCACGGTGCCCGCGGCTACCGTTCCACCCCCAAACGGCATGAACGGCTCGGTGATCTTCGTCGCCTGAGGGTCGAGCGGAAACGGATGGGCCGTTCTATACCCGATCCCGCTCAGTTCGATGTCAACCGGTGGAAAGTCGTAAAACGTAGGATCGCTGACGGCCCAGGAATTATCCGGCCCCACCACACTGGCATTGGTCGGCGTGCCGGTCTCAAAATAAGCGCGGCTGTCGCTGCCGAAGGCGATCGACGATCCTGGATGATCGCCGAAAGACGGCAAACCGGTCAACACGACTTGAAACGTGCCCGCGGGATCCTGCGGCATGAATTTCGAAATCGCACCCACCGGCACGCCACCCGAAGTCGCTGTCTCGCGGTGCACCAGCCAAATCCAGCCATTGGCATAAGTAATGCCCGTAACCGGCGCCACCAGTATGCCTGCCGGAAGCATGCTGTCCGTGAGCACCGTAGTGACGGTCCCCTGCTTGTCGATCTTCTTCACTGCCGGAGGGGTCATGATTCCCGCCTCCGTCACCCAAACCGAGTCACCCACGAAAGCGATGGCCGTCGGAAAATTCAAGCCAGTCGCGATAGCGGTCATGGTGTAACCCGGAGGAACCACCACGTTGGCCGGCGGCTGCGCCCGAACTTCGATCGCCAGGATGGCAGACGCCAATAGGACCAAGTGGTGTGGTTTCATACGGTAATCCCTTCCTCCGGCGCTCCTTCCGCGAAATCCCCGACCTCCGCGCCTCTAAGGAGCAAACCGCTAGACTAATGGGACGCCGAACGGACCAGGGAGGTTGCAGACTCCGCGCTACCGTCCGACTACCACCACGTGGAAGCTGCCCGGCACAATCGGCGGCCGCATGAAGCGTCCTTTTCTCCCGCCCTCGGGGGGCGCGGCCGGCATCGGCCCGTACTCCGCTGCCAGCAGGTAAACCTTATGCGTCTTGCCGTCCACCGTCATGGTCCGCGCGCTGCGCTCGGTTTGGACCGTCTCCACCGGCTGCCACGTCCCGTTCACTTTCTTCACCACGGTGAGCGTGCCGTCGCGCCCATTCGAGCTGAACGCCAGCCCCGGGCCCGAATCGAACCCAGCCGCGTCCGGCCCCTGGCCGATGGCTGGTGTGGCAATCACCTTGAACGTCGGTATGTCGGTCACCGCCATCGTCTTGTTCCCGCAAACCGAGAACAGCACCTTGTCCCTGACATCGATGGCCAGTCCCGAGGGCCCGTCGCACGGCGCCAGCGATGCGCGCCGCGTCACCGCCGGCTTGGCCGCGTCGATCTCCACGATCTCGCTGGTGCTTTCCAAGTTGTCGAACATGTGCCCGGCGCCGTCCGCCGCGCAGTATTCGGGCTTGCCGCCCAGCGCGATCGTCGCCACCACCGCGCCAGTCCTCGCGTCGATCGCGGTCGAATCGCTCGACCGCCCGTTGAACGTGAACACGCGCTGCGTCTTCGGCTCGTAGCAGATGGCGTCCGGATTCTGCCCGGTGGCCACCTCGCCCATCTTGGCCAGCGTCTTCAGGTCGAAAATCGTCACGTTGTTGCCTTGGCCGTTGCTGATGAACCCCTTGTTCAACTCCGGCGCGACCGCGATCCCGTGCACGCCCTTCAGACCGGTTATGGTCCCGATCACTCTGTCGTCGGCGGTGTCGATCACCGCCACGCTGTCGCCGTGCGAGGCGTACAGCCGATGGCGGGCCGCATCGTCCACGATGTAGTCCCAGCCGCCGGTCCCGCCGATCTTGATTTTGGTGAGGACTTTAAACCCCTCGGCCGCGAAAGCCGTCGCGGCCACAAGTGCGAAAATCGGAAGCTTCTTCATTTCACTCCTTTGCCATGTAATAGTGGACCGCCGGCGTCACCACCAGCGACAGCACCATCGAGGCGAGAATCCCGCCGATTACCGCGATGGCCAACGGTTGCAGCATCTGCGAACCGGCTCCCCAGGCCAGAGCGAGCGGGAGCATGCCGGCCACGGTCGCCAGCGCCGTCATCATGATCGGGCGGAGCCGACGCTCGCCGGCCCGGATCATCGCTTCCTCCGGCGTACTGCCCGCCGCACGGAAGCGCTGGTCCGCGTCCAGCAGCAGAATGCCGTTCTTGGCCACGATCCCGATCACCATGATCAGCCCCATGAAGGACGAAAGGTTAAACGATTTGCCGGTGACGAGTAGCGCCGCGAACACGCCCGCGGTGGAGAGAATCGCGGAACACAGCACCGCGACCGGCGCCGCGAAGCTGCCGAATTCGAACAGCAGCACCGTGAAAACCAGGACCACTGCCAGCGCCAGTACCATCGATAGGTCGCGGAACGATTGCTGCTGTTCGGCGTAAGCGCCGCCGAAGCTGATCCGAATCGAGGGCGGAATGTGCAGCCCGGCCAGCACCTGCTTCACCCGGTCGATGCCGGCGCCCAGGTTCAGGTTCTCCAGCCGCCCCGTGACGATCACCACGCGCTGGAGGTTTTCCCGGCGGATTTCCGTCTGCCCCGGCAGTTCGGTGATGTCCGCCAACGAGCCGAGCGTGGCGGTTTTTCCCGTCCCGCTGACCAGCAGCGTGTTCTTGATGGAATCGAGCGATGACCGCACCTGCTCGGGGAAGCGCACGCGAATCGTGTAGGCGCGGTCGTTCACCACCACCGGCGTGGGCGCGGGCTCGCCCTGGATCACCGCGCTGGCGTTCTGCTCGACTTCCTGCGGCGTAAAGCCTGCGCGCGCGCTGGCCACCGGGTCCACCTGGAACAGTGTGGCCGGGCCGCTGATCGTGTTCTCGATCCCGTTGAGCACGTCCACCACGCCGGGAATTTTCGAGATCGCATCGCCCACCCGCGGCGCCCATTCGCGCAGCAGCGCCGGGTCCTCGTTGAACATCTTGATGGCGATGGGCTCCGGTTCGTTCGATAGATCGCCGATCATGTCTTCGAGCTTTTGCACCAGCTCGATTTTCATGGTCGGCTCGGCTTTCAACATTTCGCCGCGCACCATGTCCATGATTTCTTCGGTCGTATGCGTGCGGTTTTTCTTCAGCATCACCGAAATATCCCCGCGGTTGGCTTCCGTCACCGCGGCCAGACCGAGTTCGAGCCCCGTGCGCTGCGAAGTGCCGACCACTTCGGGGTTGTCCTGGATGACGCGCGTGATATCCGAGACCATCCGGTCGGTATCCTGAAGGGAGGTCCCGGCGGGTGTGTAGTAATCCACGATGAAGCTGCCTTCGTCCAGCGAGGGAAGCAGGTCGGAGCCGATCGCTCCGTAGCACACGTACGCCGCCGCCAGCAGCGCCGCGCTGAACAGCGCGAGCAGCAGCGGATGGTTGCGCACCGTCCTGAGCACCCACTCGTAGGCGCCCATCAACCGCGGAGGAACGGTTTCATGCCGCGCATGGCCGCCGGCACGCTTGATGAAGTAGTGGCTCAGCGTCGGTGTCCAGGTGAGAGCCAGCACCAGCGACGTGAACAGCGCGGCGCCCACCGTGAAAGCCAGCGCGCGGAAGAACACGCCGGTCACACCCGAGATGGCCACCAGCGGCAGAAACACCACGATCGGCGTGATGGTCGAGCCGAACAGCGGCTTCCGGATTTCGTGAAGCGCGCTGCGGATTGCCTGCGCGCGCGTCTGCCCGGCGTCGCGGTGCATCACGATGTTCTCCACTACCACGATCGCATCGTCGATCACCAGCCCCACCGCCGCGGCCAGACCGCCCAGCGTCATCAGGTCGAAATTCTCGTGCGCCAGCCGCAAAGCGATGAACGTCACCGCGATCGTGGCGGGAATCACCAGGCCGGCCACCAGCGAAGTCCCCCAGTCCCGCAGGAAGATCACCATGATCAGCGAAGCCAGAATCAGACCGATGAGCACCGCGTCCCGCACGCTCTTGATCGAATCCACCACCACGTCCGACTGGTCGTAAAACGGCTCGATGCGCGTGCCGTGCGGCAGCGACCGGCGGATGGCGTCGATCTCCTTGTGCACCGCATCGGCCACCGCCACGGTGTTGCTCCCGATCTGCCGCGCGATGTTCAGCAGGACGGCCGGCTTGCGGTTGGCTCTCACGATCGTGTACAGCGGCGCGATCCCGGGCCGTACCGTGCCCAGGTCGCCGATGCGGATGGGCGTCCCGTTGGGCGCGTTCTTCACCACGATATCCGAGATCTGCACCGGCGTCCGCGCCTGTCCGCTCACCAGTCCCAGCATGAGCTGATGGTTCGAGGGGAACAGCCCCGGCGAATCGATCAGGTTGCTGCGGCCCACCGCGTCCAGAATGCTCGGAATCGTGACACCGGTCTCTACCAACTTGCCGGGATCGGGGATGATGTGGAATTCCGGAATCTGGTTGCCCTGCACCACCACCGTGGAAACGCCCCCCGCGCGGTTCAACCGCGGCGCGAAATCATAGGTCGCCATATCCCACAGTTCCGTCTGAGGAATCGTGTCCGAAATCAGGCTGTACCCCATGATCGGAAACACTGCGAAAGTGAGGCGGTCCGCGCGGAGTTGGGCGGTGGGAGGCAGAACGGTCTGCACCCGCGCCAGCGCGGCGTTCACCAGGTTCAGCGTCTCGTACATGTCCACGTGCCAGTTGAAGAACAGGTCGATTTCCGCCTCGCCGCGGCTGGTGATCGACCACACGCGATCCAGCCCGGGCACCACGTTCACCGCGTTCTCGATCGGCCGCGTGATCACCACCAGCATCTGGTCGATCGGCGTCACGCCGTTATCCACACCGATCACGATGCGCGGGAAATTCGTCTCCGGGAAGATCGCCACCGGAATCGTCAACGCCAGGTAGATGCCGAAGGCCACCAGGGTCAGGATCACGAAGATGATGGATTTGCCGTAGCGCGCCGTCCAGTGCTCGGTTTCGGGCGTCTCGGCGGTGTCAGGCGGCGTGGGCGGGGCGAGAAGCTCGCTCATTTTTCCTTCTTCGCCTCTTGCTTTTCCTCTTTGGCCTTTTCCCCGGGTACGACGATCTGCACCTTCGCGCCGTTCTCCACGCCCACGCCGCCCTCGACCACCACCTGCTCGCCGGGCGAAACGCCGGAGAGAATCTGTACCTTGTCCGGCTCCCGAATTCCGATTTGTACCGGTTTCAGATGCGCCACATTGTCGGGCGCGACCACCAGCACCGCCGTCACGCCGGGCTCGGAGGAAGGCAGCAGCGCCACCGTCGAGACGATAACGGCATTGGGAACCGAGCCCACCACCATGGCCGCGTGCACCGATGTTCCCGGCTTGAGCCGCTCGCCGGGATTGGGCGCCTGGATCCAGACTTGCAGCGTGGTGCTGGCCGGATCCGTGGCGGGGCTCACCACCATTACCTTGCCCTCGCCGTGTTCCCCGGAATCCGTCGAGAGCGTGGCCGGGTCGCCGATGTGGATATAGCCGATCTGCGATTGCGGAACGTTCACCCGCGCGATCACGCTGGAAATATCCATCACGGTCAGCAGCGGCATCCCCACGCTCGCCATCTCCCCCTCCCACAGCGGCCGATCCGAGATGATGCCCGCGATGGGGCTGCGGATTTCCGAATAGCCAAGGTTCGCTTCCGCCGATTGCAGGTGGCCCTGCGCCGCCTCCACCTGCGCTTGCGCGCCCTTCACCTGCTCCTGCTTGCCCACGCTCTGGAGCGCGCGCAGGTGCTCCTTGGCGGTGACCAGGTTGCTGTTCGCCTGGGCCCAAGCAACCCGGGCTTCGTCCACCAGCTTCCGCGCCATGGCGCCCTGCTGGAACAGCTTCTCGCGGCTGTCCAGCAGCGTGCGCGCCGCGTCCGCCGCCTGCTGCGCCGCCGTGACGTCGGTCTCCGCCTTGGTCACCTGCTCGGGAACGGTAGCAGCTGCGGTGGAACGGTAATTGGCTTCCGCTGCGGCAAGCTGCCCGCTGCTCTCCGTCTTGGCTGCGGCGAGATCGCGGTTTTCCAGCACCGCCAGAAGCGCGCCGCGCTGCACGTGGTCCCCGCGCTGCACCAGGAAGCGCCGCACCGGCGCGCTGATTTTCGGAACCACCGAGGCCTGGTTGAGCGGCCACAGCACGCCGTCCGCCGTGATGATGCGGTGAATGGGGCCTGCGACGGCGTGGGCCACCTGCACGGGCACCGGTGCCACGACCGCCTTCTCCTCCTGCTGCGAGCAGGCAGCAAGGAAGGCCACGAGCAGGGCCGGCAGGATTTGCGGCCAATGAATACGCATGATCAAAAAACTCCCGTCACGGTCTGAAGGTCGCCCAGCGCAACGCGGTAGCGGTAGAGCCCGTCGTCATAGGCGATGCGCGCCAGCGCCAGCGTCGTCTGGGCATCCACCAGCGACAGAATGTCCACCTCGCCCGCCTGGTAGCTCAGCAGCGTCAGATGCAGGCTCTCCTCCGCCAGGTCCAGCGAGTGCCGCAGCGAGTCCATCTGCTCATTGGCCGTCCGCGCCTCCTGGTAGAAGGCGTTGAGGTTCGCCAGCAATTGCCGCTGCGTGGCGCTCAGCGCCACCCGCGCCTGCTGAAGCTGGAACTCCGCCTGCCGCACCCGGCTCCGCGTCAGTCCCCAGTTCCACACGGGAATGTTCACCCCGGCGACGAGGGCCGAGCCAAGATTGTTCTGCCCGTACCGATTGTCGGCGCCGTAGTTCAAGGCGTCCATGCCGAAGAAATAATCCAGCGAAAAGGTCGGATAGTACAGCGCGCGCGCCGACTTCACCGCGTACGTCTGCTGCGTGATGGTCGCGTGCGCCAACCGCATGTCCGGGTTGTTGCGCTGCGCCAGGTTTTCGGCCTGCGCGAAGCCGGGCAGCGGCGGCCTCGTCCCCAGGTCGTCGATCACGTCGAAATCCTGGCGGAAATCGGGAAACAGCAGGACCGCCAGCCCGATGCGGGCTTTCTCCAGGGCAAGCTGCGCATCCTGCAAATCGCGCTGCCGCTGCAACAGCAGAATCTCCGCCTTGACCACGTCCGCGTGCGCCACCTCGCCGCCGGCTTCCAGTTTCCGCGTGATGTCCACGAACTCCTGCGCCTCGCTGAGGCTGTGGCGGGCATCGTCGATTTTGCGTGCTGCCACCACCATCCCGTAGTAGTTCTGGACCACCACCGCCGTCAGCCCCCGCAGCGCGATATCGGCGCGCGCCCGCGCCGCGGCTGCGGCGGCCAGCGAGGCGTGGTAATCCGCAATCCTGCCCGGCGCCCACACGTCGCTGTGCACCGTCGCCTGGTTGATGTATTCGTGCGGCCCGTTGTTGGCGACGAAAACGCCCGTGTCCGTGCCGTTCGGCTGCGTGTAGATGTAGCCGTTGTTCCAATTGGCGTTGGGCAGCAGCGCGGCCTTGGCCTGCACCGCGGTTTCAGACGCGATCTGCGCGTCGAGCGCCGCCGTCAGCGCCTGCGTGCTGTTCGCGCGCGCCCGCGCCAGGGCCTCCTGGAACGTCAGCACCAGCGGACCGTTCGGCGCGGGTGGTGGAGCCTGCGCCAGCGCACCGGTACAACCAAGCAGGGCAAGAGCTGCGAGGACATGAAGACGGGGCATCAAACACTTCATTATAGAGATTCGGTGATGAACAGGAGATGAACCGTGGCACGGGTTTCCAGCCGGGGCGCCCTCTGGGTCCGCCGGCTCGAAGCCGGCACCCGCATTACAAGCTCGCCAGCGCTTCGCGGATCGAAGGGGTATCGGCGAGCTGCGGGTCCAGCCTGATAGCCGCCTGGAGCGCCTGGCGGGCCTGCGCGGCATCTCCCAGCTTCCAGTAGGTCAGTCCCAATTGGTACTGGAATGTGGCGTTCTTCCGGTCGGCGGCCACACACTGCCGCAGGTATTCCAGCGCAGTTCTGTAAAGCTGCCTCTTGTAATAAATCCAGCCGAGCGTGTCGCTTACCTGCACGTTGTCGCTGAGCTGCTCCTTGGCCTGCTGGGCCAGACCCAAAGCCTGGTCGAGGTCGCCGCCCCGCGAGACCAGCAGCCACGCCAGGTTGTTCTTGGCGATGGCATTGCCGCTGTCGAGCTGCACCGCCTTCGCGTACGCCTGGCGCGCCTGGTCCCATCGCTCCAGTTTCTCCAGCAGCATGCCGGCCCGCAGCATGGCGTCCGATTCGCCCGCGTGGCCCTTCATCACGCCGTCGATCAGCGGCAGCGCCTGCCCGGGCTGGTTGTCCTCGATGTACGTCTGCGCCAGCAGCAGCGCGCTCTCCGCGTTTCCCGGCGCCAGGCTCAGCGCTTGCCGCAGGGCGGTAACCGCCTCGCTTCGCTGCCCGAGCAGCAAATCCACCTGGGCCAGCTCATGATAGAGCAAAGGATCCTGGGAGCGGCTTTTGATCTCGCGTTCGACGAAATCGCGCGCCGCGGCGCCCTGCTTTTTCGCCGTGTAACCGAGCAGCACGGCGTCCAACAGCGGCTTGGACGCCGGGTCCAGGCTCCACGCGGCCGTGAATTCCTTCTCCGCCGCGGCCGGCTTGTTCTTGACCAGATCCAGAATCCCCAGCTGCCGGTGCAACCCCGAATTATTGGGGTAGCGCTTCACCACCGCGTCCAGGACTTTGCCCGCCTCGTTGTACTGGCGCGTTTGAATCAAGGCCTGGCTGTATGCCAGCATCGCCCGCGTGTCGTTCGCATTGCTGGCGAGCGCGCGCCGGGCGTCCAACATGGCGGAGTAGGAATCGCCCGCCTGGTTCTCTATTTCGGCCAGTTGCAAGCGGGCAGTGAAGTAGCCGGGATCGTATTTAAGCGCCGTCCGCAGCGAATCCCGGGCCAGCAGATATTGCCGCCGCTGGAGATAGGCCTGCGCGTACCAGTAGTAGAGCCCCGGGTAATCCGGCTGAAAGCTCCGCGTTTCGTTGAATTGCAGGAGCGCGTTTGCCACATCGCCCTGCGCCAGGTACAAACGGCCCCTGAAAAAATGGGCGTAGCTGTCCTTGGGATGGGCCTTCAGCAGAGCGTCGTTCAATGTCTGGGCGCCGGCCAGGTCGTGCAAAGCCAGGTGCACCCCGATCAACCTGTACACGATGTAGCGGTCGTCCTTGTGCCGGGCCATGTCGCGTTCCAGTTCGCTTTTCGCCTTGGCCCAGTTGCCGCTGGCGATGTAAAAGTCGGCCACGGCGGTCCAATATTTCGGCTCTTCCGGATGCAAGGATTCGAGCTTGCGGGCGAGATCTTCCGCTTCCGGCAGTCTCCCGGAGACCCGGTAAAACACCTCTCCCGCTTCCAGCACGCGGACGTCGTTGCCGGTCATCTTGAGGGCTTGGGCGAACAGCGCGTCGGCGTCGGCGGACCGGCCGCGGTCCAGGTAGAACTTGATGAGCGCCAGGTACGCCTGAGGCGCGCGGGGATCGCGTTCTACCGCCAGTTTGCGGTAGTGTTCCGCTTCCACCGCATCCCCCGAATTCTCCTGTACCGATGCCAGAGCCAGAAGCGCCTGCACGTGGGCCGGCTGGATTTTCAGAATCCGGTTGAAGCTCTCCGCGGCGTCCCCGTATTTCTTCTGGTCGGCCTGGATGCTCCCTTGGAGAAAGAGCACATCCGTGTCGTCGGGGGTGCGTTGGAGAATGTAATTGATTTCTTCCTGCGCCCGGGTGAATTTACCGGCGGCTTTATAAAGCTGCGCCAGACCCTTGCGCACCGGTAGATAATCCGGCTTCGCCTTCGCCGCCCGGTCGAGCAGGACAAACGCGTCGCGGTAATTGCCCGAGCGGGCTTCCAACTCTGCCAGGACGTTGGCGGCTTCCACGAAGTTCGGATCCACCTGAAGCGCGTTGCGCAAGTCCAGTACCGCTTTGTCGCGCTTGCCCTGGTTCAGCAGCTTGATGGCACTGGCGAAGTACTTCTGTTTGCGGACCCGGGGATCGCGGTTGCATGCCGCGAGCACGATTCCACAGAGCGCCAGCACAAGAAAAGCTCGTCTTCGCGACATTTTCCTCATCGGATCGGGCACATGGAGCAGCCTCCCGCGGCGGCTGCGAGAACGGGCGTTCCCCTCAAGCCCGCGCCCGCTTGCGGCGCTTCAGCAGCAGGACCCCGGCGACGACCGTGAGCAGAAGGACAATGCTGCTCGGCTCCGGCACGCCCTGCGGGTCACCGGTATTGGCGGAAGTAGTGACGTAAGTGATGTTGAGGTTGCCGATGCCGATGGTGGCCGGCGAATCGATGAAATTGAGCTCCGCAGAACCGGCGAACGTCCCCGACCAACTACCGATGTACTGCGCAGTGGATTCCGTCCTCCAGACACCGCTCTTTGGGGAGTGTATGTTCGAGCCGTCGCTCCCGGATGTCGAGGGTGTCACCGCGCTCTGTGAGAAGATCGTCGTATCGGTCCCGTTGGTGTTGTTGCCGGCTTGGAAGACGAAATCGGGCGGCTGTTGCGCGTAAGCGTTGGGGAAGACTTGGTAGTTGAAGTTTGCGCCAGTGATGCTGATTCCACCGAACTGGAACGAGATCTCGTTCGACACCTGGGTGCCGTCATCGTTTGTGTTCGAGAGGAACTGGTTGATGAAGCCCGGGCTGTTTAATTGGTTGTACGTGTATTGCGAATTGCTGGTGATTGTCGCCGACGCCGGCGTGTTGCCCAGGGTTTCGGGAAGGACGCTTCCTCCGCTGGTCGGGCCCACGACATGGTTGTCACCGGTGTAGCTCCTGTCCAACACGGCGCCGGTCCCGGCAGTGGCGGTGACGGTGCAAGCCGCGCACACCGCCTGGAGTTGAGCCTGCAACTCGGCCGCGATCGAGATCTCCTGGTCGCTGGAGTAGTCGGCGTAGATCGTCCGCAACGCAAGCGAGTTGAAATTGAAGGTGAAGCTCGCGCCGTAGGCCGGGCCCACGGCAGCCGCGCATACAGAAAGCATGCCCGCGCAGAAAATTTGTATCCGCCTCAACAGGCTTTTCCGCATAGCGGGAGGAGATGCAATCTCCCGGCCATTGCCGGCGGTTCCTGCGCCCGCCTAACTTATTGAATTCAGCACCGCACCGGCAGTACCGACGGCCGGCAGCCGCGTCCCACATTGACCACACAATTGCGAAAAAGGCAAAACTCTCTCACCTCATCGCGGCGCCCCCGGCCTACGGCGATCCACCCTCGGGCGGCAAGGTTTTGGATTTACACCCACACTTTCTCTAGCGCCATACCCTGCCCGCACAGCTCGCACTGGTGCACGTCGGTGTAATAGTGGGCGTCCAGCTTGGCCAGATAATACAGCGGCAGCGAACCGAAGCCGACGGTTCGCGGGTTCGGCTGATAGATCACCACCGCCAACCCCACCACATTGGCCCCGTTTCTTTCGAGAAGTTGCTTCAGCTCCATCAGCTTGCTGCCGGTGCGCAGGATGTCGTCCACCAGCACCACGTGCTCGCCCGGCGCCGGTTCGACGTACTGCCGGAAGCGCAGGCGCCCGCCATCGTCGGCCTCGGCCCAATACACCTGCTTGGCGCGGATGGCTTCGCACACCCCGAAGGCCACCGGCAGCCCGCCTGTCGCCGGACACACGATCGAAAGTTCGGGCACGATGGCGCGGATCTCGGGATTCGCGCGCAGCAACCGGCTCAGCCCCACCGAAAGCATGCGCTGGTACTGGTAGTGCCGCATCGCGATCGGCACCTGGAGATACTCGTTCGAGTGCAACCCCGTAGGATATTCAAAATGGCCGTCGCGCAGCGCTCCGCTTTCGCGTAGCAGCGCGACCACTTCCTCTTGCGTCGGAATCAGGTGCATATCAAGCCCTCTCTCAATTGGCTCCCCGTCCCAGCAACACGCGGGGAATCGTGCGCAGCAGAATTTTCCAGTCCAGCGCCAGCGACCAGTTGTCGATGTATTGCATATCCATCTTCATCCACGTCTCGAAATCCACGTTGTCGCGGCCCGCCACGGCCCACAGGCACGTGAGCCCCGGACGCATGCGCAGCCGCCGCCGCTGCCAGCGCTGGTATTGCTCCACCTCGCTCGGCAGCGCCGGCCGCGGCCCCACCAGCGACATGTCGCCCCGCAGCACGTTCCACAACTGCGGCCATTCGTCGATCGAGAATTTGCGCAGCCAGCGCCCCACCGGCGTCAGCCGCGGATCGTCCGGAATCTTGAAAACCAGGTCGCGCACATTGAGGTGCGCCACCGCCGCCTTCAGCGCTTCCGCGTTCTCGCACATCGAGCGGAACTTGTAAAAAATAAAGAGGCGGCCGTTTAGCCCACAGCGGACCTGGCGGAAAATGGCCGGCCCGGGCGACGTCAGCCGGATCAGCAGCCCGATCCCCACCATCAGCGGCGAGAGCACCGCCAGCCCCGCCGCGGCGATCGCCACGTCCAGCGCGCGCTTCGCCAGCAGCCGGATCTCATCGAAGGGCGCGGCCGAAAACGTCAGCAGCGGCGTCGGCCCGAAATGGTCCAGCGTTACCGTGCTGTTCACGTGCGGGAAAAAATCCACCGCCACCCGCGTCCGCACCCCCTCTTCGTCGCACAGCAGAAAATATTCTTCCAGTTCCGCCAGGCTCTCGCTGCCCACCGCGAAGATGATCTCGTCCACCACGTGCTGCCGCAGAATCGACGGCAGGTCGGCCACCGGCAGTACCTGGTACGGACAACGCAGCGTGATCTGTGCCGGGGCGTCGCGCCGTTCGCTCAGAAACCCGCGCAGCCGGACTCCGAATTCCGCCGATCGCTCCAGCGCCTCCCCCATCCGCACGGCCCGCTCGCCGGTGCCCACCACCATTACGTAGTGCGGCGCCGCGAATTCCCTCCGGAGCACCCCCACCACCCGCCCGGCCGTCAGCCGGAACAGCAGCAGCAGTACCCACGCATAGACCGTAAACAAAAACAGAAACGGGCGGCTCAAGTCCAGCCGCAGCGCGTACTCGAACACCACCAGGCAGAGCCCGCCGTAAGCGCACTGCCGCACCGAATCGCGGAGAATGATGCGCGGGTGCGCCGCGTCCAGTTTTTCGTAGATCTCCAGCCACACCCCGATCGCCACCCAGGCGAGCAGAGCAAAGCCCAGCACCAGGGCCTTCCTCTCCACGCTCAGGTAAAATGCGCGCTCCAGGTGCAGCAGCACGCGCGTCTGGTACGCCGCCTCGAACCCCAGCGAGACCAGCACGACGTCGGATAGTCCAAACAAAACACGGGCGTTACGCTGCCGGCTGAACATCCGCACTCAGGATAACAGAATTCGCGGAGTAGCCATGCGCGTCGCGGCGTGATTACCGCCGCCGCTCCGCCACAATCGTGATCTGCCGGTCCCGCGCCAGCCGCACCAGCTTTTGCACCTTCGTCTCCTCGAAGCGCCGGTACCAGGGGCGCCGCCGCGACCGGCCCACGAAAATCTGGGTGATCCGGTTGGTGCGCGCGAATTCCGCCACCGTTGCGGCCACGTCCATCGCGTCCACGATGTGCGTTTCGATCCGCAGGTTGCGGGCGAAAGTCATGTGCCGCCCGACCTCTTCCGGCGCCTGGCCGCCGGGCACCACGTGGATGGCCAGGCAATCGGCTTGCAGATAATCGGCCACCCGCTTGCCCCGGCGGATCAGCACCGCGGACGTGGGAGTGCCCGTCAGGCAGATGAGGATGCGCTCCCGGCGGTGCAGCGGGCTGGGTGCCGGCACCGGATCCCTGTGCGCCGCCGAATCCAGCTTCTCCTCCACCTCATGCGCCGTGTAGCG
>JAJYLS010000447.1 GCA_021787555.1 Acidobacteriota bacterium | reverse complement strand
TGGTACTCGCCCTTTTCGTTCAGCGCCTGAAGGGTGGGCGCATCGGAAAGCATCACCCGATTGATGGGCTTGAAATCCTGGGCCGTCACCTGGCGGCAGAAGGGCTGGAAGGTGCGCGGGTAGGCCTCGTAGCCCTGGCGCAGGGTCTTATTAGCGACGTTGGCCAGGATCGCCGGGAAATCGGCGGTGGACTCCGCGCCGGCCATGAAGAACTCCGGCCCGCGGGAGGGCCCCTGGAGGGCCAAGTCCGCGATCCGCGTCACGTCCATGCCGCGTGGATTGATGCCGCGGAACTCCAGGTACTCCTTGGCCATGTCCAGGAGCTTGAAATTGCGGTACTCGCGGGCCATGTCCGCGGCCCGGCGTTGCTGCTCGGGGCCGCAGCCGTCGAGGTATTCGCCGAGTTCGTTGCCGTTGTGGTCACGGCGGCGCGCCAGGAAGAAGCGTGCGTCGGTGCGCAGCAGCAGGGCCATCTGCATGCAGGCCAGGCGCTGCTCGCCGGCATCACGCGTAGTGCGCACTTCGCTCACCGGGTGGAAGGGCTTGCCAGTGGTGTCCCGCTGCGCGTGCGCCGCCATGGCCGTCTGCGCCTCGGCGGTGAACTGGTCCGGGGTTTTGCCTTCGGTGATGGCCTTACGAATGAAGTCCTCCCCGAGGGCGCTTCTGAAATTGGCGGCGCGGTGCTCGATCTCCGCGACGCGCTGCCGTTCGGCCTGGACCGCCTGTTCCCGCGCGGCGGCCAGGGCCTTCTCATTCACTACACGGGCATCCGCGCCCGTTTCCTGCGTGGTGGTTTCCGGCATGGCCGGTTTCTCCTTTCGCGGGCTGATTGCCCGAAGTGCATCGATGACGCCGGTTTCCGGCGCGCCGAGAATCGTGATTTCCCCCGTGGGCTCCGCGCTCAGAAAGCAGGTGTTGAAATCGGCGGGGATGGTGCAGGGGGAAATCTCAAACGGCTCCCAATCCACCGCCTTGAACATGCCGATTTCCTTGTCGTTCAGGTACGGCGGCTGGCCCTCCGGCGTGCCCTCCGCTTGGGCGTCCACTTTGTCGCGCTTATAAATAAAGGTGCCGAAGCTGAGGTTCTGGAGGATGCCGGTGCTGGCCTTGCGGAACATCTCGGCGCCATCCGGATCGCCGAGATCGAATTGCAGGGTGGCCATGCCCTTTTCGCCGTTGGGCCAGGCGCGCCGCACCACGCCCACCTGGGCGCGGGTGCCGACTTTGCCCGCGATCAGCGATTTGAAATCGTCGCCAGTGAAGTGGGTGTCGAAGACGGGCGCACCGTTGTTGAGCCGATCGAAGCGGCAGCCCTGCATGTCGAGCTTGAGCATGTACGGCTCGCCGGTGGCGCGGTCGATCCTGGGGACGAACGCCCCGCTGTACCAGACCACGTCGATGGTGCCGTCCTTCGCGTTGGCCGTGCTGGGCAGGACTTGCGCGTCGGCGGAAAAGACTTCGGTATCGCGATTGGGCGGCGGCGCGGCGATGTCTGCCGTCGCCACGGATTCCACGTGAGCGGCATCCTGCGGCTGGGCCGCTTCTTCTGGCGGTGCCTTCATGATCATGTTCTCCTCGTGTGAGTGGTTATCCCCGGTAGAGCCGGGAGGTGCATTCCCAACTGGGGGTCCGCGAGATGCCGGCAACCAGCAACTCGCGAATCATCCCGAGATCTTCTGGTGACAACGCGGCGGCATCTTGACCTTCGGGCTTGCCGGAGGTGGGCTTGGCGGCCGGTGTTGGTTCTGTGTTTCCGGCCGTCTGCTCCTGGCCGCGCAGGGTGGTCCGGCGCGGGTCGGAATCCAGGATGATCTCGAACTTATCCACCAGCTTGTTGAACAGCGCGATCTGCTCTAACTGGGTCGTCGGATCGTAGCCGTTCTCCAGCACCGCTTCGAACCACGTCTTCCGGCCCATGCGCACGTCCTTCAACACGGCTTCGGCGTCTTTCACCGGATCCACGGATTCGAACCGCGGCGCGGTCCACTGCACCGTGCGCAGACTGATCTGGTCATCCTTGGCGGCCGACCGCGGGATCTTCCCCTGCAGCACCAGCGTGTCGATGAACCGCCGCCATACGGGCATGCAAAATAGCGGGATCAGGGTGAGCCAGCGGTACGCCTCCACGGTGTTGCGGAAACCCAGCATGCCGCCGCGCCAGGAAGAGTAGTTCACCTGCGACATATCGCCGGTGCCGAGTTCGTAGGGCAGGCCAATTCCGGCCATGATGCCCTGCAACTCGGTCATCTTATATTCGCGGTAGCCGCCCGCCGCCGGCGGATTGTTGAACTTGATCTCCTGACCGGGCTTGAGATACTCGACCATGCCCGGCTCAAAGCTCTCCACGGGCAGGCCGCTCGAGGGATCGGTCCCGGCGATCCCCAGCGGGTCGCCATCGACGCCCTCGGGCTGCGTCACGAACGCCGTGACGCAGGCCTCCACCTTCTTCCGAACCCGCTCGGCATCGCAGTAGTCATCGAGATCGCGGAGCGCCATCATGACGGGAGCGAGCCACGGCACGCCGCGGACTTGGCCGGGCCGGAGAACCCGGTACACGTGCATGATCTGATCCGCCGGCACCGGCTGACTCACGATGCCGCCGCGCGGGTTCAGGATCAACACGCCGCCGGGGTGATAGCTGAACAGCCAGTAGGCCACGCGCCGGCCCAGATCGTCGAACTGCACACCCTCCATGACGTGCCCGTTGACGAGGCCCATGGTGCGGGCCTGATCTAAGAAATCGGCTTCGAGCATCTGAAGCTGGAGCGGGATGCGCAAACCAAAATCCGCCGGCTGCGGCCGGAAGCGCAGCAGGGCTTCGCCGCTCTCGGCCATTGTGCGGACGGTGAGCGTCTGCATGCCGTAGAAATCGAGGCGCTGGGGCGTGTCGCAGGCTTCAGCGAAGAACGGCCACTCGGCGTCGATGATCTTGTCGATTCCGGCATTGCCGGTCTTGGGCTTCGGTACGATGCCGGTTCCGACCACGTTGCCGGCCAGTTCCTCGACCGCGCGCGCCGCGTACGGGTTGTTGCGGACGAGGTCGCGGCTGCGGTTGCGCAGCCAGATGAGCGACCCCATCAGCTCGACGTTGGCGTCGGTCGAGGCGGCGTACCAGCCGTAGGCGCGGCGGCCGGCAGTGGCGCCGTCGTAGCGGAACCGCTCGGCGTGGCGCCGCCGGTAACCGTCGATCAGCTCGCCGACCGCCCGCTGCACGGCGTAGCGGCCCGAAGATAAAGAGCGCGCGTTCCAGTCCCGCCGGATCACCGGCAATACCGGGCGCGCCTGGATCTCAGTAATCATCGAATCGTTTCAGCTTGAAGCCGGGTTCCAGGATCATGAAATCGAGGCCGTACTTTTCC
>JAJYLS010000109.1 GCA_021787555.1 Acidobacteriota bacterium | reverse complement strand
CGGTGCTGTGCCCGTTCCATTCGGAGAAAACACCCTCTTTTTCCGTGCACGCCGCCAAGCAGATTTTCTACTGCTTCGGCTGCCACGAGGGCGGCGACGTGCTCAGCTTCGTCATGAAAATTGAGGGCATCAGCTTCTACGAGGCGCTCAAGAGCCTGGCCGAGCGGCATGGCATCCCCATGCCCAAGCGCTCGCTGGTGGCCGACGAGCAGACCCGCCTGCGCGAGGCCGTTTTCCGCATGCACGAGCTGGCGCAGGAGAATTTTCGCGCGAATCTCCACTCGCCCGCGGGCGAACTGGCGCGCAATTACCTGGCGCGCCGCGGCGTCGCCCGCGAAACCATCGAGCGCTTCGGCCTGGGATATGCGGACCGCTCCGGGCGCGCCGTGCTGCGGCTGCTCGAACAGAACGGATTCCCTGCCCCGCAGATTCCCGAATCGGGCCTGGTGGGCAAGCGCGAAGACGGCAGCCTCTACGACCGCTTCCGCCACCGCCTCATGTTCCCCATCCACAGCGAGACCGGCAAGATCATCGGCTACGGCGGCCGCGCGCTGGCCGACGACGACAACCCCAAGTACCTGAATTCGCCGGAAACGCCGATCTATAAGAAGAGTTATGTCCTCTATAACCTGAACCGGGCCAAAGAGGCGATCCGCAAAGAAGACCGCGTGATCCTGGTGGAAGGTTACATGGATGCCATCGGCGTCACCGCCGCCGGTTTCGGCCCGGTGGTGGCGAGCTGCGGGACCGCGCTCACCGCGCAGCAGGTGCAGATGGTCAAGCGGCAGACCCAGCGCATCGTGGTCAATTTCGATCCCGACGCACCCGGCGCCAACGCCGCCGAGCGCTCCATCAACCTGCTGCTCGAAGAGGGCATGCAGGTGCGCATCATGGATCTGGATGGCGAGCTGGATCCCGACGAGTACTGCAAAGAGCGTGGCGCGGAGGCCTACCGCGAGCGGCTCGATCACGCCAAGGGCTATTTTTACTGGCTGGCGGACCGCGCCCGCGCCCGGTACGATGTCCACACGACCGAGGGCGTCGTCGCGATTCTGAAATTCCTCATGCCCGCCGTGGAGCGCATCTCGGACCGGCTCGAGCGCCTGGCCGTCGCCAACGACGTTGCCGGCTACATCGGCGTAAGCTCCGGCGTGGTGCTCGACAGCTTCCGCAAAGCGGTTGCCGACCGCCAGGAGAAAGTGCTGGTCCGCCCCGCCGTGGTGCTGCGCGCCGACGAGCGCCTGCTGCTGAACGCGCTCTTGGGCGAATCGGAAATGGGCGATGAGATCGTCGAGGAGTTGAAATCCATCGGCACCATTGAAAAGCTTCCGTCGCACCGCATTTTCCAGGCGATCTTCGCCCTGGGCGCCTCCGGCGGCCGTGTCGATTTCCAGGAAGTCCACGCGCGCCTCGAACCGGCCGATCAGAGCCTGCTGGCCGAAGCCATCCTGGGTGCTCCCCTGGGCCCTTCCATGGGCGATGCCGCGCCCATTTCGGAAGCCGACATCCGGGCGGCCCTGGACAGCCTTCGCCGCTCCGAAACCCAGCAGCGCCGCGAAGACTTGAAACTGCGCATCAAGCAATCCGAGCGCGCCGGCCAATGGGAGGAAGCGCTGCGGCTCACCAGCGAGCTGCAAGCCATCGAGCGCGCGGCCCGTAGATGAGGTGCCCCTGCCAAGGCCGCGCTCCTTCCTCGATTCGTGTTATCGTGGCTCGGTAGCACGTTTCTAATATTCGTAGCACATGGGAACTCTGTGACCTTCCAATCGCCGCTTGTCCCCTGGCTGCTCCTTACCGCGATGGCGCCAGTATGGGCTGCCGGCGGCCCCGCGAGCGGCACCGCGCGCGGCAGCATCTCCGGCCAGTTGACCGATACCCAAGGCAAGCCGGTAGCCGGCGCACAGGTCCGGTTGGCGTGCGGCGGTGCCGCCCCGATGACCGCGCCCACCGGAGCGGATGGCCGGTTCGCTTTCTCCAGCGTCCCGCCGGGAACCGCGGACCTCAGTGCCACCGCCGCGGGATTCGTCCCGCTCCGCCAGGAGCTTCGCCTCGCCGATGGCCAGGCGCTCACGTTGAACCTGCGGTTCACCAGCCTGGCGCCGCACGCGGATTCGGTGACGGTGACCGCCGCCGCCGCGCAGCCGGATATCGAGCAGCCCGATCCCGCCCAGCAGATCAACGTGCGCGAGCAGATGCTGGACGCCAATCCCGGCCGGCCCGGCGTGCCGGTATCGGTGCCGGGGCTTCCGGCCGAAACGGCCTCCGGCGGCATCAAGGCGCCGCAATATTTCGCGCCGGGCGTGGCCGGCGATCACGGCGAGCCCATCGCGCAGTATCTCAGAGTGGGCAGCTACCTGGTCTCCAACAATCTCAGCGCCAACGCCCACGGCAACGGCTATGCCGACCCGAACATCATGGTCCCGGCGGTGATCGAGAGCGTCGTAACCGATGGCGGCGCTTTCGACGTGCGGGAGGGCGACCACTCCGTGAATCTCGCCGAGGTGTACGGCTTCCACGATCGCCTCGAACCGTTCGTCGACTTGACCGGCGACACGCGCGACATCGACCTGACCGCCGGCTGGAGTCCGGCCAACCCCGCCACGCGCGCCTGGATCGCGCTCGAAGCCGCGTACGGCAACGGCTTCCTCGATACGCCGGAGCACCGGCAGCAGTACAAGGTCAACGCGTTCCGCATCTTCGACGCGGGGAACCACCATATCACCGCTTTCGGCATCGGCTACTACGGCCAATCCATGCTTCCCGGCCTCGTGCCCATCGACGTGCCCGGCCTGCACGATACCATCGATCCGCGCCAGCGCGACCAGACCCATACCGGCGAAGCCGCGATCAATGACGTGTGGCGCGCGTCGCCCGGCAGCCAACTTCAGCTCTCGGGCTTTTTCCGCACCTACAATCTCGCCCTCTACTCCGACTTCGGCGATGGCCTCATCCGCCAGAGCGAATTCCGCACGGTGACGGGCGGCAGCGCGGATTATACCCGCACCGTGAACCCGTGGCTCTCCCTCATGGCCGGCATGGATTTTTTCCAGGAGGCTCCGCGGCGGCTGGACCTGGATCGCTACGCATCCACCGATCCCGCCATCTACGGCCCGTTCACGCCGGTGACGGCGAACAACATCACCATGAATTTCGTCACGCCGTATGTCTCCGCCGACGGGCGCCTTACGCGCTGGCTGCACTACGACATTGGCTGGCGCCGCGACCAGATCGGCTTCGACAACACCGATTTGTTGAACCCGGCGAACTCATTCCGCAAATGGGTCGGCGTGAATTCGCCCAAGGCGACCCTCAATTGGGTGCCGGGCGAGCACCCGCTGCTGCCGGCGGTGTCGATGAGCTTCGGCGAGACGTTCTTTACCAACGATCCTCGCATCGGCACCGGAACCGCCGCCGGAGCGCCGGTGAGCCGCACGCATGCCTGGCAGATGGTGGTCAGCAAGACCATCGCGGGCACGGATTTTCGCGTGACCATGGCGCGGGTGACCCAGGAGCAGACGCTGGCCAAGATCGACCCCGATACCGGCCTGCAATTTGACGAGGGGCCGAGCCGCAACCGCTACCTCACCGCTGCCGCGCGCCGCTACTTTGGCGGCGGCTTCTTCGAAGCCTCGGTCTCCAAGGCCGATGCGCGCGACCTCTCGACCGGCGCGCCGGTGCCGGAAGCGCCGCGGACCATCGCCGATTTTCTGGGCACGCTCGACCGCCTGCCGTTCGGCCTCCGCGCCCGCGCGGAATACGAGGAGGTGGGCCGGACCCCGCTGGGCGACGGCTTCAACTCTGTGCCGATACGGGAATTTCGCGGCGCCCTGATGCGGCAATTCGGCGCGCGCATCGATGCGGGCATCCAGTTCCTCATCGCCAGCGGCTACACCGGCCAGACCACGGAAGTTCTGGCACTCGCCGGCGAAGCCGATCCCTTCGAGCGCGTCGTGGGGGTGTACCTGCCGTCCGACGTGACCCTGTCGTTCCGCTACCGCTTCGGGCGCGTGCGGTAAGCGAGCAAGAACCGCAGTTGCGCAAAGCCCGCGCTACACTGAAGCAGGGTGGTGTACGAGTGCCCGAGCGGAACGCAAAGAATATGAAGAAGGCACCGGCAAAACGATCTGACGACGATCTCCGCGCGGAATATGACCTCTCTGGTCGCAAGGGAGGCGTCCTACCGCCGCGCGATGGCCGGCACCAATCTGGTCCTGATCGAGCCTGACCTCGTGCGTGCATTCCCCGACAGCGCGTCCGTGAACCGCGCCCTGCGCCTCCTGGCGGACACCGCTCGTGCAGCCGCCGCCCCGAAACGGAAACGCAAAGCGTAGTGCCGCCGCCCGGCGTCTTCACCCTACCTTGATCAAATCCAGGAACTCCACCTCGTTCACCACCTTGATCCCCAGTTCCTGCGCCTTCGTAAGCTTGGAGCCGGCCTCCTCGCCCGCGACCACGTAATTCGTCTTCTTGCTCACCGAGCCGCTCACTTTGCCGCCCGCCGCCTCGATCAGCTTCCTGGCTTCCTCGCGGCTCAGGTGCGGCAGCGTTCCCGTCAGGACAAACGTCAGGCCCTTCAGCGGTCCCGCCTTGCGCTTCACCACTGGGTAGTTGAATTGCAGCCCGGCCTCGCGCAGCCGCCCAATCAGTTCCTGGTTGCGCGGCTCGCGGAAAAACTGGAAGATGCTCTCCGCCACCTTCGGACCCACTTCCTCGGCCTGCTGCAACTCCTCCAGGCCCGCCTTGGCAATCGCTTCCAGGCTGCCGAAGGCCTCCGCCAGAAAGACCGCGGTACGCTCGCCCACGAACCGGATGCCCAGCGCGTTCAAGACGCGCGGCAGCGGGTTCTTCTTCGAGTTCCCGATGTTGACTAGCACATTGGTGGCCGATTTCGAGCCCATGCGCTCCAGCGTCATCAGCTTCTCGATCGTGAGATCGTAGATATCCGCCACGCTCTCCACCATGCCCCGGTCGACCAGTTGATCCACCAGCGCTTCGCCCATGCCGTCGATGTTCATCACCCCGCGCGCGGCGAAGTGCAGAATGGACTCCTTCAGCCGCGCCGAGCAGTTGGTGTTGATGCAGCGGCTGGCCGCCTCGCCTTCCTCCCGCACCACCTTGCCTCCGCACACCGGGCACTGCGCCGGCATGCGGAATTTCTTGCGGTACGAGCCCAGCTCGTGCACGCGCACCACTTTAGGAATCACATCGCCCGAGCGTTCGATCACCACAGCGTCGCCGATCTCCAGCCCCAGCCGCTCGATCTCGTCCTCGTTGTGCAGCGTGGCGCGCGAGACCGTGACGCCCCCCACGTCCACCGGCTTCAGGTGCGCCACCGGCGTGAGCGCGCCCGTGCGTCCCACCTGCACCTCGATCGACTCCACCGTGGTGATGGCCTGCCGCGCCGGGTATTTGTAGGCGATGGCCCAGCGCGGCGCCTTCGCCGTGAATCCCAGCCGCTGCTGCTGCTCGATCGAATCCACCTTCACCACCACGCCGTCGATTTCGTACGGCAGCTCGTCGCGCTTGGCTTCCCATTCGGCGCAAAACGCAACCACTTCGTCTATGCCGCCGCACAGCTTTCTTCGCTGGTTCACCTTGAAGCCGAGGCGCGCCAGCTCGTCCAGCGTCGCCCAGTGGCTCGCTAACGCCGGCCGCCCTTCCACCAGCAGGAAATAGGTGTAGTAATCCAGCCGCCGCGAGGCGGTAATCTGCGGCTCCAGCACCCGCAGCGATCCCGCCGCCGCGTTGCGCGGATTGGCGAAGCGCGAAAGGCCTCTCTCCTCGCGCTCGGCGTTCAGCCGCTCGAAGGCCCGCCGGTTCATGACCGTCTCGCCCCTCACTTCGAACGCCGCCAGCTTCGTCTTCACCCGCAGCGGCAGCGAGCGGATGGTGCGCGCGTTCTCGGTGACGTCCTCGCCCACCGCGCCGTCGCCGCGCGTCACCGCCTGCAAGAGCCGCCCGTCGCGGTAGTGCGCGGCCATGGACAGCCCGTCCATCTTCAGCTCAGTGACGTAGCGGTACCGGGCGCCGTTCAGCAGGTCGCGCACGCGGCGGTCGAATTCGCGCAGCTCGCCTTCGTTCAGCGCATTATCCAGGCTGAGCATGGACGAGCTGTGCGCCACCTTGACGAAGCCCTCGCGCGGCTTGCCGCCCACGCGCTGCGTCGGCGAATCCGGTGTCAACAGCTCCGGATGCGCGGCTTCCAGCTCCTGGAGCCGCCGCATGAGCGCATCGTATTCGGCATCGCTGATCTCCGGCCGGTCCAGAACGTAGTACAGGTGCTCGTGGCGCCGGAGCTCGTCTCGCAGTTTTTCGATTTGGCGCGCGGAATCGTCCATCAGCCTCTATAATAACTTTCAGCCGGTCAGTCGCCATCGCAGCGAATGAATACTGTCTTGATTTACAATCCCCGCGCGGGCAAATTCCGGTACGGCGGCAAAGAGCTCATCCGGCGCGCGGCGGAAATTCTTGCCCAGGCTGGGCACGACGTGATCGTCGCTCCCACCACCGGCCCGCGGACCGCCGGCGCCATCGCCCGCGAGCATATTGCCCGCGGCGCCGGACTGATCGTCGCGGCCGGCGGCGATGGCACCATCAACGAAGCCGCCGAGGGGATGGTGCACTCCGCCGTGCCGCTGGTGATTCTGCCCGCCGGCACCGCCAACGTGCTCGCCACCGAAATGAAACTCGGCTCGAATTTCCTCCGCGCCGCCGGCCGCCTCGGCGAATTGCGCCCGCGGCGCATCTCCATCGGACAGGTGACTTGCGACGGCGGCCGCATCGCGCGTCATTTTCTGCTCATGGCCGGCGTCGGGCTCGACGCCCACATCGTCTATCACGTGAGCGCCGGGCTGAAGGCGTACACCGGCAAGTTCGCCTATTGGGTGGCCGGCTGTAGCCTGCTGGGCCGCCGCCTGCCGCAGATCCAGGCGGAAATCGAGGGCCAAAAACGCGAGTGCTCCTTCGCGCTGGTGAGCAAGGTGCGCAACTACGGCGGCGATTTCGAGATCGCCCGCCACGTCACCATCTTCGACGACCGCTTCGAAATCGTCCTGTTCCAGGGCCGCACTTCCCTGCGCTACATCAAGTATTTCCTTGGCATGGTGCTGCGCCGGCTGGAGGGAATGAATGGCGTGACGGTGCTGCGCGGCGACCACCTCCGGCTCTCCCATCCCACCGGCCGCCGCGTCTACGTGCAGATCGACGGCGAATTCGCCGGTCACCTTCCCGCGGAAATCCGCATCATCCCCGACGCCCTCACGCTGCTCGTTCCTTAAATCCCTGTCTTCGGGCGCCGTTTCCGCATCCACTCCACGAATTCCTTCGGCGCCGCCATCGTCGAGAGCCGGCCCTGCCGCACCAGCGCCCAGTCGCCGAACCGGCCGTTGTGCTTGATTTCCGCCAGGGTCGCCGGCGGCTTCAGCCGGCCGATGAATTCCAGATCGACCACGGCCGACTTGGGATTCTTCGGATCGTCACGCGGCTCCGACCGCACCGTCGCCAGCCCCACCACCGCCGATACACCGCCGCTGTGGTACACGAAAACGTGGTCGCCCGGCTTCATCTCGCGAATCGCGCGTACCGCCTGTGGATTGGTGACCCCGTCCCACATTGCGCTGACCGGGGGCCAGCGGCGTGCAATGCCGTCGCGGTGGCGCCCAACGATGGCCGCACCATCTCACCGGCAACGTGCTGGCGCTGAACGAAAATGGCACGCTCAATTCGCCCGCGAATCCGGCCCGCCGCGGCACCACCGTGACCATTCCGGCCAACGGCATCGGCCCGTCTGCTGATGGGGTACACACTGCCGGGCCACATGCCCGTGACCCTCTCGATCGCTCCACCGGAATCTCGCCGGCGGCCTTCCGGCCAGCCTCCGCGTTGATTCTAAAGCTTCTTCCCAAGGCGAAGAAAAAGCGGTCACGCAAATTTCAAGAAAATAACTAACCTGCTCTTCAACGACTTACAAATTCAAACCGGCAGTTACTAATTCTCCATTTTTTAAGATGGAATTGAGGATATTTTTATGAGCACAGCTCCCATCAACCCTTCCACCAGCCTTCAGGCCGCACAGGCGAACGTGCTGGCGAGCGTCACCGCCGAGTGCACGCTGCTCAACTCCAATCTCAAGACGATCTATCTGGGCGCCTTCGACAACTGGGCGCAGAACGTCCAGAACGGAGCCATCCCCAACACCAACCCGCCGCAGCCGCCGCCTGGCTACGCCGTGGCGTACTACGACGATCCCACGGCGCCCGGCGTCGAGTGGGCCTACCCCGCGCAAAACGGCCCCGTAGTGTGCGCCCTGCCGCCCATTCCCACCGAACCGCCGCCCGCCAAAACCCAGCCGATCTTCCAGGGCAACGGAAGCGTCATGAATGTGCCGCCGGACGATACCCTCCCGGTGGGCTCGATTGTGGCGGATGCACAGGGCCAGAAATGGCAGAAAACCGCCAGCCCCACACCCTTCGGCGTGGCCTACTACTACGCCCGAATGTGAGGGGCCGGTAGGCGGCCTGCCCTACTTCACCACCACCTGGATGGGAATCACCTCGCCGGTCTGAACCACCCGGATGCTCAGCAGGCCGCCCTTGGCATCTTGCGATGCCCGCAGTGTCAGCACGGCCTTGTCGTTGGCTTTCAGGCTGGTCTGGCTGAGCTTCGCCTCGATCCCCGGAATCGTGCCCATGATGACGAGTTCCATTTCGCCTGGCGCGGTGTTGGTGAACTCGATATCGGCGGATCCACCCGGCGCGACCGTCACCGATTTCTTGTCCGCGTGGATCTTGTTCATGACGAAGCTGGTGCCGCTGGGAATCACAGGGATCGGGCCGCTTGCGCTCCCGGGGCCGGCGGTCATCTTGCCAAACGGCGTCATGCGCATGGCGTCTTGGTCGACATACCAATACCATTTGCCATCCACCAGCTTCCACGTGCTCGCCGTAGGGACCTTCATGTGCTTGCCGGCGAAGCCCGGAAACATGATCTCCTCCTCGCACAGCACGGTGGCCTTGGCGTGCGTGAAGTTGTCGGAATAATCGATGCGGCCGATCTCGAAGCTGAAGTAGCGCGGCTTGTTGTGGTTGTAATAGAAGTCCTTGGTATCTTCGGCGACCAGTTCCTCGGCCTTCCGGAAATCGCCTTTCACGTGCAGTTCATAGAATTCCGAGATGCGCGCGCGGAGGGCCTGATCCACGGCCGCCGGCGGCTTGTTGAAGAGGTCGGCCGGGCTCGGGCTTTGGGCGAGCGCGGCCGACACAATCAGGGCAATCCAGGAGAAACGCAGCATTGGACTCCATTTTATGACGCACCGGAAACGGAAAAAGACGGCCGCGGAGCCGGTTTAGTGTGAAACGTGCTAGGATCGCGTAGATCGAAACGGAACTCTTATGTTACGCGCCACTTACGTGAGTGCTATCGTCCTCTTATCGCCGGTCCTGCTGGCGGCCCAGCCGGACCGGATCGCGCGGCCGGTTGACGCGCGGCAGACGGTGCGGCTCGCCCACCACGTCTCTCCGCTGGCCGCGCCGGCCTATGACCGCGGCCCGGTGGATCCGGCGCTCGAACTGGACCACGTGGTGCTGATGTTCAAGCCCTCGGCGGCGCAGCAGGCGGACCTCGACCGGCTGCTCGCGGACCAGCAGAATCCGTCATCGCCCAACTTCCACCGCTGGCTCACGCCGGAGGAATACGCCAACCGGTTCGGCATCAGCCCTTCGGATAATTCCAAGGTCGTAGCGTGGCTGAAATCGGAAGGGTTCACGGTCGAGGACCAGGGGCGCGGGCGCAACTGGGTGGCGTTCCGCGCTACGGCCGCGCAGGTGACGCGCTCGCTGCACACTCCGATTCACCGCTTCGAGGTGCAGGGCGCCCAGCATTTCGCCAACACCTCGGACCCCGCCGTTCCGGCGGCGCTGGCGGGCATCGCCGGCGGATTTCTCGGGCTGAACGATTTCAATCCCAAGTCCGGCATCCGCTTCGCGTCCAATCCGAATTACACGTCCGGCGCAACGCACTACCTGGCGCCCGAAGATTTCGCCACGATCTATGACCTGAACCCGCTCTACGAGCAGGGCTTCGACGGCACGGGGCAGAGCATCGCGATCGTCGGCCAGTGTGCGGCCAGCAGCTTTCTCGGCGATATTCGGGGGTTCCGCACGCGCTTTGGCCTTCCGGCCAACGATCCCAAGCTGGTGTCCTATGGCGCCGATTGCAGCACTTCCGATGGCGAGTCCAACCTGGATGTGGAATGGGCCGGCGCGGTAGCGCCCAAGGCGACCATCTACTACATCCACGGCACGAGCGCGTTCACGGCCATGCTTTATGCGGTGAACAACAACGTCGCGCCGGTCATCAGCAGCAGCTATGGGACCTGCGAAGACGACGCTTCGCCGCTGTTCTTCCGCTCTTTGGCGCAGCAGGCCAATGCCCAGGGGATCACCATTCTGAGCGCCGCGGGCGACGGCGGCGCGGCCGGCTGCTTCGACCAGTTTGCGGCGTTCGCCACGCACGGCCCGATGCAGCAATTTCCCGCCAGCCTGCCGGAGGTCACCGCCATGGGCGGCACGCAGTTCGACGAGGCGGGCGGCACGTATTGGGCGGCAAAGAACGATGCCAGGCAGGGATCGGCGCTGTCGTACATTCCCGAAAAGGTATGGAACGAAAGCGAGCCGGGGATCGAGATTGCGGCCGGCGCGGGTGGGGCGAGCACGGTGTTCGCCAAGCCCGCATGGCAAACCGGCCGCGGGGTTCCCAATGACAACGCACGCGACGTTCCCGATCTGGCTCTGAGCTCGGCATGCCACGACGGCTATTTCATCAACTACGGCGGCTCGATATACATCGCCTGCGGAACGTCCGCCGCCGCTCCTGTCATGTCGGGAATTCTGGCCATCTTGAACCAGTACCAGGTGGCGCAGGGATATCAGAAGAAAGCCGGGCTGGGCAACATCAATCCGCAAATCTACCGGCTGGCGCAGACCGCACCGGAGGCGTTCCACGACATCGTGGATGGCGACAACATGGTGCCCTGCGCGCAAGGCTCGCCCGGCTGCCTGACTGGCTCGTACGGATACAAGGCGGCGCCGGCCTATGACCTCGCCACCGGCTGGGGATCCATCGACGCCAATAGCTTCATCACCGGGTGGAACGCTCCCGCGCAGCCGGTCACGGTGTCCGTGGCGGCGAATCCCAGCCCGGCCACGCTGAACGATTCGGTGGCCCTGACCGCCACGGTCGAACCCGCTACCGGCGAGGGCGTGCCCACCGGCAGCGTGGAGTTCAGCACTGGGGCAACCTGCTCGACGTGCGGCCCGACCAGCCTCGGCTCGGCTGCTCTCAGCGGCGGGAGCGCCACCCTCACGGCGCCGGCCTGGAGCGTGCATTCCACCGTTGGCGCGTTCACTATTTATGCCCAGTACTCCGGCGATGCGGCATTCAGCGCCGGCGGCGGCCGCACCTCGCTCCGGGTGACCGCCCCCAGCGGTGTTTCCGCGGTGGTGCCCACACTCTCGGCCAACCCGGTGGCTCCCGTCCCCGATGCTCAAGGGCTGGTCTGGCAGGTCACCATCTCGCTGCGCGAAATGGGCGGAGTTCCGTCGCTCGTGACCGGATTCACCATCGACGGCCAGGCGCAGCCGCTGGCGCAATATTTCCCCTCGGCCGCCATTCCGCCGAATGACACCCTCAACAGCGCGCCGCTCACCTTCCGCAATCTGCCCGCTCCGGTGACGCGCGTGTTCGGCCTTACCGGCGTGGACTCGACGGGGCAGACGTGGACGCGGCAGATTTCGGCGGATTTTCTCCCGTCACTGACCTACAGCGGCGGGTTCAACCCCACGCTGGTCCCGCTGACCATGGTGCAAAATCCGAAGGCGCCGGCGGATTGCCAATGGTCGCAGCAGTTGTTTGTGGACGAGATCACCGGGGATGGGACCAGTTCGATCGCCGGCCTGTACCGGGGCGGCGTGAATCTCTCCTCGCAGATTTCCGCCATGTTCGGCGCTACCCGGCTGGCGGCGTGGAACTCGCTTTCCGGCACGCTGTGCTGGAGCGGCGCCACACCCGGCGCAAGCGATACCGTCGAGATCGATATGGACAACGGCCTGAGCCAGATCATGCAGGTTTCCTTCACGGGGCCGCCGGCCAGCGCGGTACAGCTTTCAGCGCCGGAGAGCGTGACGCTCTCGGCCTCCACTAACCTGAAGGCCACGGGCACGCTGGCGCTGTCGCTCACGGACAAGACGGCACCCTGGACAGCCTCCATTTTCCCGGCCAACCGCACCACCTCCTGGCTGACGCTGGCGCAGCTTTCCGGAACCGGCCCGGCGCAGATCGCGTTGCAGGCGTCCGGCGAGGGGTTCGAGCCGGGCGTGTACCGGGCCACCATCGTGCTCCAGTCGCCCAGCGCCGTGCCGCAAACCGTCAACGTGCCGGTAATGTTCGTCTACGGGCCGCAGGGCGCCGCGCAGGAGATCGATGCGGTGGGCAATGCGGCTTCGTACAAGACCATGGCCAGCCCTGGCATGCTCCTCACCATCTACGGTTCGCATCTGGCCAACACCACGGACCAGGCGAACTCGACGCCGCTCCCGTTTGTGCTCGACGGCGTTTCGGTGGCGGTGAACGGGTTGGCCGCGCCGATCCTCTATATTTCGCCGACGCAGATCAATATTCAAGTCCCCTACGAGGCAGGCGCGGGGCCGGCGGTGCTGGGGGTGAACAACAACGGTCAGATTGCGGGATTCCAGTTCGAAATCGCGCCCGCGGCGCCGGGGATTTTCGCCGACGGCAACGGGTTCATCGCCGGCGCATCGGGCGCCAAGCCGGGCGGCTACGCGACGCTCTACCTGACCGGCGCGGGCGACATCAACTCGGCGCTGCCGACCGGCTACGCCGCTTCGACTTCGACGCCGGCAGCGAGCCTCCCTAAGCCACTCCTGCCGGTTTCTGTGACGGTGGCCGGCCAGCCGGCATTCCTGCAATTTATCGGCAACACAGCGGGGACGGTCGGGGTGACGCAGGTGAACTTTCTCTTACCCTCCGGGGCCGCGACCGGCACGCAGCCGGTGGTGGTTACGGTGGGCGGCGTGGCTGGCCCGCCGGTGAACCTGACGGTTACGCCGTGAGGCCGGCGGTACACCATACACATGAAACGCACAAATCTTGTGCTTGATGAGCAACCGTTGGACGAGGCGGTCAAGGTTTTAGGGACCAAGACGTACTCCGCCACGGTGAATGCGGCATTGAAGGAAATCGTCCGGCAGCACAAGGTTCGACAAATCTGGAAATTTGCCGGAAGCAATTTCTGGGAAGGAGATCTTTCCAAAATGCGCGAGGAGCGGACACGGCGCTTCCGGCGGCGGCGTGCAAAATGATCCTGGTCGATACATCGATTTGGATCGAGCTTTCGCGTGGGCGCTTGCACCCGATCAGAGCGGAAGAGGAATCGATCGAGTATGCCACCTGTGGTCCGATCGTCCAGGAAGTCGTTCAGGGGGTTAGGCCGGGAGCGGAGAATGAGGCATTTCTGGAGGCGTTTTTCGCCGTCCCGGTTCTTGCCGACCCGGTTCCCCTGCGGTTGTTCATGGAAGCGGCCGAGATCTACCGGCAGGGGCGGCGGCGCCGGATTACGATCCGATCGTCCGTGGATTGCCTGATCGCGGCGATCGCCATCGATCAGAAAGTGCGGGTGTGGTCTCATGATCGCGACTTCAGCGCGATTGCCCGCTATACTCCTCTGGAGACGGTCTGACCGGCAGCCACAGCAGCCAGAACAGCACCAGGGCCACGGCCAAGGCGGGCGCGAGGTAGATGGGCCAGGAGCCGAAGACGTCGAGCAGACTCGGGCGCGCCGGTTTGTGCCGCAGGAACATGTAATTCGTGTGAAAGAGGGCATCGAAAGCGCCGTCGAAAGCCGAGAAGGCAAGCAGCATGATAATGGCGCGGCGCAGCGCGCCGCGGCCCAGCGGGGCAATGCGGCCGAAGACCAGTGCCGCCACTGCGGCGACGGTGCCGCCGTGCGCCACAAAGAAATAAATCGCGGGATAGGAGGGCCACGGGGTCCAGAGATCGGGCGTCAGGATGGCCATGCCCGGTCCGGCGAGTCCGGCGAAATAGGCGAATTCCACTGCCCGCGGCGCGAGCGTCAGACACGCCGCCACCGTGGCCCAGAGCGCGGCATCGCTAAGCTGGAGCGGTAGATTGCCTGTGTGCACGCCTTCATGAGCATAGCGGAAGATCCACCAGGCGACCTCGTTGGCCGCCAGGCCGTAACCCAGCGCCAGCCGCAGTGGCCGGTGCCGGATGCGGCCGTGCCGCGACAGCAGTGCGAGCGCCGCCGAGACCAGCGCGATGGCCGCGGTGAGCGCGAGATGGATGGGGCCGAAGAGCGGCACTACAGAACGGATGATATCCTGAATCGAACGCATCATGAAAAAATGGATTGCCTGCTTTGTGCTTTCCAACGCCATCGCCGCGGCCGCGGACCTGACAATTCCGATTGAGAAATATCAATTGAAAAACGGCCTGCGCGTGGTGCTCTCCAAGGACAACGCTGTGCCGGTGGTGGCCGTCTACATCATCTACGACGTCGGCGCGCGCTCGGAGGAGAAGGGCCGCACCGGCTTTGCGCACCTGTTCGAGCACATGATGTTCGAGGGCTCGGCGCACGCGCCCAAGGGCATGATGGACGCGCTCATCGAATCGAACGGCGGGAACCTGAACGGCTCCACGCACCCGGATTTCACGGATTACTTCGAGGTCCTGCCCTCGAACAAGCTGGCCACCGCGCTGTGGCTCGAAGCCGATCGGATGCGCAGCCTGGCCATTACCGAAGCGAACCTCAAGAACCAGAAGGAAGCGGTAAAGCAGGAGCGGCGGCTGACCTTCGACAACCAACCGTACAACACCGCCATCGTGGACGTTTGGCCCAAGCTGATGTTCGGCAACTGGCAAAGCTCGCACTCGCTGATCGGGTCGTTCGAGGACCTGAACAATTCCACGGTGGCGGATGTTTCCCAATTCTTCAAGACCTACTACGCGCCGGACAACGCCGCGCTGGTGATCGTGGGCGATATCCAGATACCGGAAACCAGGCGGCTGATCGAAGGGTATTTCGGCGATATACCCGCGCAGGCCAAGCCGAAGCGCCCGGACCTGACCGAGCCCGCGGATTTCAAGTTGCGCACCGAGGTGTACAAAGATCCCCTGGCGCGGGTGCCGGGGGTGGTGATGGGGTATCCCGGGCCGAAGCGGCACTCGGCGGATTTTTACGCGATGCACATGATCGATGCGATCCTCACCGCCGGCGACAGCGCGTGGCTACGGCTGGACCTGGTAAAAGGCAAGAAATCGGTGATCCAATATGAGGCCGAGCTGGGGTGGCCGTTCGCCTCGGCGCTGGACTACCGGGACCCCGAGCCGTATGCGCTATTCCTGCTCTACAATCCGTCGTTCACCGCGCAGCAGATCGTCGAGCAGGTGCAGGACGAGATCGCGAAGTTGCAGGAGGCGCCGCTCGACGCCAAGGATTTCGACCGCGTGAAAACGCAGATCCGCGCGATGCGGATCAAGCAGCTCGAAAGCTCGCTGAGCCGCGCGCGGGAGTTGGGGCAATATGAGATCGCCGACGGCGATCCGGGGCTGATCAACACGGAGTTGGATCGGATGATGGCGGTGACGCCCGCGCAAGTGCAGGCAGCGGCGAAGAAATATTTGTTGGCGGACCGGCGGGCGGCGCTGGAGATTATGCCGGCGCCGAAAGCCGAGGGTGAGGCCAGGAAGGGAGGCCAGCAATGAAATTCCGGATTGCCCCATTCGCTCTTTTTTCCGCGGCGCTGGCCGCGCAGCCCGGCGCCACGGGGATCGATCCGACCAAGCCGCCCGAGACGCCGCCGATTCCCAACTACAGGCTGCCGCCGATTTCCGAATCGAAGCTGCCCAATGGCCTGACCCTGGTGCTGGTCGAGGACGCGCGCTTTCCGATGGTGACGGCGCAACTGAATTTCCAGGCGGGCTCGAAATTCGATCCGGCGGACGCGCCGGGCCTGGCCGACGCGGTGGCCGCCCTGCTGACCGAAGGCACCCCAACGCGCACCTCGCGGCAGATCTCGGAAGAAGTCGACGCGCTCGGAGCGACGCTGCGTGCCAGAGCGGATGCCGACGCGCTCACGCTGGGGGGCGACACGCTGTCCGAAAACCTGCCGCGCTTCCTTGCGCTGATGGCTGACGCGGCGCGCAACGCCTCGTTCCCGGTGGATGAGGTGAACCTGTATAAGCAAAACCGCGCGCAGGCGCTGCGCGCCGAGCATGCCGATGCGGCCACGCTGGCGCGCGAGCGTTTCACCGCGGTGGTTTATGGCGTCACCCCGTACGGACACATCCTGCCCACCGAGGCCTCGATCGCCAAGCTGGATCAGAAGGCGCTGGCGGCGTTCCACGACCGGCACCTCACTCCCAATACCGCGACGCTGATCCTCATCGGGAAACTGCCCGGGCGCGCGGAGCTTCACAAGCTCATCGCGGAGCGATTCGGATCGTGGCCGCGGAAGCCGGCACCCGCTGCGCCGGCCATCGCGCCGCCTGCACCCGAGCGGCGCATCGTGCTGGTGGACCGGCCCGGTTCGGTGCAGGCCAACATTCTCGCCGGGCGGCTGGCGCCGGTGCGCACTTCGCCCGAATACTTTCCGCTGGCGGTGGGAATGACGAGATCGGAA
>JAJYLS010000446.1 GCA_021787555.1 Acidobacteriota bacterium | reverse complement strand
ACCAATAAGATGGTGCAGCTCACTACCGATCAATCCGGCCTCTACACCGAGCCGGCGATGCGGCCGGGGCGCTACCAGGTCACGGTCACGTCGGCGGGTTTCATGACCCAGCGCAGCCAGGCGTTCGATCTTCACGTGCAAGACCGGGTGGAGATGAATTTTCAGCTCCAGCTCGGAACGACGAACACCGAGGTGACCGTCTCGGCCGCCGCGCCGCTGCTCGAATCCGAGACTTCGTCGCTCGGCCAGGTGGTGGGGAGCCGGAGCACCAACGATCTGCCGCTCAACGGCCGCACCTTCATCCAACTGGCCACGCTCACCGCGGGAACCCTGCCTTCCACGCGGACTAAGGAGCAAGACGATTTCATCTCCAATGGGGCGCGCGCCATCCAGAACAGTTATATGCTGGACGGCATCGACAACAGGAACCGCATCATGGGATTCGACAAGGCCTCGGCGCAGGTCATCCAGCCGGTGATCGACGCCATCGAGGAATTCAAGGTGCAGACATCCACGTTTTCCGCGGAATTCGGCCAAGCGGCCGGCGGCGTGGTGAACGTCAGCATGAAGTCCGGCACCAACGAGGTACACGGCGACGTGTTCGAATTTCTGCGCAATTCGGCGCTGGACGCCACGCCGTATTTCCAGCCGGCGGGAGGCGGTAACCCGCTGTTCATCCAGAACCAGTTCGGCGCCACGCTGGGCGGGCCGATCATCAAGAACAAGACCTTCTTCTTCGGAAGCTGGCAGAGCTCGCGCGAGGGCAATGCCGCGCCGCAAATCGGCACGGTGCCCACGGCCGCCGAGCACGAGGGCGTTTTCCCAACCACCATTACGGACCCGTTGACCAAGCGGCCATTCCCCGGGGACACCATTCCCGCCAACCGCATCGACCCCGTTGCCGCCGGCCTGTTTGCGCTCTATCCGGAGCCCAATCTGCCCGGCACGGTCCACAACTACTTCTACAACCCCAAGGAGGTTGTGAACAACGATAATTACACGGTGAAAGTGGATCAACACTTCGGCTCGAAGGATTATCTGTTTGGCCGCATCTCGCAGGGCTGGGGCACCGATCTCCTGCCGACTACGCTGCCCAATCCCGCGAATCAGCAAGGGTTCACGGATCTGTATCAGCGGCAGCTCATGCTCAGCGAAACGCACAACATTTCCGCCAACAAGCTGAACGAATTTCGCCTGGGCTACACCTACACGTACACCTTCCAGAACGTGTTCGGGCCGCGGCTGTTCGATCAGTACGACATCAAGGGCGCTCTGAATGCGCCCAACATCATGGGGTTGCCGACGTTCGACCTCACCGGCTTCAGCGCGCTGGGCACCAACACGAACGGCAACGCCCCCATCCCGGCAGCCGGCAGCGGCAACTATCCCGCGACGAAGTCCGGCAAGACCTGGGAGCTGTTCGATAACTTTTCCTGGATCAAAGGGCGCCACGCCTTCAAATTCGGCGTGGACCTCTCGCGCGTCACCATGTTCGCCTACGCCACCAACGCCGCGCGACCCAGTTTTTCATTCAACGGCTCCTATACCGGCTCGGGGGCGGCCGATTTCCTGCTGGGCGACGTCTACAAGTCGGCCACTTCGCAGCAGCAGCTCGACACCATCCAGCAGTACATCTACAACGGTTACGTGCAGGACGATTGGAGGGTCACGAACAAGCTGACGCTCAATCTCGGGCTGCGGTATGAGCTCACCACGCCGTTTTTCGAGGAATACAACCGGCAGTCGAATTTCGACCTCCAGCCGGGCCCCTGCTTTCTGACATACATGTTGGTTTCGCAGGAAGGCCAGTGCGGCGTGGGCGGCCTGGGCAGGGGAGAAATCAACACCGACACCAACAACTTCGCGCCCCGGTTCGGCTTCGCGTATCAGGCCGATTCCAAGACGGTGGTGCGCGGCGGCTTTGGCATTTTTTACGGCCGCGACGAGGAGGCCGGCATCAGCCAGCGGCTTGCGAATAACCCGCCCTTCGTCAGCAAGGCCAACCTGATCGGTACCAAGACTACGCCCATATTCCAATTGCAGAACGGCATTCCGGCCGACGCGCTGAGCCTGGCCAGCGGCGGCACCACCGCCCTGTCTTATCCTTTCAACTGGCCGATCCCGTATGTCGAGCAGTGGAACATCAACATCGAGCGGCAGCTTGCCGGGAACCTGGTCGCCCAGGTCGGCTATACCGGATCGGAGGGGCATCACCTGCCGTGGGCCTACGATATCAACCAGGCGTTTCCGGGGAACGGCAGCGTGAACTCGCGGCGGCTCTACCAGGGTATTGGCGTGGTCAACTATTACGCTCCCATCGACAACTCCAACTATAATGCGCTGGTCGCCAAGCTGGAGCGGCGCTTCGCTTCCGGTCTCAGCCTGCTTGCGTCCTACACCTATGGGCATTCGCTCGATATCAGCAGCGGCCAAAAGCAGGCCGGCGATCCCGGTCCGCAGAACGCCCGCGACCTCGCGGCCAACTATGGATCGTCGGATTTCGACATCCGCCAGCGCTTCGTCTTCAGCGGCTTCTATCAGCTTCCGTTCGGCAAATCGCCGGGTTTCGTTTCGCACCTCACGCGCGGATGGGAGCTGACCGCCATCTTCTCCGCGCAGACCGGGCAGCCGTTCACGCCGACGCTCAGCACCGATCCAACCAACACCGGCACCACCGCATTTCCCATGCGCCTCGCCAACGGCACTCTACCGGCCAACCAGCGCAGCATCTACGAGTGGTTCGATACCGGCGCATTTGCCGCGCCCACCTGCATGTGCTTCGGCAATTCCGGCCGCAGCATCCTGGAGGGACCCTCGTTCATTGACCTGGATCTGGGCCTCATGCGCGACTTCCAGATCGGCGACCGCTTCATGGTCCAGTTCCGGGCGGAGTCGTTCAACCTGATGAACCACCCGAATCTCGGAATGCCGAACGCTGTCATCGGAAGCCCCCTGGTTGGCACGATCACGGACACCGCCAATCCCGGGCGCGAGAACCAGTTGGCGCTGAAGGTGTATTTCTGACCATGGCGTCGTAAGTAGTTGCGCGTGGGCTCCCTGACGGCCGCAGCTCCGAATCGGCTTCACGCGGAGCCGCAAATATTTGCTGTCCAGTTTGCACGATTCGCCTGCCCGGGGCGGGGTGCCCTCTGATCCAAGCGCTGCGCGGACGCTGGCGCGGACAGGCGAATCGCCTGTCCCGCCGCGGGACGCCCAAAGTGAACAGGGTTGCGGGCTAGCGTGGCTAGCCACGCTAGCCCAACGCTAGCCCCACGCTAGCCCACGCTAGCCCGGATACTTCAGGCTCTCCATCAGCCACTCCCGGTTCCCCCGCACATCCTCCAGCAGCCGCGCCGTCAGCTCTCCGCGCCGCTCG
>JAJYLS010000108.1 GCA_021787555.1 Acidobacteriota bacterium | reverse complement strand
GCTGTCGCCAGTGGTCCGATGTACCCGTTCAAGTACAAACGGTCCAGACACTCCACTTCCAACGTGACGTGTCCATCCAGCAGTTCCGGAATCTTCGCCATCCCGAGATTTTACGGAATCCCGAGGCCGGTTGCTTGTCGGTTTGAGGTCGAAGACCTCGCTAGATAAATACTGGATAGAAATCTCGACTTTTGGCTGCTGTCTTGCTTGTAAATCCTTTGTTTTGTGTGGCGTCCCCAGGGGGATTCGAACCCCCGTTACCGCCGTGAAAGGGCGATGTCCTAGGCCGGGCTAGACGATGGGGACGTTGCTGCCGGTGGAGGGCGAACTCTTCTAATTTACCTTTCCTTCTCCCCCACCGTCAACTTGCACCCGTTTTGCGGAAGCGTGCTGTTACACTCGTTCCGAGGAGTCACCATGACGCTTTCCCGCCGCGAGCTTGCTATGCTCTTTCCCGCTTTGGCCACTGCTCAATCCACCGCGCCGCGCAAGGCCCGGACTCTGCCCTCGAAAGCCTTCCGCTACCAGGACCTGCCCGTCCGCACTCACGGCGAAAACCGCTCCCGCGCCGTCCTCAACGGCTTGACCGATAGCGGCCTTCCCATCGAGCTGCACCTGACCGAACTCGGCCCCGGCCAGCAGCCGCACCCCCCGCACAAGCACGTCCATCAGGAACTGCTGCTCCTCCAGAGCGGCCTCCTCGACGCCACCATCGATGGCCAAACTACGCGACTCACCGCCGGCTCCGTGGCCTACCTCGCCTCCAACGTCGAGCACGGCTGGCGCAATCCCGGCCCCGGGCGCGCCCAGTATTTCGTGCTGGCGCTGGGAAGGGATAGCGGCTGAGAATGCCTGCGCCCGCGGGCGGAAATCCCTCAGCCACAAACAGACTATAATAGCTCCGTACTTTACAAGAAGGCCGATCCATGCATCACGAACTGCTCATTCAGTGTCCCGATGGGGAGACCAAAACCATCCCCATGACCGGCGAGCGCCTCGCCGTGGGCCGCTCCAGTGCCGCGGAATTGTGCTTTGCGGAGGACGCCGGCCTCTCCCGCCAGCATTTCGTCTTCGAACTCGACGGCGACTCCTGGACCATCCAGGACCTCGGCAGCAAGAACGGCACCTTCGTCAATAACATCCCACTCAAAGCGCGCCTCATCCTCCAGCCCGGCGACCGCATCACCGCCGGCCACCTCGCGATCGTCTACTCGCCCCAAACCAAAGCTTCCGCCCCAGAAGTGGTGGTATTCGACAGCGAATCCGGAAGCGGTAGCACCACTTCCACCCTGGTCAGCAGCCTCGAAGGCGCCAATCAAACCATCCTGGTCGATCGTGGCGGCCCTAAGACCGCCGCTCCCATGAAGGCGCTCATCCGCGCCGGCCAGGAACTCTCCGAAAACCGCCCGCTCGCCGACCTCTTCCCGGTCATCCTGGATCTCTCGATCGAAGCCGTCAACGCGCAGCGCGGCGTCCTGCTGCTCCTCGAACACGACCAGCTCGTGCCCAAGGCCTATCGCGGCGAGGGGTTCCGCATCAGCACCGCCGTGCGCGACCGCGTTCTCAACGAGCGCTGCTCCATCCTGGTCCGCGACGCCCAACTCGACGAGGCCTTCAAAGGCCGCATGAGCATCGTCGAGCAGAAGGTGCACACCATGATGGCCGTCCCACTTCAGACCAAGGACAGCATCATCGGGCTCATCTATGTGGATTCTCTGTTCGTACTGCGCGAATTCGTCAAGGACGATCTCGATCTCCTCACCGTGATGGCCAACGTGGCCGCCATCCGGATCGAAAACGCGCGCCTCGCGGAAATCGAGCAGGCCGAGCGCATCCTCCAGCGCGACCTCGGCCAGGCCGCCGAAATCCAGCGCAGGATGCTGCCGCCGCAGGCGCCGCACGTGCCGCACACCGATCTCGCCGGCTTCAACGTGCCCTGCCGCACGGTCGGCGGCGATTACTACGATTTCTTCACTTACCCCGACGGCCGCGTGGGTCTCGCCCTCGGCGATGTCTCCGGAAAAGGGCTGCCGGCCGCGCTGATGATGATGGGCCTGCAAGCGCGCGTGCACGTCCTCGCCGAAGATCCCCGCGACCTCGCCGCCTTCATGGCGCGCCTCAACAAGACCACCTGCGCCAACTGCCCGAGCAACCGCTTCATCACCTTTTTCTTCTGCGTTCTCGACCCGGTGAGCGGCGATGTGGTCTTCGCCAACGCCGGCCACAATCCGCCGGTCATCGTGCGCGCATCGGGGCAAACACAATTACTTGAAGGCGGCGGCCCCGTGCTGGGCATCCTGCCCATCGCTCCCTACCGCGAGGAGCGCGCCCATCTGGATGCCGGCGACATGCTGGTGCTCTACAGCGACGGCGTGACCGAAGCCACCAACTCCGTCAACGACGAGTACGGAGAAGACCGTTTCGTCCGCGTCCTCCGCGACCGCCGCGCCGATCCCGCACCGGCTATCGTACAGGCCACCATGCAATCGGTGAATGAATTCGCTGCCGGTGCGCCGCAGGCCGACGATATCACTCTTGTGGTCGCGAAAAGGGTGTAACCATACTCGCGCCGGCGCGGGCGTGCGCCAGCGGACAGTACCGGCGTGAGGAATTCCCTAAAATGAATTTCATCTTGGATAACGCGTCACGAACCATTCTCGTGGTGGACGACGAACCGGCCATCACAACCATACTGGACGTGGTGCTGAGCCGCGCCGGATATCGGGTGATTTCCTCCACCAGGCCGGTCGAAGCGCTGGCCTACTCGGACGATCCTCGGGTTCAGGTCGATCTGCTCCTCACCGACGTAGTCATGCCCGTGCTGGACGGCACCAGGTTCGCCGCCCTCTTCCGCCACAATTCTCCGCGCACCAAGGTGCTGTTTATGACGGGGCACGCCGCGCGCCTCCCGGCGGATGCGGACTTCATCGCCAAGCCCTTTCACCCGCGTCAGGTTGTGGCGCGCGTGCACGCGGCGCTGGGGTTCGCTGCCTGCGCCTCCGCGTAACTTAGCCCCATCGCTGATTACTTTGCGGATTCGCCGAGGTGGGACAGGCGATTCGCCTCGCGAGTCGCCTGTCCGCGCTCGCGCTCCGCGAAGCGGGCGCGGCGCGCCGGCCGCCGGCCCACCGATGCCCTATCGATGCTGGCCTGCCGGTACAGCAGGTACGGCTGGCGCATCTTCACAAACGCCGCCACGTCATCCACCCAGCTTTGCTCGATGGCGCGCGGGTCGTCGCCCGCCTCCAGGCGGCGGATTACTTCGTCGTTGCCGATCAATCTCTTCGCGCCGTTGAAATCGATCTTGCCCGGGTACAGCTTCTGAATCGCCGCCGCAACCTCCACGCCCAGCCGCGTGGAATCCAGCATTTCCCGGTTGGTGATCACGAACCGCACGCCCTCGATCTGGACGCCCTTGAAATGCGACTCCGCCGGCGTGAAGCGCGTGGGATACACCCGAAGGCCGGGAATCATGCGCTGATTCAGGTACGCCGCCAGTTCGCGCCCGCCGATGAAATCCGCACCGATCTGCTCGAACGGCGCATCGGTTCCGCGCCCCACCGAAAAATTCTTCGCGTACTCCAGGAAGCACAACCCCGGATACAGCGCCGCCGCGTTGAGGCTGCGCATGTTGGGCGATGGATTCACCCACGGCAGATTGGTCGAGTCGAACCAGTCGCCGCGCTCCCAGTTCTCCATGGGAATCACCGTCAGCGCCGCGCCAATTTTCTTCTGCGCGTTGAACATCCGCGCCAGCTCGCCCATGGTCATCCCGTGCCGCACCGGCAGCCCCGCGAAGTACCCGACGAACGAGGTGTTCCCCGCGTCCAGCAACGGGCCTTCCACGTGCGTCCCGGTGATGGGGTTCGGGCGGTCCAACACGTAGAACGGGATTCCTGCCTTGGCCGCCGCTTCCATGGCGTACGCCATGGTGGTTTCGTAGGTGTAGAACCGCGCGCCCACATCCTGAATATCGAAGACCAGCGCGTCCAGCCCGCGCAGCATCTCGGGCGTGGGCCGCAGCGTGGCGCCATAAAGACTGTAGATCTTGATTCCCGTCTTCGGGTCCGTGGTGTCCTGAATGCCCAGATGGTCCTCGCGCCCGGCGAATCCGTGCTCCGGCGAAAACAGCGCCTCCACGTGCACGCCCGCGGCCAGCATCGCATCCACGTTCCGGCGCCCCGCGCGGTCTATGCCGGTGTGGTTGGTGATCAGGCCGATGCGCTTTCCCGCGAGCGGCCGGAAGTTCTCATCTTCGAGCACGTCGAGCCCGGTCTTGGTTTCGCCATTGCGCGCGATCTCCCGGTGAATCCCCGCGCCGGTCAGCGTCTCGTCATATCCGGTGAGGGTGACGTTTGGCCCCGGTGCGATACCCAGCGCCGCCGCCACAATCGTCGCCACTTTGGACCGCAGCGGCGAAAGCGCCGGTCGCAGGTGCGGATGCACGCTGTTCGCCAGCAGAATCACGTAGCTCTTGGTCGAGGGATCGATCCAGATCGACGTTCCGGTAAATCCCGTGTGCCCGTACGAGCCGATGGGAAACAACTCGCCGCGGTTCGACGAGTACGGCGAATCGATGTCCCATCCCAGCCCCCGCAGAATCGGCTGGTCCGGTGGGCTCTGCGGCTCGGTGAACTTCTCCACCGTCATGGGACTGAAAATCCGGACGCCGTCGATCTCGCCGCCATTCAACATCATCTGGCAGAAACGCGCCAGGTCGTCGGCGGTCGAGAACATCCCCGCATCGCCCGCGACACCGCCCATGCGCCGGGCCGTCGGGTCGTGCACCACCCCGCGCAGCGGCGGCTCGTCTTTTTCCAACTGCTCGGTCGGCGCGATGCGCGGCACCAGCGATGCCGGCGGCTGGAACATGGTATCGATCATCCCCACCGGCTTGAAAATGTGGTCGCGCGCGTAATCCGCCAGCATCTGCCCGCTGAGCCGGTGGACAATCTCGGCCAGCAAATTGAAATTGATGTCGCTGTACCGGAACCGCACGCCCGGCGGCGAGACGGGCGTGACGGTCTCGGCCAGGTGAATCCCAGTCTCGTACCCGCTCCACGGGTAGTCCAGCGGCACGTCCCCGGGCAGCCCCGAAAAATGCGTGAACAGGTTCCGCAGCGTGATGCTGCTGTGCCCGCCCTGAAATTCCGGAATGTAGTCGGTGACCTTGTCGTTCAGCCGGAATTTCCCTTCCTCGAACAGCTTCATCAGCGACGGCGTGGTGGCCACCACCTTGGTGAGCGACGCGCAGTCGAAGATGGTGTCCACCGTCATGCTCTCCGGCCGCGGCACCAGCGCCCTCCGGCCGTACGCCTTGCGATACACGACGTGCCCGTTATGTCCGACGATGAGCACGGCCCCCGGCAACCGCCCCTGCTCGATGGCCTCGTGGATGGCCTCATCGAGCGCCGGCCCCCCGGAAAAGCCCTGCGCCGAAAGCGCGGCCGCCGCGAGAGCGGCGCATAAAACAAACTTCATATGTTTCCATGATAAAGAAGACAGGAGTCAGAAGTCAGGAGTCAGAATCGCGCGCTCCAATTCTGACTCCTGTCTCCTGACTCCTGACTTCTGTTAGAATCAATTTTCTCCCCCCTATGAAAATCGCCATTGCTGCGGATCACGCCGGATTTGCCCTCAAAGAGCAACTCGGCCGCCGGCTCGCCGCCGAGGGCCACGAGGTGCTCGATTTCGGCACCGATTCCGCGGACTCCTGCGATTACCCGGATTTCGCCCAGCACGTCGCCCGCGACGTCGCCCAGGGCCGCTCCGACCGTGGCATCCTGATCTGCTCTACGGGCATCGGCATGGCCATCGCCGCCAATAAAATCGCCGGCGTCCGCGCCGCGCCGGCCGAATCCGCCGACGAAGTGCGGCTCACCCGCGAGCACAACGACGCCAATATTCTGACCATCGGTGCCAAGTATCTCGACGAGCCGCAAGCCGCCGCTCTCATCTCGATCTTTCTCAGTACCGAATTCGCCGGCGGCCGCCACGCCCGCCGGATCGCAAAAATTGCGCAGTTGGAAACCGCCCAACCAGGACAGGTAACGCAAGCATGACTGAAGCCGAACGCATGGCCCGGCCCCTGGCCGAGGTCGATCCCCAGATCTACGAAGCCATCCAGCACGAGGTGGAGCGCCAACACGGCCAACTCGAGCTCATCGCCAGCGAGAACTTCACCTCCGAAGCCGTGCTCGAAGCCACCGCCAGCGTCTTCACCAACAAGTACGCCGAAGGCTACCCCGGCAAGCGCTACTACGGCGGCTGCGAGTTCACCGATATCGTCGAGCGCCTGGCCATCGAGCGCGCCAAGAAGCTGTTCGGCGCCGAGCATGCCAACGTCCAGCCGCACTCCGGCTCGCAGGCCAACCAGGCCGCCTACGCCGCCGTGCTCCAGCCCGGCGACACCATCATGGGCCTGAACCTCGCCCATGGCGGCCACCTCACCCACGGCCACCCGCTCAATTTCTCCGGCAAGACCTACCACGTGGTCCCCTATGGCGTGCGCAAGGAGGACGAGCGCATCGATTACGACGAGCTCGAGCGCCTCGCCCACGAGCACAAGCCCAAGATGATCGTCACCGGCGCCAGCGCCTATCCGCGCACCATCGATTTTGCGCGCTTCCGCCAGATCGCCGACGCCGTCGGCGCCATCTTCCTGGTCGATATGGCGCACATCTCCGGACTCGTAGCCGCCGGCCTGCACCCCAATCCCTGCCAGTACGCCGATATCGTCACCACCACCACCCACAAAACCCTGCGCGGCCCGCGCGCCGGCCTGATCCTCTCGAAGGAAAAATACGCCAAGGATATCGACAAGACCGTTTTTCCCGGCATTCAGGGCGGCCCCCTGGTGCACGTCGTGGCGGCCAAGGCCGTCTGCCTGCAAGAAGCCATGCAGCCCGAATTCGTCGGGTACCAGAAGCGCGTGGTGGCCAATGCGCGCGTGCTCGCCGAAACTATAGCCGCCGCCGGCTTCCGCGTGGTCTCCGGCGGCACCGACACGCACGTCATGCTGATCGACGTGTTTTCCAAGGGCCTCCGCGGTAAGGAAGCGGAGCAGGCCCTCGACCGTGCCCGCATCACCGTCAACAAGAACGCCATCCCCTTCGACACCAACCCACCCATGAATCCCAGCGGGATCCGCCTGGGCTCCCCCGCCGTCACCACGCGCGGCTTCGGCGAATCCGAAATGCGCGAGGTGGGCGCCCTAGTGGCGGAAGTGTTGAATCGCATTGCCGACGAGCGTGCCGTCGCCGCCGTGCGCCAGCGCGTCGACGCCCTCACCGCGCGCTTCCCGCTCTACCGGTGGAAGCACGCCGCGGTCCGCGCGTAAGAGCTCTCAGCTAACAGCCAATAGCTAATAGCTGGTTTTCGCATGCCGCTCCACATCGTCATTGACGCCCGGCGCATACAGGACTTCGGCATCGGCACTTACATCCGCAGCCTCGTCCATGCCCTCGGCGCCATCGATACGGAGAACCGCTACACCCTCGTCAGCGCCCCCGCCGACGCCCGTACCCTGGCCGGGCTTCCCCCCAATTTCCAGACCGCCGTCTACGGCCGCCGCGACTCCGCGGTCCTCGACCATGTCCTTTTCCCCTTCTTTCTCCGCTCCCTCCGCCCCGACCTTGTCCATATCCCGCTCAACCGCGTCCCCCTGCTCATGATCAAGCCTTATGTCGTGACCATCCACGACATGACCAGCCTGTCCTACGAAACAGAGCACTCGAAGCTGCGCCTGTATTTCCGCCGCTTCCGCTTCCGCCGCGGCCTGCTCCGCGCCGACCGCGTGATCGCCGTTTCCGATGCCACGCGCCGCGAGGTGGAGATCCGGATGGGCGTCGCCCCCGACTGCATCCGCAGGGTCTACAACGCTCCCGATCCCGGTTTCCTCGACCCCGACGGCATCGCCCAGGAGGAGCGCCAGCGCATCCTGGAGCGCTACCAGATCCAGTACCCGTTCCTCCTCTATGCCGGCAACATCCGCCGCCATAAGAACATTCCCCGCCTGGTGGAAGCCTTCGCTGTGCTGCGCGCGCAGCTCGCCGGAGATCCGCGCTATCGCGACCTCCACCTCGTGATTATCGGCGACGTCATCTCCGAGCACCCCGAAGTCCGGCAGACGGTGATCAAAAGCCGCGTCGAGCACATGGTCCGTTTCCTCGGGTTCGTCCCCTTCGAGACGCTGCGCTGCTTCTACGAGGCTGCGGCGGCGTTCGTCTTTCCCTCGCAGCACGAAGGCTTCGGCCTTCCGCCGCTCGAAGCCATGGCCTGCGGCGCCCCGGTGGTGGTGTCGAACGTGAGCTCGTTGCCCGAAGTGGTGGGCGATGCCGCCGTGCTGGTGAATCCGGAAAACGTGTTCGATATCGCCCGCGGCATCGGCGATGTCCTCCTCGACGAGCGCCTCCGCGCCGACCTCATCCGCCGCGGCCGCGAGCAGGCCCGCCGCTTCAGTTGGGATCGTACCGCCCGCCAGGTGCTCGACATCTACCGCGAAGCCGCGGGACTGTAAAAGGGCTCCCGGATCGCCTCACCAAGGCCTCCTCGGGGCGTCGCTGGCATGGGCATCGCATATCGCAGCGTCCGATAAGTCCAAGCCTTCACGCACCGCCCATCTCCGGCCGATAAGTATCACCGGGGACGCGCATGAAGCCTTTGCCAAAGTTGATCCTGCTGGCGTCGCTGGGGGCGGCCACACTCGCCGCCCAGGTCGCTCTGCTGCCAGACCCGACGCCGGTCTCCGCCGCCGTCAACTCCGAACTGCCTTCCTGGCTCCGCTTCAGCGGCGAGGAGCGCGCCCGCACGGAATACATCCAGGGCGAAGGCTTCAAGCCCGTCGGCGATCTCTACCTCCTGAACCGTCTTCGCCTCAACATGGACGTTCGCGCCGCCGGTTGGCTGCGCTTCAGCTTTCAGGCCGAAGACGCGCGCGTCTTTGGCCAGAATACGCTTCCCGCCCCGGCCACGCAGAAGGATGCCATGGACCTCCGCGTCGGCTATGTCGAAATCGGCGGCCCGGAAAGCGTCGCCACCCTCCGCGCAGGCAGGCAGAGCCTCGATTTCGGCGACGGCCGCCTCGTCGCCGACCCCAACTGGTCCAACGTCGGCCGCACCTTCGACGCCGCCCGCCTCACCCTCCGCCACCGCCGCTTGAAGCTGGACCTGTTCACCGGCGCCGTGGTCAAAATCGATCCCGTCGGTTTCGACCTCCCCGCGCCCGGTGGGCACTTCCATGGCGCTTACGGCTCGCTCGGCGGCCTCGTGCCCGGTGCCGTCATCGAGCCCTACGTCTTCTGGCGCCTCGATCACAACTACCGGAGCGAGACCGGCCGGCCCGGCAACCTCGACGAGAAGACCGTCGGCTACCGCTGGGCTGGCAAGCTCCCCGAGGCCTTCGATTACACCGCTGAAATGGCAGCCCAGGCCGGCTCGTGGGCAGGCGACCGGATCGCCGCGTGGATGGGGCGTTGGATCGTGGGCCACACCTTCGTGGTGCCCGGCCAGCCGCGCCTCTTCCTCGAGTACGCCCGCGCTTCCGGCGACCCCAATCCCACCGACCGCCGCCACGCTACCTTCGATCCGCTTTTTCCCGTCCCCCACGACGTCTACGGCCTCACCGACCTGTTTTTCTCCCAAAACATCGTGCAGCTTCGCCCCGCCGTTCAATTCTCGCTCCGGCCCAACCTGCGCCTGACCGCCGCCTATGACGATTTCCGGCTGGCCAGCGCGCGCGATGGCCTCTACGTGGCCGGCAGGATCGCCGCCCGCAGCCTCGACGGTGCCGCCGGCGCCCACATCGGCCAGGAAGCCGACCTCCAGGCGCGCTGGACCGTTGGTCCCGCCACCGAGTTCACGATCGGCTGCGGCCATCTGTTCCCCGGCCGGTTCCTGCGGAGCACAACTGCGGGTGTCCCCTACAACCTGGTTTTTCTAAACCTGGCACAGCGCTTCTGATGCGCCGGCGTTCTTCTCGATTTTACAGATCCGTCCGAAAAGGGCGAAGAGGAGAAAGAAATGGAATTGCCACATCGCAGGATCGAGCGGCCGCTGGTGGCCAGGATAGCCATAGCCGGAGCTTGCCTCAGCGCGCTCATCCTTCCGGGCTGGCAAACCCCGGCAAGGTGCCAGGACGGAGGCGCGGAGCACGAGGTGGTCGAACCGGTGGTCACCCGGGAAACCCTGCCGGTCGCACCGGGCGTGTGGGACCTGCGCCTCGTGAGCGATTACCGGAGTTGGGGCGGCAATCGCGTCAATGCGTCCTACCCGTTGACCCAGTTGCTGTTCGGCATCACGGACCGGCTGGGTGCCGAGGTGGGGGCTCCCCTGGCCTATGGCGGCGAGGAAGCCCGCGGCTATGGCTTCGGCGACGTCGCCGTCAGCCTCAAGTGGCTGTTGGCGCGCCCTTCCGCGCATCTCCCCGGTGTCGTGCTCGGGGCCGAGGCCGCCATGCCCACCGGCAGCGTGGCCCGTGAAACGGGCGAAGGCATCTGGGAGTTGACCCCCTATGTGGGCTTGGTCAAAGACTTCGGCTCCTTCAGCCTCCAGGGCAACGCCGGCCGGCCCTTCAGCTTGGGCACCGCCGGGGGCCAGCCGGTCCACCGCTACGACTACAACTGGGCGCTGGCTGTCCCCCTGCGCCATCGCGGAATCCAACTGCTGGGGGAAATCAACGGCATTACCGCTTCGGGAGAGGAGCCGGGACAAGCGGCTTTTTCCCCCGGCGTGCACATCCCTCTCGCCAGGACGGTTTTTTTTGGCGCCGCCGTTCCTGTCGGGCTGAACCCCGGGGCGCCGGCGTGGGGCATCGTATTTCAGTTTCAATTCGCCGTCCGGGCGCCGGAGTCGGAAGCAGGGGAGAGCCTGTGATGGCCAGCCATCTAAGTGGTTGCTCGTATGCGAAAAAACCCGGATCTGCCGATCTTAAGCAGTGTAGACAGGGGAGCCGCGCATCCTCGGAATTTCGCAAAAGCCTGCGCGAAATATCCCGGGGAATCCGGTTTCCAAGGAGAAACTTGTGCCATCGATAGCAACAGTTGCAGAAGACAAAAGCCCGGCCGCCAGGTCCGATGAGCGGGCGGGCAAGTACCTGGTCTTTCACCTGGGCCACGAGGAATTCGGCATCCGGGTGCTGAAAGTCCGGGAAATCATGGGCGTGCAGGACATTACCGCGGTCCCGCAGACGCCCGCCCACGTCAAGGGCGTGATCAACCTCCGCGGCAAGGTCATACCCGTGGTGGATCTCCGGCTCAAGTTCGGTCTGCCGGAGCAGGAGTACACCCAACGCACCTGCATCATTGTGGTCCAGGTGCAGGGGGAAGCCACCTCCATGCTCATGGGGATTGTGGTGGATGGCGTCGCCGAGGTGCTCAACCTCGCGGCGGCGGATATCGAAGATACCCCCGATTTCGGCAAGGGCGTCGCCACCCCTTACCTGCTCGGCATGGCCAAGATTAAAGGCAAAGTCAAAATTCTGCTCGATATCGACCAGGTAATGACCAGCCAGGAACTGCACGGGCTCGACACCCTGATGCAGTAAGACAGTAAATCCAAAAACTTCAAGGAGTTGAGAAAAATGAAATCGCAGATGACTATCGGGAAGAAGCTGATGCTTTCCTTCGGCGCCATGCTGGCGCTGACGGTGGCTTTGGCTTGGTCCGCGCTGTCGTCCATCGGCGGCTTGAGCACCGCTTTGGACAACGAGATCAACAAGACCGCCAGGAAGGCCGAGATGGCCGGCGCGTTCGCGCAAGCGGCTTACGAAATGCGCGCCGGCCAGCGCGGCGTGGTGATGTACACCGTGCTCAAGGATCCGTCCAAGGTGGAACAGAGCAAAGAGATGTTCCGCTCCGGCTCGGACCACATGCAGAAGACCGTCAGCGATATCCAGCCGCTGCTGATCAAGCCGGCCGCCCGTCAGGCCGTGGACAACATCCAGGCGGCCCTCGGCGCCTGGCTGCCGCTCTATCAGGAAATCGTCAAGTACTGCGGCGAGCAGCGCTTCGATGCCGAGTTCACGCGAGTCCTCGACCGCACCGCCGAGCTGAACGACCGGGTGGAACAGCAGTCCGCGAAGCTGCTCGAGGTGCAGAAGGAAACCCAGGGCGAAGAGGAGCAGGCTTCCGCTTCGATGGTCACCTCCAGCCGCTGGATCGCCATGGTTCTGATCGCCCTGACCCTGGGTCTGGGCGCGGTCGTGATATGGGTGGTACGCCGGATTTCCGCCACTCTGCGCACGCTCGCCGGTGAATTGGGCGAAGGTGCCGGGCAAACCGCCAGCGCCGCTTCCCAGGTCTCCGCCTCCAGCCAGGCGCTGGCCCAGGGCGCCTCCGAGCAGGCCGCTTCCCTCGAAGAAACGTCCGCCTCCACCGAGGAGATTAATTCCATGGCAAGCAAGAATACCGAGAACAGCCAGGCGGCTTCCACCGAAATGGAGAAGGCCCGGCAGCACGTCGAAGAAGCCAATAGCCGCCTCGCGCAGATGGTGTCCGCGATGAAGGACATCACCGATTCGAGCGGCAAGATTTCCAAGATCATCAAGGTCATCGACGAGATCGCGTTCCAGACCAACATCCTGGCGCTCAATGCCGCGGTCGAAGCCGCGCGCGCCGGCGAAGCGGGAATGGGATTCGCTGTGGTCGCCGACGAGGTCCGCAACCTGGCACAGCGCTGCGCTCAGGCCGCCAAGGACACGGCGGCGCTCATCGAAGAATCCATCGAAAAATCCACCACCGGCGGCAAACACCTGGATCTCGTGGCCGAAGGCATCTCGGCCATCACCGCCAGCGCCGCGCAGGTCAAGACCCTTGTAGACGAAGTCAGCCTGGGCAGCCAGGAGCAGGCCCGCGGCATCGACCAGATCGGCAAAGCCGTCACCCAGATGGAAGAGGTGACCCAGAAGACCGCGGCCAATGCCGAAGAGTCCGCTGCCGCGGCCGAAGAATTGAACGCCCAGTCCGACGCTCTGAAAGCCGCCGTCGAGCGCCTCACCGCCATGGTAGGCGGAGGCGAGAACGGCAACGGCCATCGCACCGGGCCGGTCAAGCGGTCGGCCATGCATCGTACCGCCACGCGGCAAGCTCGCGAATCGGCCGCCAGCCTGTCGGCCCTGCACGCGGCCGTGAGCCACAAACCCGAGCCCGTGGCCGTCGCCGCCAGGCTCGACAAGAATGCTGTGCCTCTCGAAGAGGAATTCAAGGAGTTCTGAGCCGCGAAGGGGGCCTTCCGGCAACCCCCCGGCCGTAAACGCCATGTCTGATACTTTCGATCAATCGGCAACCGACCTCCCGCTGAGCGAGAGCCTCGACCAGTTCGCCACCCGGCTCCTGGTCGAGGGCGCCGGCGGCCAACTGGCGGCGGATCTGGAGCGTTGGAGCGAGAGAGCCGCCGCCAGCGTATCTCCCCAACTCGCCCGTCTCGCCGCGGAGCTGGCCGAAACGGCCCACACGGCGGGCGAAGGCGCGGAGGATTGCCTGCGAGCCGGCATCGCCCGGCTCCAGCAGGAACTCGCCGCCGAAACGCAGCCCACCTCCCCGCCGGTCCCCAACTCGCTGGCCCAGGACCCCGAGCTGATCGGCGATTTCATCCTGGAATCGCGCGAGCACCTGGCATCCATCGAAAGCCAGGTGCTGGTGCTCGAGCAGAATCCCGCCGACCTGGAAGCCATCCACTCGGTTTTTCGCGGGTTCCACACCATCAAAGGTCTGGCCGGTTTTCTCGATCTCCCGGTCATCCAGGAAGTGGCCCACGAAGTGGAGTCGCTCCTCGACCAGGCCCGCAACGGCAAGCTGGCCCTGACCCCGGCTGTGGTGGACGTGGTGCTCGAAGGCGCCGACTATCTCAAGAACGCCGTCTCCGCGGTGGAAGCGTCCCTCACCGGAAAGGTGCCTCCACCGGTCGCCGCCCACCAGGATCTGGTGGCGCGCATCCACCGCGCGGCAGCCGGTGAAAGCGTCGCGGCTGAAGGCCCCGACGAAACCGCCGCCGCTCCGCAGCCAACCTCCTCCGCTTCGCAGTCCCCCCAGGGAAACAAGGCCGCCGGCACTTTTTCCGTGCGCGTCGAAACCGGCAAGCTGGATTACCTGATGGACATGGTCGGGGAAATGGTGATCGCGCAATCGCTCATCCGCCACAATCCTGCCCTCGGGTCAATCCGCGATGCCCGGCTCCAGGCCGATCTCGCGCAGCTTGCGCGCAGCACCGGCGAAGTGCAGCGCACCGCCATGGGAATGCGCATGATCCCCATCGGCCAGCTCTTCCAGCGCACCGCCCGGCTGGTCCGCGACCTGGCGCGCAAGCTCGGCAGGCCGGTCGAGCTCGAAACCCGCGGCGAAGAAACCGAGCTGGACAAAACCATCGCCGAGGAATTGGCCGATCCGCTCCTCCACATGGTGCGCAACTCCATCGACCACGGCATCGAGCCGCCCGAAGTGCGCGCCGCCGCTGGCAAGAATCCCACCGCCCGGGTGCGCCTGGCGGCCTACCACCAGGGAGGCCAGATCGTCGTCGAGATCGCCGACGACGGCCGCGGCCTGGACCGTGAAAAGATCCTGGCCAAGGCGCGCGAGAGGGGGTTGATCGAGCCCGGCGCGCAACTCTCCGAAAACGAAATCTTCCATCTCATCTTCGAGCCGGGCTTCTCCACCGCCGACCGCATCACCGATATCTCCGGTCGCGGCGTGGGGATGGACGTGGTGCGCCGGCAGGTGCAGAAACTCCGCGGCCGCATCGAGGTTCAATCCAAAGCCGGCGAAGGCTCCGCTTTCTTCCTCAAAGTCCCGCTCACCCTGGCCATTATCGAAGGCTTGGTCGTGATGGTCGGGGTGCACCGTTATATCGTCCCCATTTTCGCCGTGCGCGAGATGTTCCGCCTCGCGCCCGGCGCCGTCTCGGGAATTCCCGGCGGCGAGGAAATGGTGCTGGTGCGCGGGTGCCTGCTGCCGCTGGTGCGCCTGTATCGCCGCTTCGGCGTCCAGCCGCGCTCCGAGGACCCGTACGAAAGTCTGCTCGTGGTGGCCGAGTGCGAGGGCAAGCAGTTCTGCCTCCTGGTGGACGAACTGGCCGGCAAGCAGGAGGTGGTAATCAAGAGCCTGGGCGAAAGCCTGAAGAATATCCCCGGAATTGCCGGCGGCGCCATCCTGGGCGACGGCCGCGTGGGCCTGATCCTCGACGTGGATGGCGTGTTCCGGGGGGACCGCCGTGAGTAGCTCCGCCACGGCCGAAGTCCGCCCGCTGACCGCGCGCGAATTCGAGCAGTTTCGCCGCCTGGCCTACGAGAACTTCGGCCTCGATCTGCGCGAAGGCAAGCAGACGCTGGTGGCGGCGCGCCTCGGCAAGCAGGTCCAGAAACTCAACTTCCGCTCGTTTAACGAGTATTACCGCTATGTGCTGGAAGACCGCACCGGCGATGCCCTGCGCGCGCTCATCGATGCTCTCACCACCAACCACACCAGTTTTTTCCGCGAGCCCGCGCATTTCGATTTTCTGCGCGGCACGATCCTGCCCGGGGTCCGCGGGCGCGGCCGCATCGCGATCTGGAGCGCCGCCTGCTCCACCGGAGAAGAACCGTACTCCATCGCCTTCTCTGTGCTGGAGGAACTCGGAGAAGCGGCGCCGGACAAAGTCCACATCCTCGCTACCGACATCTCCACGCGCGTCCTGGCCGAAGCCGAATGCGCCGCTTACCCCTCCGCGCGCTTCGCGGGCATCCCCCCGCAGCAGCTTCACCGCTATCTGCTGCGGGGCGAGGGGCGCTTCAAGAACTGGTACCGGGTAAAACCCGAGGTGCGCGGCATGATCGAGTTTCGCCGCCTGAACCTCATGGAATCGTTTTCGCATCTCGGCGCCTTCCCCGTCATCTTCTGCCGCAACGTCATGATCTACTTCGACCGCCCCACGCAGCAGGACCTGGTGAACCGCCTGGCCGCCTCGCTCGAGCCGGGCGGCTACCTGCTGATCGGCCACGCCGAGAGCCTGAACGCCGTGCGCCACCCGCTCCAGTACATCCGTCCGGCAATCTACAAAAAAGCGGAAGGACGGGCCGGCCGATGACCCCCCTCATCGTAGGCGTGGGCGATTGCCGCGTGAGCAACGACCCGGAAAGCGTGCTGGTGACCTACGCGCTGGGCTCGTGCGTCGCGCTGGCAATTCACGACCCCGTCGCCCGGGTGGGCGGGCTGCTCCACTATCTGCTGCCGGAATCCGGCCTGGACCCCGCCAAGGCGCGCCAGAACCCGTTTATGTTCGCCGACAGCGGCATCCCGCTGCTGTTTCGCAGCGCGTACCAACTGGGCGCCGAGAAACGGCGGCTGGTGGTCTCCGCCGCGGGGGGCGCCCAAATCATGGATCAGCAGGGCGTCTTCAATATCGGCAAACGGAACTACCTGGCCATGCGCAAAATCCTGTGGAAAGCCGGCGTGCTGCTGCACGCCGAGGATGTTGGCGGGCTGGCTTCGCGCACGCTTCGGCTGGAGGTGGCCAGCGGCCGCCTGCTGCTGGAGCCCGCCAGCGGCCCGGCGGGAAGGAGTCTCTGAATGGCATACAACGTTCTCATCGTGGACGATTCGCCGGCCATGCGCTCGTTCGTCCGCCGCGTGCTGGACCTCTCGGGCCTGGAGGTGGGACAGTGTATCGAGGCCGGCAACGGCCGCGAGGCGCTCGATCTGCTCCGCCGGCAGTGGGTGGATGTGGTGTTGACCGACATCAACATGCCCACCATGGATGGCGAGCAGCTCGTCCGCTTCCTCGAAGCTGACGATGTGCTGCGGTCCATCCCCGTGCTGGTGGTCTCG
>JAJYLS010000107.1 GCA_021787555.1 Acidobacteriota bacterium | reverse complement strand
CTAAGGAGAAACTCACGTCGTGCTTCTGGAAGATCTTGCAAATGTCCTCGAAGCAGTCGTAGAGCATGTTCTGGCGGTGGTTTTTCACCATCCATTCGGCGAGGATGGAGCCGCCGCGGCTGACGATGCCGGTGATGCGCTTGGTAGTGAGCGGGACATATTGCACCAGCACGCCGGCGTGGATGGTCATATAATCCACGCCCTGCTCGGCCTGTTCCTCGATGACTTCGAGCATGAGGGCGGCGCTGAGGTCTTCGACGCGGCGTACGCGCGTGAGCGCCTCATAGATGGGCACCGTGCCGACGGGCACGGGGGAGGCGCCAATGATGGCTTTTCGGATAGCCGGTATGTCGCCGCCGGTGGAGAGGTCCATGACCGTGTCCGCGCCGTATTTGACCGAGTAGCGCAGCTTTTCCAGCTCTTCCTCGACGTTCGAGGTGACGGCCGAGTTGCCGATGTTGGAGTTGATCTTGCAAGTGGAGGCCACCCCGATGCACATGGGCTCGAGGTTCTGGTGATTGATGTTGGCGGGGATGATCATCCGCCCGCGCGCGACTTCGGAGCGCACCAGTTCCGGCGCAAGCTTCTCGCGCCGGGCGACGTACTCCATTTCCTCCGTGACGATGCCCTTGCGGGCGTAGTACATCTGCGTGCGAATCTTGTCGTTCTGACGTTTGGATACCCACTCTCTGCGCATTTGCTCCCTCCGGTCGCGGGGGCCGGCGATTGGGGGCCGGGGACCGGGGGAGGGTAGCTCGCTTCGCTCGCGGCGTTCCCCCGGTCCCAGAACCTCGTCCTGCCCCGGGATTTTACTTCTTCTTCTTCGGTTTCTTGGTTTCCTTCTTGGGACTTTTGTCCTTAGCCACGGAAATCCTCCCTTACGGAGAAATTATAACTGTAACCGCGCCAGCGGATGGTATTTCCGAATGCGGAAATTGCCAAAGCAGCGAGCCAGAACCAGGTGGCCAGCGGGACCCAGATGGCGTGGACCCAGGTGTGGCGGCGAAACCAGCCGTCATATTCGGGAAGGGCGGCGCGTGCCAGGGTGGCGCGGTTCAGCCCTTTCAGCATGCCGGGAGAGATCTGGGCGATGAGCGCCAACTCGGCCAGGCGGTGGCCGCGGAGGGAGGCAATGACCGAGGCGGCCATGCCGCCGCAATAGAAAACGTGCGCGATCAGTCCTTCCCACCACATACGCGGCGCGTGGATGCGGGTGAGGAGCATCTGGCGGCGCATCCAGGCGAGGAGCGCTCGGAAGCCGATGTGGTCGAAGCAGGGCGTGAGCGCACCGGGTGCATAGGCGACGGCCAGGCGGGCGGCGCGGAGGGCGCGGCTGAGGGCGTAATCGTCGGAGATGGCGCGCTTCCAGTACTCGGACACGCGCGCGGCGAAGAAGACCTCCCTGCGGATAGCCATGGCGCCGCCCCAGGCGAAGCGGTTGGCGCCGGGGCCGAGGATGCCGCCTGCCGCAGCATCCCAGACGCCGCGCAGCAGCGCGCAAAAGGTGGGAGGGACCGGGGTGAACCAGCGATAGCCGGTGCTGGCGCCGACGCCCTCTTCGGCCAGCGGCGCCACCAGGGCGCGGAGCCAGCGCGGGGTGGGGCGGCCATCGGAATCGGCGAAGGCGTACACTTCGCTGCGTTTGCGCGCGGCGTTGAGGGCCGCCAGCAGATTCTGTATTTTTTCGCTGGCATGGGGCGCCTGGCCGGAAATGTCACCGTGGGCCAGCACGATTCTGGCACGCGGGGGAAGGACGCCGGGCGGCAGGTCCTCAGGTGCGCGGGCGACGACAATCAGTTCGTAATCGGGATAATCGAGGCCGGCGAGCGCGGCCAGGTTCTCGCGCAATCCCTCTTCCGGACCTTTCACGGGGACGACGACGGTGGCCGGTGGAAGCGATGCGGGGTTCTCCGCCAGGCGCCGCGCGACATAGGCGGCGCGCTTGCGCTCGCCGCGGAGGGAAAGGAAGGCCAGGAGCAGAGCGGGGGCGACGAAGAACCAGAACACAATAACCAAGCTATCAGCCGTCAGCCTTCAGCCGCGCCAGCGCCGCGAAGACCGCCACCTTCAGCGGCGGGAGGTCGTCCTCCAACATCATCCATACACGGGCTATTTCGACGCGATCGTACTCGTGGCGCAAGTAGTTGCCCAAGGCACACAGCTTCGGCCACGGGACACCGGGGCACAATCGTTCCGCATCAGGTCCTAGTTTCCTGGCGGCCTCGCTAACTCGCTCCAGGCAGCGCTCGACGGCGTTGCTGGTCTTCGGATCCTCCTCAAACGTGGCACGGTCCATACCGGCCGTGAATTCTTCGATACGGTTAGTGTTCTCCAGAATATCTTCGAAGCGCTGGATCGGATCTTTAGAAGACACGGATCGCCTCGGGCTCAACGCTCTTCCATACACGGGGTTTGAGCGTGCCCTCCTCGACCAGATCGACCGGTTGACCGAGCCATTCCTGAAGCCCAAGCTGGATACCCACGACATCCAACAAGGAGATCCGCCGCTCTTCGTCAAAAGCCGCCATCAAGTCGATATCGGAGTCCGGGCGGCTATCACCGCGCGCCGCGGAGCCGAACAGCGACAGCCGCACGACGCCCGCCGAGCGCAACTCGGCTTCGCGTTCACGCAGCCTGGCCAGAACCTGTTCGCGGGTCATGCTTTATTCTTGCGCATTCAATGTTGCGATGGGAAGCGGCCCTCCTATTTCATCAGATCCGGGCGGAGGCGTGCGGTTTTTTCCAGCGCGGTCTGGCGGCGGAAGCGGCGGATCTCTTCGTGGTTGCCGTTGAGAAGCACTTCCGGGGCTTTCCAGCCGCGGAAATCGGCGGGGCGGGTCCAGTGGGGGCAGTCCAGAAGACCAGCGCCGTGGCCGGTGTCCTGGAAGGATTCGAATGCCGCGCTGCTTTCGTTCCCCAGCACGCCCGGCAAAAGGCGCGCCACGGCATCGATGACCACCGCCGCCGCCAACTCGCCGCCGCTGAGGACGTAATTGCCGATCGAGATTTCCTCGTCGGCGAGGTGCTCGGCGACGCGCTCGTCCACGCCCTCGTAGCGGCCGCAGATGAGCAGCAGCTCGGAGTTGCGGCTGAGGTCGTTGGCCATGGCCTGGTCGAACAGGCTGCCCTGGGCCGAGAGGAGAACGACCTTCTGCCCTGCCCCACGCTCGGGCCAGATGGATTCCACGGCGAGGAAGATGGGCTCGGGCTTGAGCACCATGCCTTCGCCGCCGCCGAAGGGGCGATCGTCCACGGTTTTGTGGCGGTCGGAGGTCCAGTCGCGGAGGTTGTGGATGCGGATGTCCAGCAGGCCGGCATCTTTGGCCCGCTTGACGACGCCATGCGCGAACGGCCCCTCGAAGAATTCGGGGAAAATCGTCAGCACATGGAAAGTCACGATCGGTTGAGTTCCTTCAATCCCTCGGGCAATTCTACCGCGATGCGCCGGGCGGCCGGATCGATCTCCACGCAGATGGAGCGGGCGAAGGGGATGAGCAGGTTGTCTCCGACGGCGAGCAGGCCGGCACCCCCGGCATCGTCCCAGCCGGAAACACGGCCCAGGGATTCCCCAGTGCGGCGGTCCACCACGTCGCAGCCGATCAGGTCGGATGTGAAAAATTCACCGGGTTCGAGCGGCGCTCGCTCGGCCAGCGGCACGCGGACTTCGGCGCCACAGAGGCGCTCGGCGTCCGAGATGGTGTCGATACCGCGGAACTTGAAGATGAGGGTGCCGTCGTGAAACCAGGTGGATTCCACGCGATAGGGCGCAACGATACCCGCTGGGCCGAAAAGGTGCACCTCGTCGAGCGCCCGATAGCGTTCGGGCTTGCTGCTGAGAGCCAGAGCGGTGACTTCGCCACGGTTACCCCGGGTCTTTCCCAACAGGGCGACCGCGACCCACTCCGGCTCGGGCAAACTCACTCGAGAATTTCCAGGGTAAACCGGCGATTCAGTTTCATGCCGGCCGCTCCCAGGATCGTCCGGATAGACCGGGCGGTGCGGCCCTGCTTGCCGATCACCTTGCCGAGGTCGCTCGGCGCCACCTTCAACTCCAGCACAGTCACCTGTTCTCCCTGAACCTCTCGGACGGCGACCTCCTCCGGGATGTCAACGAGAGCTTTCGCGATGTCCTCGATCAACTGTTTCATCACCCCGCCTCCCTCATCATAGTACCTGAAGGTGGCCCGGCAAATGGCCAAAAATCAGGACTCACACTACCGGTAGCCGTCCTGTTTGTAACAGTTAGCGGGCAATTCCGGTGTTCAATCAGGCCGCCGGCTGAGCCGGAGCACCCTCCGGGGCGGCCGGGTGTTGTGTCATCAGACGCTTAACCGTGTCGGAGACCTGGGCGCCATGACCGGTCCAGTGCTCGATGCGGTCGTACTTCAGCAGAACCTGTGCGGGGGTGGCGAGCGGGTTGTACTGCCCCACGACCTCGATATGGCGGCCATTGCGGGCGCGCTCCTTCTCGATTACCACCACGCGGTAAAACGGCTTCCTTTTGGCGCCAAATCGCGCCAGGCGAATCATCAGCATTTAGACTCCGTCAAAATTCTATTTCACCACAGAGACGCGGAGAACACAGAGATTGCGCAGAGAAAATCAAGAGAATTCTCTGTGATGGCCTCTGTGTTCTCCGTGGCTCTGTGGTGGAAAACGATTTTCATCCTTAGAACTTGGGCATTTCCCCGAAAGGGAAGCCAGCGGGCAATTTCATCTTGCCCATTTTCCTACCCAGCAGGCCGCCGGAGAAACTCTTCATCATCTTGCGGGCCTGCGCATACTGCTTCAACAACTGGTTGACTTCCTGCACCGTGGTGCCGCTGCCTTTGGCGATGCGGCGGCGGCGGCTGCCATTGATGATCATGTGGTTGGCCCGCTCGCGCGGGGTCATCGAATCGATGATCGCCACCACGTGGGTGATTTCCTTTTCGTCGACCTTGGCGTCCTTGAGTTCCTTGAGGATGCCCATTTTCGGCATCATGCCGAGGATATTCTGGAGCGGCCCGAGCTTGCGGATCTGGCGCAACTGGTCGCGGAAATCCTCCAGGGTGAAATCGTTCTCGATGAGCTTGCGCTGCATCTCGAACGCCTGTTTCTTGTCGATGGCCTCCTCGGCCTTCTCGATAAAGGAGAGGATATCGCCCATGCCGAGAATGCGGTTAGCCGCGCGGTCGGGATGGAACGGCTCGAGCGCGTCGAATTTCTCGCCGACCCCGACGAATTTCAGCGGCTGGCCGGTGACGTGGCGGATGGAGAGCGCCGCGCCGCCGCGGGCATCGCCGTCCATCTTGGTGAGGATGACGCCGGTGATGCCGAGGCGCTTGTGGAACTCGTCGGCGGATTTGACGGCGTCCTGGCCGGTCATGGCATCGGCGACGAACAGGATTTCGACCGGATTGAGCTGGCCCTTTAAGTCCTGCAACTCGGTCATGAGCTGGTCGTCGATGTGCAGGCGGCCGGCGGTATCCACCAGCAGGACGTCGCGGCCGCTATTGACCGCTTCGCGGCGCGCGGACCGCGCCAGGTCGAGCGGGAGCTTCTCTTCCGCGGCGCCGGGGTAGACCGGTTGGCCGATCTCGCGGCCGATGACGCTGAGCTGCTCGCGGGCGGCCGGGCGGTAGACGTCCACGGAAACCATCTGCGGGCGGTGGCCGTTTTTCGAAAGCCAGCGGGCCAGTTTGCCGGTGGAGGTGGTTTTGCCGGAGCCCTGAAGCCCAACGATCAGGAAAACGGTGGGCGACTCGTTGGCGAACCGCAGCTTGGATTCGTGACTGCCGAGGATCTTGATGAGCTCCTCGTGCACGATTTTGATGACCTGCTGCGAGGGCGAGAGGGCGCTGAGCACTTCCTCGCCGGTGGCCTTGACCTTTATATTCTCGATGAGCTGTTTGACAACCCGGAAATTGACGTCGGCTTCGAGCAGCGCCATGCGGATTTCGCGCAAGGCGCTCTCCATGTTTTCGGCCGTCAGTTTTCCTTCGCCGCGCAGGTTTTTGAAGACCCTTTGCAGCTTTTCGGACAGATTGTCGAACATGCTTTATTCTTGCGGCGCTATGCGCACGCTGCTGGCCGCCATTTTTCCGGTGCGGTCCATTCCAAGCTCGTAGAGCACGCGGGCGCCGGGGCGGAGGTCGGTAGCCAAGCCCTCCACCAGCCGCGATACATGGAAAAAGATATCTCTGCCGCCATCGTCGGGCCGCAGAAAACCGAACCCCTTGGCTTCGAAATAGGTCACGACCGACCCGCTCTGCTCGCCGGAAGGCATCTCGCCGCCGTCCCCCGCTCCGGAGGACGCCTGCGCGGGCCTGCCGCTCTTATCGCCGACGCCCTGCTTGATCAGGGCCAGATCGTCTTCGGTCAACTCGGCAGGCGCCTGAGTCTCCGGCATCTTCAGGTCCGGATTGCGTTTCCGGGCCTCTTCAAACAACCGTTTTTGGCGTGCGTTCAAGAAAAGAATCCTCTGCTACCGGTTACGCCGTGGCGGGCGCCGTCTTCCGCTTGCGCGAGCCCCTCTTCTCGGCGGGCGCGGGCCGGTCGCTCTTTTTCAAACTACTCATCACCATGTTGGTGACGAATTTCTTTTCGCCGTGATCGTCGAACTTGATCACGATACGTTCTTCACTACTGGACATCACGGTGCCCAAGCCGAACTTCTGGTGTTCGACCTGCGCGCCCTGGGAGAAGGTATTGGAAGACATAGATGTTTTAAGCGTTACTCCTCGTTTGGATTGCTGGGGAATGCACGTGGCAGCGAACTAGATAGACAAATGTCGGGCGAGGATACCACAATTGGACAGTTTCATTGTAGCAAATCCCGTGCCAATCTGTCGATGCCGAAAGCGGGCCGTCGGTTAGCTCCCCACCACTCCCGCGAGGGGGCTACTGGCGTTTGCGTACAATTTCCGGGGCATGCGCCCAGCCTCGTAAGCGAGGGTTCCCGCCTCTACCGCCAGCTTCATGGCGAGCGCCATCTTCAGGGAATCCTCGGCCGCGGCGATGGCGGTGTTCATAAGGACGCCATCGGCGCCCAGTTCCATGGCAACCGCGGCATCCGAGGCGGTTCCGACGCCGGCGTCCACGATCATGGGGACGCCGGCGATCATTTCGCGCAAGATGCGCAAGTTCGCGGGGTTCTGCACGCCCATGCCGGAGCCGATAGGCGCCGCCAGCGGCATCACCGCCGCCGCACCGGCGTCGATGAGCTTGCGCGCGGTCACGAGGTCATCGTTGGTATAGGGCAGAACCACGAATCCCTCTTTCACCAGGATGCGGGTGGCCTGGAGCAGGCCTTCGGTATCGGGGAACAGGGTTTTTTCGTCGCCGATCACTTCCAGCTTGATCCAGTTCGAGAGGCCGACCTCGCGCGCCAGCATGGCCGTGCGCACAGCGTCGTCGGCGTTATAGCACCCGGCGGTATTCGGAAGGATGAAGATTTTGGAGCGATCGATATAATCGAGCAGCGATTCCTTGGAGCGGTCGGTAAGGTTCACGCGCCGCACGGCGACGGTGACCATCTCCGCGCCAGAAGCCGCGTGGCAGCGCTGCATCTCCTGAAAAGTGCGGTACTTGCCCGTGCCCACGATGAGCCGCGAGCGGAACTCGCGCCCTGCGATAACCAAATTTTCCGGCATGACCTAATTTAACCACAGAGACTCGGCGCTGCAAGAAAGACGCCCGTCTCGTGTGTGTCCCTGTGCCTCCAGGGGGAGTTTACGGGCCGGATGGCCCAATGCGCTACGCCATTATCTGGAGAGGTTCCATGTGAACTTTTCCATTCCGTTGATCTCTGAAGACCCGGAGACGGTATTAGCGTCCGGCGAAGCCGGCCCGGAGCCGTCCCAGTCGCCCCAGGAACCGTCGCGCTCGGTATGCCCGAACGGGCCTTCTCCTTCGCAGTGAGCGTGCACGGCGGAGAGCACGACCCTGGCCGTATGTCCGTCAATGACCATCTGGAAGAACGTCGATGGCGTGCCCTCGCAGTGCCACGTGCCCATCGTACTGCTACCGGTTTCGGTGACTTTGCACTTTGCATCGCCGCGCATATCGCTGCCGTTCAGGACCTTCTGCTTTATGGAGCAGCTAATTTCCGTATGGGTATGGGCCTTCAAGGAATCGTTCGTAAGGTCCTGGACCACCTTCGCAGTCCCTTTCCATCCGTGATCCGCACAGGCCGGAAAAGAATTGCCGAACGAATTTACGAACGATTTAGCTTTAGCCAGCGCATCGAGCGCGCCGCTGGCTTTCTTGTCCACCGGGATCACCCTGCTGTCGCGCGATGCACAGAGCGAATCCCCGGCCACCTGGAGCGCATTCGCCCCATTGACGCCGCAGTACGCCAGCCCCGAGCAGGTGCAGGGCCGTCCCGTTTCTACGGCCACGGATGTTTACGCGCTGGGTGCATTGTTATACGAGTTGTTGAGCGGCCGCAAAGCGCACGCGCTGTGCAGCATGACGCCGCGGGAGATCGCTCGCGTCATTTGCGAGGAGGAAACCGGAGTTCCGAGCAGTGCGGTCGATCGGGACGATGCCGGCAGACCCACGGCGGCCGAAATCGCTGAGCGGCGCAGGACTACACCGGAGAGGCTCCGGAAACGCTTGCGCGGCGATCTGGACGATATCGTGCTCCGGGCGATGCGGAAAGAACCCGGCAAACGGTACTCGTCCGTGGAGCGGTTCTCCGACGATGTCCGGCGCTATCTGGACGGGATGCCGGTCATTGCCCATAAAGGCCGGACCTGGTACCGAACCCGGAAGTTCGTCAGGCGGCACGCCGCCGCGGTTAGCGCGTGCGCGGCTGCTGCTCTGGCGTTGGCAGCTTTTTCGGTTGTCACCAGGGTGGAATCGGCTCGTATTGTGGCGGAGCATGACAACGCTGCGCAGGTCGCCGACTTCATGGTCGGGCTGTTCAGCGTGAATTTGGCCGGAAACGGCAGATATGCCGAAGCTGTGCAACTGCTGCTGCGCGCACTCGAGATGAAACGGAGCACAGCGGCGCCTGTCGAGGTCGGATCCACGCTGGTGAATATCGCAGAGTTTTATCTCCTCCAAGGGGAGGCGCAACGGGCCGAACCGATGGCGCGCGAAGGCTTGGCTATTTACCGCAAGTACCTCGACCCGAAGAGTCTGACGGTTTTGGGTGCGGAGAACGTCTACGGCAGGTGCTTGGTGGGCGTACATCGATATCGCGAAGCCGAGGCCATACTCGTTAAGCTTTTTCCTATCATAAGAAAGGACTATGGCGATGAGGGCGCTCTCGAATCGGCAAAGGCGCTGGTGACTCTGTATGAGGCGACTGGCCGGCCGGAAAGAGCGGCGGCGTACCGGGCGTTAGTGGGAAAAGACACGCAAAGCACGCTGCCTGTCTCCAGCGCGCCCCATCGGCGGCCACGGCAGTGAGCAACTCATGCTGGGGCCGACATCGCGATCGCGGCCGTTTGGCTAACGCATTTGCGCAGCTTCGGCCTTCATCACGAGCGCGTTGTGCCGGGCCTGTTCCGTATACGGGCCGCTGATGGCCGCACATTGTTCGCTGAACCTGGACCCTTCGAGTACACGCGCCTTGCTCAGCGTCATCTTACCCAAGTGGTAATTGGCCATCCCGAGGTGGAACAGCGCCGGCCCGAGCATCGCGGCATCGCCCTGAATGAGGGGCAGCGCCGCGCGCAGGTTCTTGTCGGCCGCCTGGTATTGGCCGCGTTCGCCGTATATGACTCCGGCCACCCAATAGCCACGGCCCAGGCCGGCATTGCGCTTACGCTCCCACTGGGCCGCGGTCATTCCTTCCGGCTTGGGGTGCTTGCTTAGGGCGGCGACCAGGCGGTTGGCGTAGGTGAGGGCGCGATCGTTTTGCTTGCGGCTTGCCGTGGCGTCCAGCGCCACCAGCAACAGGTCCTCGTTCTGGGGGAAATTCGCCAGCGCTTTCTCGGTAACGGCCGTGGTCTTCGAAGCCGCACCCGTCTGATTCAGCGCCACCAGGTACGGACCATATGCCGCATCGAGGTAGGAACTCTTAGGGTTCTGCCGCTCGAGCGTGGCGATCAGGTCTACTAAAGTGGCTGGGGGCGAGGCCACCGCGGTGGCGAACAGGGCATACTCCGCATAGGACTGGACGCTCTTGGCATACGCGATGCGACTGTCCCACGCCGGTTTGGCGCCGGCCTCCCGAGGAGCAGGTTCGGCAAGCGCTTCGGAAACCAGCGGAAACGCCTCGATCGCCAATTTCTTGACTTGCGTGGTGTTTTTGCTGGCCACTGCATCCTTGAGGCCCTGGAGCGTACCCTCCAAGCTACCCTCTGCGGCGGCGTGGCCGGCGAGGAGTAACACGACCAAAAATGCGGGGAATTTCATGGCACCTCCTCATCCCCGGGATGGCAGCCGGGGCATATCTTGTTGGAATCTCATCCGCCAAGATTGTGCGCCTTCCCAACGCCGGGTGCAAGGGTGTCAGGTCCCCTGGCTTCCCTGCCACTTGACGCTGTGGTCCGAAGTCACGGCGCGCGTCTCGGCGGGCGAATCCGTGCGGAAGTAGGACCAGGGTCCCGGAATCCAGGGATAGCGGTCCACCACGGATTCGTCCACGGTTACGCCCAGGCCGGGACTGGACGGCACGACGAGATCGCCGTTGTCCAGTTCAAGCGGATCTTTCAGAATCTCCGCCGCGAGCGGAAAGGGATACATACCGGCGTGGTCCGGGCTGGAATAGCACGGATACTCCAGCCACTCGACGACGATCTCCGGCCAGCAGATGCCAAGCTGCGCGGCGGCGATCACTTCCAGCGCGGTACCCCAACTGTGGAAGGCGAAGCGCAGGCCGTGGCGCGCGATTTCGGCGAAGAGCCGCCGGCCCATGGCGTATCCTCCCTGGCAGCAGACGTCCATCTGGACATAATCGACGGCTTCGGTGAGGATGAGATCGAGATAGCGCTCTTCGCTGGGCTCGTGCTCGCCGCTGGCCAGTGGAACGATGTCCTTCTCCTTGAGCTGCTGGTAGGCCGTGTGATCGTCCGGCGGCAGCGGCTCTTCGAGCCACGCGATATTGTACTCGGCGATGGAGCGCGCCAACTGCTCGACGGTGGCGAGGCTGTAGCTGCGGTCGCCCATGCGCCACCACGTGTGGGCATCCACCATGAGATCGAAATCCGGACCGACCGCCTGGCGCATCAGGCGGACGGTTTCCATGTCGCGTTCGGGCCCCATGGCGGGGCGCATTTTGTACGCGCGGAAGCCGAGATCGGCGACAGCCGCCGCCTCCGCCGCGTAGGCCTCCGGCGGCATGTACATGCCGGCACTTCCGTAGAGCCGGATGCGGTCGCGCACGCGGCCGCCGAGCAATTCGGAGAGGGGCGCACCCTGCGCCTTGCCGGCGAGATCGTAGAGCGCGATCTCGACCGAGCAATACGTCTTGGCCAGTTCGGGATCGGTGCCCGGTCCTTGCAGGAAAAGCACCCGCAGCGCGTCGGGGTCGGCCAGAACGCGGCCTTCGAGAAATGGCGCGATGGTTTCCTGGATGTGCCTGTGTGCGGTCTCGCTTCCGGGTCCGGGCGCGTAGCCCGCCAGGCCCGTGTCGGTCTGGACGCGAATGAACATGGCGTCGCGCTTGAGAATGGTGCGCTCGCCACCGTAGAAAGAAAGGCGGATGGGTTGGTCAAGAGGATAGGAGAGCAGCGCGGAACGTACGGTTTTGATCTTCATCGCTTGAGCGTCGCGGTATCGCCATTACAAATGATGCAACAACCGTGAGATCCGCGCCACTGCCAAGGTCCGGGCGATCCCAAACAGCCCCCTCACGGTCGCGGCTCCGATCAGAGGGAGCGGTTGCCGATGCTTCAGAATTCCGCGCGGAACATGGCCTGGAGGTTGCGCTGGCCGCCCGCCCCGGTGATGACCCCGAACTTGCCAGGTTGTGAAATATTCGCCGCCGGTGCGTCCAGAATCGCATGGTTAAACAAGCTGAACGCCTCGAAGCGGAAACTGCCGGTCAGCCGCTCCGTTACCGGGAACCGCTTTTCGAGCGCGGCATTGATGGTGTAGAAGCCCGGCCCGGTGGCGATGAAGCGGCCCAGGTCGCCCCAGGTGTCCGGCGCCGGAACCGAGAACGCCCCGATGTTCCAGTAATCGTTAATGGTCTGGCCACCGGCGGGGATGATCGGAACGCCGGCCACCAGATTCGGCCGCTGATTGGCCGCGACGCCGTCCGCCATCACCTTGGCGGCGCGCGTGACCACGATGTTCACCGGCATTCCGTCCCGCGCCATGAACATGCCGCTCAGGTCCCAGCCGCCGATCAGCCGGCCGGCCAAGCCGCTCTTCATGAACTGGCGATGCGTGCCGAATGGCAACTGGTAGATGGCATTGGCCACGAAGTTATTGGGCACGTTATAGGTGCTCACGCTGCGATCGCACGCCCGGCAGGACATATTTTCCGTTCCCACCGCGTTGCCCGCGCCCACCGAGGCGTCCGTGATGGCCTTCGACCATTGGTACTGCACCTGCACCAGGAGGCCATTATTGAACGAGCGATTCAGCGAGATTTGCATCGCATGGAAGTTGTCGTTCCCGGCGTACGTTTTTTGACCGACCCCGACGAACCCCGCGATCGGCCGCGTGCCCGTCGCCGGATCGATACGATTCAGGGTGAGTGGAGAGAGCAGGTTATGTCCTTCGCTGCCCTGGTAGCCTACCGAGAGCAGGAAGCCGCGCGGCAACTCCTGCTGGATGTCGAAGTCCCAGTTCTCGTAGTACAGGGGCAAGAGGTTGGGGTCGACGTTCCGGGGGCCACACCTATCGCTTGAGCCAGCCCCAGGTAGGGCGTAACAGGATAGGAGAGGCTCGGCACGTCGGCCGTGGAAAGCCCTAAGTTGTTCGCGATGGCTTCGTGCGGAGGGCTGAAATCGTCGTTCTGGCCGGCGCCGTAGTAGACGCCGAAGCCGCTGCGGATGGTGGTTTTTCCCTTGAGAGCGGCCGGCGACCACGCCACGCCGAGGCGCGGCGCGAAATTCGTGAAATCGGGCTGATAGTAGGCCGTACCCGGCGGGCAGAACCCTCCGCACGCCATTTGGAACAACTTGTCGCGCCCCAATATCTCGTGCATCACGCTGTAGAATTCGTAGCGCAGCCCCAAGTTCACCGTCAGGTTGGGCCGCAGCTTGATCTCGTCCTGCGCATAGCCCATCGCGAAGGTGCGCCGCATGCCGCCGATGGGCAGCGCCCCCTGGATCGAGATCGAGTCCGCCTGGTTGTTGATGAAACTCTGATCGGTGGTGTAGGTGAGCACATCGATCGGGCGCGCATGCGCCGAATTGTTGAGCTGGATGCGCCGGACCTCCGCGCCGAACTTCAGGTTGTGGCGCCCGTGCATGATGCTGAGGTTGTCCACGTAGTTCCAGGTGGTGCCGTCCTCGACGTCCAACGCGTTGCCGGTAGCGCCCAGGACCGTGAAGGCCATTCCCGTGATGCTGGGGATGCCGTTGGCCAGCGAGCCGGGGTCGTTATGGTAGCCCTGGCGGTTCATCCCGAACTTGGTTTCGTTCACCATCTCCGGCGAAAAGATATGCTGGAGCTCGATCACGGCGTTCTGCGGGCGAATGGCCAGGTCCTGCGTCCTGCCCATCTGGGGAGTCACCTGAAGCATGTCGTCCACGTTGTAGCGGAAGAACATGGTGGTGTTGTCGGTGAAGCGCTCGTCGATGCGGATCATGCCGCTGTCCTCGCGTTGGGAGGGCGTCAGTCGGGGCCGGATAGAATCCATATCGGCAGTCACCGGGGAGACGATGGTGCTGGAAGCCGGGTAGCTGCTGGGGGTGGGAAAGGCGTTGACGATGGGGGCCAGCGCCGGCGAGGTGGCGATCACCTGCTGCCGGAAGGCGGCGCTAGGCACGTACCACAGCGGGGTGGAGGAGCTCGACTGCCGGAAGCCTTCGTAATTGGCGAAGAAGAAGGTCTTGTTCTTCTTGATTGGTCCGCCCAGATTGCCGCCGAACTGGTTCCGCGAGAGCGGCGGCAGGGTCGGCGGGCCGAACGGCCCGCGGGCGCTCATGGCATCGTTGTGGTAATACTCGAAGCCGCCGCCATGAAACTCATTGCTGCCCGTTTTCGAGACCACGTTAATCTGAGCGCCGCCGGCGGCGCCGCTCTCCGCCGTATAGACCGCGGAGGTGACCCGGAACTCGGCCACCGCGTCCAGCGAGACGCCCAGCCGCGTATTGGCTTTCTGCGCCTGCTCCTGGACGCCGCTGTTGTCGATGCCGTCGAAGGTATAGTTGTTATCGTCGATGGAGCGTCCGGCGAAGCGGATGTTGCGCTGGTCGCCGCCGTTTCCATTGCCCGAATCGATGGCGCCCGGCACCAGCAGCATCATGTCGGCCCAGTCGCGGCCGTTCAGCGGCAGGCTGCGGAGCTGCTGGGTTCCCACCACGCCGCTGACCTCGGCCGAGCTGCGGTCGACCTCGACCGCAGTCCCCGACACCTCCACCTGGTTTTTCACCGTGCCCACCGCCAGCCGCGCGTTGTACGTGGCCACCTGGCCGACGGTCAGGGTCAGCCCCTGCGCCACCCTCGTGTCAAATCCGGCTGCCGAGATCGTGATGTTGTACTTTCCGATGGGCAGGCCGGGAAGGTTATAGGCTCCATCCCCGGTGGTTAGGGTCTCGCGGTGAAAGCCCGAAGCCGGCGCCTCCACCACGACTTTTGCTCCTGGAATGACCGCGCCCGAAGCATCGGTCACGGTGCCATTGAGGCTGGCCCGGTCCACTTGCCCCAACAAGGGCCAGGCGGACAAGGCAAGAAGAACTGCAAAGCTATTACGCTTCAGCACGGAACACCTCCACGCGAGGACCTCGGCCCTCACGAAAATCCCCGAAACGGCAGATCAGGTCTCCGGCCTGATTCGGATGATTATATGCATTCCGGGTGCGGCGTGCAATATGCCAGCGACATCCCGAGCTAGTTCCGCCCGGGGCCCGAGCGTCGGGTAACCGGCTTCACAAATGATGTAACACCCAGGGGATTTGCGCTACCCCGATTCGGCAGCTTGATTGCTCCTGCCGATCCGAGTGGGATGTCACACGCGGAACCACAGTCACGCGGAACCACAGAGCGGCCGAGGAAACGCGCACACGCCGAGGATTGTGCAGGAGGCCATTTTATGCGCACTGATGGGCCTGTGCGGTTGCGCGCATTACCACCCGGCGCCTCTTTCGGCGCCGGCCGTCGTGGACGCATATCGAATGCGCCGGCTGGCCGATCCCACCCTGAAACAGTTCCTCGAACAACAGTTACACCACAGGTGCCGTACCTGGCCCGCTACCCGTTGGGACCCAGCCATGCTCACAGTCGCAGCCTTCTATTTCAATCCCGGCTTGCAGGTGGCGCGCCAGGCGGTGCACGTGGCCGAAGCAGGCAAAGTGACCGCGGCCGAGAGGCCGAATCCGAGCCTCAATATCGCCGCCGGCTATGCCACGTTCCCGGGCGCTCCATGGGTTTTCGAGTTTCTACCCAGTGTGCCCATAGAGACAGCCGGAAAGCGGCGGCATCGCATCGAACTGGCGAACCGGGAAGCGGAGGCGGCCCGGTTTGCCTTCGGCGAGGCCGCCTGGCAGGTCCGCACGCAACTGCGGCAGGCGCTGGTGGACTATTTTGACAGTTCGCGGCGAATCGGCGTGTTCCGTACCGAGCGCGATCTCGACGAGGCCACGGTGAACGTATACGCGGCGCTCTTACGCGCGGGAGAGGAACCCGGCCCGCCGCTGGCCGCCGCCCGTTCGCAACTCGACACTGCGGACGTATACCTCCGGACGGCGGAAGGTGCGCGGGCGGCAAGCCGCGCCGCCGTCGCCGAGGCAATCGGGTTGCCGGTTGCGGCACTTGAGGGGCTCACACTCACATGGCAGGATTATGCGCGTCCCCGGCCGGTGCTAGCGCCGGCGCCGGTTCAGCGATCGGCCCTGCTGAATCGGCTGGATGTATGCCGCGCTCTAGCCGATTATGCCAGCGCCGACGCCGCACTTCGGCTGGAGGTTGCCCGGCAGTACCCGAATATCAATCTGAATCCGGCCTATCAGTTCGAGGAGGGCGCCAACATGTACACCATCGGCCCCGCCCTGGTGCTGCCGGTCCTGAACCACAACCAGGGGCCGATCGCGGAATCCGAGGCGCAGCGCAAGCAGGCCGCCGATGTATTTCTGGACGTTCAGGCCGCCGCCGCCGGCGAGACCGAGCGCGCGCTGGCGGCATACCGGGGCGCGCTGGCAGCGCTTGACGACGCGAGCACGCTGGTGGCCCAGCGCACGGGCGAGGTGCGCTTCGAGCGCGCCTTAGTCCAGCGCGGAGAGACCAGCCAGCTTTCGCTGCTGGCGGCGTCGCTTCAGCGTGCCGGCGCGGACGCTGCATGGGTGGACGCGGTCCGGAATTCGCAGACCGCGCTGGGAGCGTTGGAAACCGCGATGGAACGCCCCATGGATCCGGGCTGGGCTCTGCCGCCGCTCACGGCACCGGCGGCAGGTTCCGGAGGGCGGCCATGACCCGGCGCACGATGGCCCTTTCCGCGGTGCTCACCACCGCCCTCCTTACGGGCTGGGGAATACACAGCCTGCAAGCGGGCGGGGAGGAGACAAAGCAGCCGAAGCAAGCTTCCTCGGCCGCGCGCACCGTGACCGCGGACGGCATCACCGCCGTCGTGATCAGCCCCGCCATTCAGAAAGAGAACGGCATTCGCGTGGCGGCGCTCGCTTCGCAGGTGCGCCACGAGCGGCTTGAGGCGAATGCGCTGATCCTGGCGGCGCAAGGCCTGCTCGACGATCGCGGGCGCTACGAATCGGCGCTGGCCCAGACCCGCAAGGCGCAGGCGGCATTTCAGGTGACCCGCCAGGAGTACGACCGGCTGCAATCCCTGCTACCCGGCAACAACGTGTCGCTCAAGCAGGTGCAGGCGGCCGAAGGGGCGTGGCAGGCGGATCTGGCCGAT
>JAJYLS010000445.1 GCA_021787555.1 Acidobacteriota bacterium | reverse complement strand
AACCGCGAGCTTTCGGGTGCGGTGATCCGCTGACGATGGGGTAACTAGCCCCGTGTGATGACGATACACCTTGTGTGTCATGTGTCAAGCGGCGTATCGTGCAGGAAAAAAGAATAACGAAGAGGGGGAGGGGTCATGCCGGCACCAAAAACAGTAGCTACTGAATCCGTTGTAATCAGAGCGCCCACGACAAAGAAGAGAAAATTTGTTCGCGCTTTTTTTGTTGTTTTGCTGGCCTCTGTGGTCGGCCGGGCGGTGGGCATCTGGGTCTATCGCATCGATAATGGTTATGTTAAGCCGGATCGAACGCCGCAGACTGCTCTTGCCGCGACTGCAAAGATCATCCGGTCCTTACCTGCGCAAACCGCGATTTCATGGAATCAGATCACGACCAGATTTCCACCAAAGAGCGCTCACGCGCCAGTTATCAAACTCGGAGATGCGTGGAAACTCGTATCGTCATCTTTGAAATACCGGGCGTTGAACGCTGCCGGAGAGGCGCGCATACGCGATGATTTTTTTAACGACTTCGTTGCGCCGCAGATTCGCAAAGATCAGTTTTCTCAGATACACGCGCAATTCGAGCGCGATACGGCATCGCTGGCGCAATTGCGGAGACAAGCAGCTTCCGGTGATCTTTCTGCGCAGTACATGCTCGGAGTGATGTATCTAAAAGGTGATCAGGTACGGAAGGATCCCAAGAAAGCTGCAGAGTTGGTTCACGAGGCTGCTGAAGGGGGATATGCCAAGGCGCAACTCCACTTGGCAGGACTTTATGCTGTCGGCGTTGGTGTGCAAAAAAATGCCGACAAGAGTGTGAGATGGCTAAGGAAAGCGGCGGCACACGGCGATACTACCGCGGAAGTGTACCTTGCATCCGACTATCAAGGAGGGGATGGTGTGCCAATTAATGATGTCAAAGCCTTCAAATGGTTTCAGAGGGCAGCCGTGCAGGGGTCGGTATTCGCGGAGGATTGGGTAGGGACATATTTATACTTTGGGTTTAAGGGCATACCACAACGTCCGGTTGAGGCTGTAGCGTGGTGGCAAGAGGCCGCGGCGCGGGGGTATGGCACTGCAGAAGATGAGTTGGGACATGCATACTTCGATGGTATAGGGATTCCGAAGAATGATACCAGGGCATTCGAGTGGTTTCAGAAAGCAGCGGCGCAGGGAGTCCCCGATGCGGAGGGTGTTCTCTCGACAATGTATGACAGCGGCATTGGTGTGCAAAAAGACGAAGTGCTCGCATATGCATGGATAAATCTAGCCGCGACACAGAGGGGATGCGCGTTACCGAACGGAGGAGCCGCCTCTGCAGGAACGTGTAAGTGGTTTGCACGGTGGACTAAAGAATCTGGAAAGATTCGCGACCTAATCGGAAAGAACCTGAATTCATACGAGCTTGCTGAAGCACAACGTCTGTCGGCGAATTGGAAGCCCGGACAGATTTTGCACCGATAAAACGAATCCGTTTTCAGTTGGTGACACGACATATTGCAACCGACAACACGGTCTGCAGAGATAGGCCATCAAGACCGCTACCCATGAAGACCATCACCATCATGGCGGACTTTGGTAATGGGCCCTACGCCTGAATCGGGGACGGTGAGTCTGAAAGCGACGGTGTTGGGCCCAGCATCGCTGATGCCGTGGGTGGATTTTATGGACGGTACGACGTGCCGGCCGCTTTGGAGGAATCGTTCGCAGCCTGGGTCACGCGACTTGAGCGGGGATACGATGCCCCAGCGTTCGACTGGTCGGCGTTTCACCAGGAGGGTCTTGCGCTCGTCACCAGCTTGAAGCGCGCAGTCGGCGACGCTTACCGGGTAATCTACCGGAAACCGCACGAGGATCCTGATTTTCGCATCGGTACAGCGACGGAGATTGGGTGAGTGGTTTGGGACGTTTCCGCCTTTCAGCCTCGTTGGACAGCATGTCGCGTCCTATGCGGCGTCGGGCTTATAGTGCCTCACAGCCCATGTGCCGGAGATCAAGGATGTCGTCTACGAGAATCACGTCCCAAACACGATCCGGTTCAATGAACAGGAGGATGCGCGCGATGTCCCGGGACCGTATTGCTGGCAGCAAGCTTCATTACACCGTCACGGCCTACCACGAAGCGGGGCATGCGGTGGTGGCGTTACACCACGGCTACGAAGTGACTGAAGCCTTTGTGTCGCAGGATCGGCCCGGCTCGGGATGGATCCGGCAAGTGGTACCCGGGTCCCGTTATCTGCTGGAACCGGGGGACCGCTCGGGTGCGTGGCGCGTCTGGGCGCGAGAATTGGTCGAGGCCGAGCGCTACGTCAAGGTCTTGCTGGCGGGACCCCTGGCCGAGGCCAAGCTCCAGGGCACTCAGTTGCGCTGCCTCGGCGCCCGCTCGGACCTTGAGAAGGCGCTGTCGGCCGAGATGTGGCTGGATCAGGTGCGCGAGGATGTGCAGACCATAGTCCCCATTCCGGATTCTTCGGATCGGTTTCTCGACCGCATGCGCCGGCAGACCCGACGACTCATCGCCCAGCCCTGGTGTTGGAAGGCCATCACGGCGGTCGCGGAGGATCTCCGGGCTTGGCATCGGCTTTCCGGCGAGGAGGTAGCCGAGACCGTCCAATGGTCAAAACGGACGCGAGGCCAGATGAGCTTGGGCCTTAGTCCTCCAAGTCAGACTGAAAACAGGGCCCGCAGGTAGGCTGCCGCCTCGGCATGGATCCCCGGGACGCGGCTTTCGCGTGGCCCGGCGATATTGAGCGTTCTGATAGAGTGCTGCCGGATCCAGATTCTGACGTCACAGGGATCGACAGGGGCTGCCAAATTGACCGTGTAGCAGAGCTTATGGTGCTTGCGCACGACTTCCGCGGTGAACGCACTGCCGCCAGTCAACGCATCCCGGAAGAAAATGAGCGTGCCGTCGGACTCCAGCACGTTGCGGACCGTGCGGGGGCGGTAGCCGCGTGAAGGCAGTTCCTCAAGCGGGTAACGGGCTGGAATCACGCCGTCTTCCGCCTTTCGTCCAGTCGGGCACCAGCCGCCGCAGGAGATGCCGAGTTCCATCGCGACATCGAGCGCTGCACGATCCACTCCCGTCTGACCGCCGGAAATCACTTTTTCGATCATGGTGCTCCCGTGTGCGCGGCAGCACTTGAGTATTGCCAGTGTGCCCGCATTGATTCGCAGCCGTCTATTATTCGGCTACCGGCGACGTTCAGATCCGTCTTCAGGTTCAAAACATTTTCAGTTACAACGGGACTACCGTGCATTCAAGGCGAGCAAGCAATGATCTGGCGGCTAGTAAGTTCAAATATCCAAGCCCGCGAAAAAATACCAGCGGGAAAGCGGCCAACCAGATAATTTTCGGCGCCAGTGTTTTGGTCGGTGAACGGCATCCCCCACCGAGAGTATGCCAGCAGCTCC
>JAJYLS010000106.1 GCA_021787555.1 Acidobacteriota bacterium | reverse complement strand
CGGGTGTAGTCCAAAACGCCCACGTGAGAGGGATACTCGTTAAAGCTGTTGTAAGCCAGTGGAAAGGTCCTCTCAGTAGGATTGCTGAAGCGGCTCTCCGAATATTGCCCGAACACGCGGTCTTTATCGGAGGCATTCCAGTCTATCTTGACATCGCCCTGGTCCCCATTGATGTAGCTCTGATACCCGTACAGGTAATTGTTGATCAAGCCCGGGCCGGTGGGCTCCGGGTAGTACTTGGAATTAATGATCTTGGAGGCCGCTGGGCTGAATAGGGACTGGGGAATAATGTTTCCGGCGAAGGGGGCGCGATTGCCATTGGACATCGAAAAAGGATTGTAGAGTTGCACGGGATTGGGCTGGTGCAAAAGCGCGGAGAAGTCGCCGTTGCGCTCGGCGGCCGTGTATACTGACTTTACGGCGGTGCTGGGCGGGGTATCGAGGCGCGAGCCCTGGTAATCCGCAAAGAAGAACAGCTTGTCCTTCTTGATCGGCCCGCCTATCGTTCCGCCGAAATTGTTCCAACGGGTAGCCGCGCGGGATACGCCTTCAAAGTTGTTGGCCCAGTTGTTGGCGTTCAGTTGGTCGTTCCGGAAGAACTCGTAGGCGTCGCCGTGGAAGCTGTTGGTGCCGGATTTAATCGTGGCGCTGACAATACCGCCCATGAAGTTGCCGAATTCGGCCGGCGCGTTGTTGGTGATCTCGTTGAATTCCTGGATCGCATCCACCGCGGGGGCGTAGCCCACCAGGTTGTCGGAGACCTGATTATTGTCCAAGCCGTCGAGGATGAAGTTGTTGGCCTGCTCGCGGTTGCCGTTCACGTTGGGGCGCCCGCTGCTGGCGGTCGTCAGGCCGCTCTTGAAGGTGGAAGGATTGGGATGGATGCTGCCTGGCGCGAGCAGCGTCAACTGGACATAGTTGCGGGTGGCCAGCGGAAGCGCCTCGTTAGTGCGCGAGTCGATCACTTGGCCGAGTTCGGTCGACTGGGTTTGCAGCAACGGCGCGGCAGCGGTTACTTCCACCGTCTGGTTGACGTTGCCCACCTGAAGCCGGATATCGATACGAGCCACCTGGTTCATCACCAATTGCACGCTCGATTGGGTAACAGACTGGAAACCAGTCTGTTCCACCCGGACGTTGTAGGTGCCGACCGGAAGGCGAGGTAGGTTGTAGACGCCCTCCGTGTTGGTGATGGTTGACCATTCGGTTCCGCGTTGCGTGTCGGTCGCGGTTATCTTGGCGCCCGCCACAGCGCCGCCGGTTGCATCCGTGATTCTCCCCGTGATCGCTGCCGTTACCTGCTGAGCTCGCAAAGGCACAAAGGCCATGAGCATCGCGACAAAACAGACCCAAAGCTTTCCTTTCATTTCGAGAAACCCCCTCTCCCCCTTTTCAGGGCCTAATACACAATTATTGACAGATTGAGAAGATTATGTCCCTCTCAAGATGCGGTGTCAATAGGCACGGTAAATAAAAGATTTGCCGATCCCCAGCAACACCCAGCCGCAAGATCCTCGGCATGATAACCCCTCCTGTAAGTGAGCTGGGCCGAATTATATCACTAGAGGCGGCTTAAGAAAAGAAAAAAATCATCGACAAAAAAAATCATCGATCTGAGGCCCGGCCGTGCCCTATCGCCCCGGACGCGCCCCGTGCCGCGCCGGTTCGAGCTTTTGCCACTCCACGTGCGTGATGCCGTTCAGGTCCCATGCCGGCTTGCCGTCGCGCAGCGTCAATTCGCAAATCAGCTTCTGGCTCCCGTCCAGCCGCCCGCCGCGCGTATCCACGAAGCCGAAATGGCCGTCGATGAGGCGCAGTACCGCTACGTCCGCGGGCGCCCCCACCGATAGGTTCCCTAACTCCTCCTGTTTCACCTCCTTCGCCGGATTCCAGGTGGAGCGTAGGATCACACTGTCCAGCGGCATGCCCAGCGCCAGCATCTTGTCCATCACGTTGAGCATGTCCTTCATCCCGCTGTTCATGCTGCCCACGTGCAGGTCCGTGGAAATCGAATCGGGTATAAACCCGGCCTTCACCAGCGGCACCGCCACCGACCACAAGAAACTCCCGCCGCCGTGGCCCACATCGAAGATGATCCCGCGCGCCCGCCCCTCCACCATCGCCTTGCTCGGCCCCAGGGTCTCCGGGTCCTGCTCTCCGCGCAGCCCCGAGTACATATGCGTGTAGATGTCGCCGGGCCGCAGCACCTTCGTCAGCAGATCGTAGAGCGGCCGCTCCGGCCGGTTCGCACCGTAGTCGATCATCACCGGAATGTTGGCGATCGTCCCGGCCAACACCGCCTGCTGGTACGGCTTCCATTCCGGTCCCGCGAAGTGCGCGCCCTTGATTCCCACCACCACGCCTTTGTGCTTCAGCGCCATCGTCGCCGTGGCCTTGCCGTCCATGTCGTCGAGGTTCTGTTCGACCCTGCCGCCGCGCATGCCCGCGCCCACGATGTTCAGCATCGCCAGCACGCGGGTCTTCGACCGGTCGATCACGCGGTCCTTGAAATCCTCGAAGTTCCGCCACCCCGAGCAGCCCGCGTCCACCACCGTCGTCACCCCGCTGCGGAACGTGAATCCGTCCGGATAGACGCTGTTGTCTCCCGCGTACGAATTCCTCTCGCCCGTCCCGGCGTACACATGCACGTGTATATCTACCAGCCCCGGCGTCACATACAGCCCGGCGACATTCACCACCTGCCGGCCTTTCGCCGGATCGATCCGCTCCGCCACCACCGCGATCTTTCCGTCCTTAATCGCCACATCCCGCACCGCGCTGATCTGGTTCTTCGGATCGATGACATGCCCCCCCTTGAGGACCAAATCGTAATCCTGCCCGAACACCCCGGCCGCCAGGCATAGCCCCGTGATCACAATCCTTCCTCGCATTCTGACTCCTTGACTCCTAACTCCTGACTCCTCAAAATATCACCTTCGCCCCCGGTTGGAGGTTCCGGTCCCCCCGCACGAAGCACCCATAACTTACCATCCCCCACCGCCCCCCTAAAATTTTCCTGCAATCTTTTCCCTCTCCCCCGCACTAAACGATCAGGAGGGGTTTCATGTTTTCCACCTGCCCGCTTTTACCAATTCGCGCCATCCAGCCGCCATTCCGCAGCATCTCCCTATCCCAACCGCACCCTATCTCTCATTGAAAGACAAGGAGATAAGTGCAAAATTGGGTTCGTTTTTTAAAATGTGCTTTCTCTCCAGCAGAGCGCCACTGGCTACCAAATTCCACAATCCTCCGCTGCGAAATTCCACAGCCGGTTTGACGCGGCCCAGCCCCCGGTTATACACTCACCCCGTGGACCGGCGTTCGTTTCTCCATCTCGCCGCCGCCGCACGCCTCGCTGCGCAGGGTCAGCAGCCAACCTATCGTGTGGTCACCCCCTTCCAGCCCTCCGCCCGGCGTGGCATGCCCGGGCCTTATCCCGGCCGGGTCGTCCGCGTCCATTCCGGGCGCTCCATCGATCCCCAAACCAGCGCCGTCGATCCCGCCGCCGTCCGCCAGATGATCGATGCCGGCATGCGCGCGCTCACCGGTGAACGCCGCGCCGCCGATGCCTGGGCTCGCTTCATCGCGCCCCACGACGTCGTCGGCATCAAGGTCAATTGCTCCGGCGCCCCGCGCATCCGCTCCAGCCCGGAGGTCGTCGCAACCGTCGCCGGGCACGTCATCGCGGCCGGCGTACCCGCCAACAATATCTACGTCTATGAGCGCTTCGCCGGCCAACTGCTCAGCGTCAATTATCCCGAATACCTTCCCGCCGGCGTCCACGTGGTCGCAGCCGAAGACGAGCACGGAAGCGGCACTATCCTCGGCTACGACCCGCGCGTCTACGTCGAGACCGACTTCTTCGGCGAAGACGACACCCGCTCCAACCTCGTGCGGCTGGTTTCCGACCGCCTCACCAAAATCATCGACGTCCCCAACGCCAAGGAGCACCAGGCCGCGGGCGTCACCGGCTGCCTCAAGAATATCGCCTACGGCGATTTTTCCAACGTGGCACGCTCGCACCAGTCGGAAAAGACCTTCACTTATTCCTTCATCGGCACACTCGCGGCCGTCGAGCCGCTTCCCTCCCGCGTGGTGCTCCATATTATGGATGGCCTGGCGGGAGTCTGGAACGCCGGTCCCTTCAGCCGCGACCCGCGCTTCCGCTTCTACCCCAGGCAGCTCTGGTTCGGCACCGACCCGGTCGCCATGGACCACAAGCTCATCGAGTTGATCGAGGACAAGCGCAAAGCCGAAGGTGCCATGTCCATCTTCGACCGCTCCCGCGCGCACCTCGGCGATAATCGCAACCCCAATTTCAACCCCTACATTCGCGAGCCCGGTCACGTGGAATACGCCGCGAAACTCGGCCTCGGCATCTTCGACAACGCGAAAATTTCCGTCCAGGAGGTCGAACTCTGATGCTTCTCCTCCTCGCCGCCGCGTTGCCGGTGCTCCTCCGGCAAGCCCCACCCGCCGATGCCGTTAAGCTGCCGCCGCCCAGCGTTCAATACCGCATCAACGTGGCTTCGGCCACGCGCAGCCCCTTTCTCGTCTCCAATGGCTGGCGCTTCCTCCGCAATCCGCAGGCCCGATACTTTTATGACGTCCAAGGCCCCCAAGCCGCGTTGGCCGCGGCGGAGGCCTGGATGTTCGGTGCGATTGCCCTGGTGCGCACCGATGCCTCGGGCGTGCAGCCCTTTGCCGAAATGCTGGATTTTCTTCGCGCCCTCGGCCCCAACGATGCGCCCGCCGTCGCCGATATCGGCTTCATCGATGACGGCTCCGCAACCGCCGGCGAAGTCATGAACATGCTGGTGCGCGACAATCTTCTTTTCAAGGTCGTACCTCGCCCCGACCCGAACTTGAAGCTGACGGTCCGCCTCGGCTCGAAGGAGTTCCCGCTGGCGGATGCCGCCAATCCGCCCCTGATGGCGCATGAAATCCGCGCGCGCCTTACCGATGAAAAGCGGTCGATCCGCATTTACGGCAGCGAGGTCGTCGTCGCCCGCCTTACCGCCCTCCCCGATGGCATCCGCGTTCGCCTGCTGAACTACGACGCCGCCAGAAGAAAAGTAGACGGAATTCGCGTCCGCGTCCTCGGCAAATATACGGTGCGCCGCGTCGCCGCCGCGGGCAGCCCCGACGAAAAGCCGCTCGACATCGCCAGCGATGCCGAGGCCACCGAATTCACGCTGCCCGAGTTGAAAACCTGCGCAGTGATCGACCTGAAAAATGGGAACTTGAAAAATGGGGACTGATACCAATTTCCCGCTCATACCCCCCGCTCGCGGCACGCTGCCTGTCGCGAAATCGGATGTCTGTCCCCATCTATCGTCCCAGTGACAGGTGCAATCATGGACCGGCGAAATTTTCTCGGCAACGCCCTAAGCGCCAACCTCCTGATGGCCGACGCGAGTTCCGCGAGTCAGGCATCCCCGCCTGACGCCGCGCCATCCATCTTCTTCGAGCGCCCCACCGCCGGCCGGCCGCATGCCGGCAAGGTCCTCGCCTCCATCCAGCCCCACGCGGACGATGTCCCGCTGTTTGCCTCCGGCACCGTCGCCAAGCTCATCGCCGAGGGCTATACCGCCTATCTCATCCGCGTCACCAACGACGACATGACCGGCCCCGGCACCATCGGCGACGGCGTCTCCGCCAATGAAAAAGATAACCGGGAGGTCGCCAAAGCGTTGGGCTGCCGGCAGGCCTTCGACCTGAATTACAGCAACCATCGCCTCGACGAAGCCGCCATCGGCGAGATCCGCGGGCGCTTCATTTTTCTCATCCGCCTCCTCAAGATCGACACCGTCGTCTGCTACGATCCCTGGAGCACCTACGAGGAGAACCCCGACCATTACGTCACCGCACGCGCCGTGGAATCGGCCTGCTGGATGGCCGGCATGGGCAAGGATTATCCCGAGCACTTTGCCGCGGGCCTTCGGCCCCACGGCGTCACGGAAAAATACTACTTCGCGCGCGGCCCGCAACTCGTCAACCGCGTGGTCGATACTTCGGCCGTCATCGAAAAGAAAATCGATTGCCTCTGCGCCAACAAGGCCCAGGGGCCGGCGGGCGAAGCCGGCGCAAAGTTGCGTGCGCGGCTCGCGGCCGAAAATCTGCGCCTTCCGCTGCTCGGCAGCGACGACCGCACCGCCAATCGCGAATACATCCGCCATTTCCTGCTGAATGCGGATGCCGCCCTCGGACGACGCTACGGCGTCGCCTACGCCGAGCAGTTCCACTACATCGGTCCGCCGGAATCCACCCTCGAAGCCGAGATTAAGAAAAATGCCGTGCCGCTCCGATAGCTCACGCTGCTGCCTGCGACAGGACCTCGCGCAGCCGCCGCGCCACGATGTCCTCCTCGCCCGCTTGCAGCATCCACACCCCCACCACGATGGTATTCTCGTCGGTCGGCAATCCGCCGCCCCGCACTTTGCCCGTCGTGGGGTTCAGCTCGATGCTCGGGCTGCCGCGCCGCAGTTCCTGCATCACCGCCTCAGGCGTAATTTTCACGCGCTGCGGGTCGTAGCGGATCAGCAGGTGCGGCACGGCGTTGGCTGCCACATCGGGCAGCGCGATGGTCGACTTCAGCGTCGGAATCCCTTTCAGTTGTGCCGCGATGCGCTCCGCGCGTTTCCGGAACTCCGCTTCCATCCCGGCGTCGCTTTGCGTCAGGAACCAGTCCACCGCCGCCACCATCCCGACGATCTGTTCCTTCGCCACCTTCATCCCGCGGCCGACGGTGTCGGAGAATGGGTTATTATTCATCGCGGCGGCGGCGATCAGTTCCTTTTTCCCCAGCAGCAGCCCCGCGTTCTGCGGCCCACGGATGCCCTTCCCTCCGGAGAAGGTAACCAGGTCGAAGCCCATTTCCGTATAGTTCCAGAGGTTCGCAATCGGCGGCACATCGGCCGCGGCGTCGTTGAAACACGGCACGCCGTGCGCGTGCGCCACCCGAACCCATTCCTCGCGGCCGATCGCGCCGCCTTCCGCGGCATTGAAGAAATGCGCCATCACGGTGCGCTCGTTGAAGGCGGCTTCGTACTGCTTCATGGTTTCCACTTCCACGAACCGCGTCCCGCAGTTGCGGATGGCGTGATCGTAATCGTAGCGGTGCGATTTTTGCACGATCACTTCGTTCCTGATTTCCGCAAGGTCCGTGGGAATGTTGTGGATGGCCGTGCGATTCGCCCGTGTCATGCAGGCCGCGGTGCCGAGGGTGAGCGCGCTGGCGGCGCCATCCGTCACCAGCGCCGCCTCGCAGTGCAGCCGCCGCGCGATGTACTCACCGGCCGCGGTCTGCAACTCGGCCAGCCGTACCGGTGTCTTTGCCGCGCGGGCCACCGCCGCCTGTACGGAGGCCGGCATGATGGAAGCGGTGAGTGCCGTGTAGGTCCCCGCCGCGTTGATGATTTTGGTGACGCCGAGCTTCTCGTAGTAGTCCTCGCCCTCCGGTTCCTGGCGCGAATCCGCCGCCAGCGCCCCTGCGGCCAACCCGCTTCCCGCCAGCAGCCGGTTCGTCCAGTTCAGAAAGGCACGCCTCGTACTCCGGAACACCCTCATGACCTTCCTCCTGCGACATACTCTACCGCGAAACGGCCCGTGCCACGCGGCTACCGACGGCCACCTGCCACCCAGCCCGGCACCGCGCGGGCAGACCCTTGTTGGCCGCTTCCCAATGCGTTAGAATCTGCCCAAAACCAACTGTGCCACGAGGAGGGTACTCGTCATGCGTTCCGTAAAACAATTTTTCAGCCGCCGCGATCTGTTTCGCCGGGGCGGACTCGCCGCAGTCTCGCCCGCGCTGTTTCGAAAATCTGCTGCGGCCGCTCCCGCGCCGTCCACCGCCGGAAAGCTGCCGCTCGCCCCGGGCGAGATTTATAACTCCATCGGGGTCCGGCCCCTGATCAACTGCCGCGGCACTTACACCGTGCTCAGCGGCTCCATCGAGTTGCCGGAGGTTCGCGCCGCCGCCGAAGCCGCCGCGCAGCACCACGTGCAGTTGGATGAGCTGATGGACGCCATCGCCAAACGCATCGCCGAAATCACCGGCGCGGAGTGGGCCCTGGTTTCCGCCGGCTGCGCCGCGGGAATCGCCCACACCACCGCCGCCTGCGTCACCGGCGGGAATCCCGACCTGCACGTGCGCATCCCCGACCTCGGCGGGTTTCCTAAAGACGAGGTCGTCATCCCCAAACAATCCCGCAACGAATACGATCAGGCGGTGCGCTCCGTGGGCGTCCGCATCGTCGAAGTGGGCGACGCCGCCGAGTACGAAGCCGCGCTCGGTCCCAGAGTCGCCATGGTGTACATCATGGCGAGCCCGCGCCTCGAAAGCGGCCCGCTCACGTACGACGCGGTCTACAGCATCGCGAAGAAGCGCAATATTCCCGTCTTCACGGATGCCGCGGCCGAGATGCTGACCATTCCCAACGGCCATCTGCAAAAGGGCGCCACGTTCGTGGGATACAGCGGCGGCAAGTGCCTGCGCGGGCCGCAGTGCGCCGGCCTGGTTCTGGGCCGCAAGGACCTGCTCCAGGCGGCGTGGATCTCGAGCGCGCCGCACCACGGCCACGGCCGCGCCATGAAGATCGGCAAGGAGGAAATGGTAGCCATGCTCGCCGCCGTGGAAATGTGGGCCGTGCGCGATCACCCAAAGGAAGACGAGATGTGGACCGGCTGGATGCAGACGATCGCCGCGCGCGTGGAAAAGATCGAGGGCGTCACCGCTGCCGTGCGCCAACCCCGCAGCATCGATAACCACAGCCCCATGGTCGCCATCGATTGGGATCCGGCGAAACTGGGAATCACCGGCCAGCAGGTTTCCAATATTCTCTGGACCACCGAGCCCCGCATCGCGCTCAACGGCAACCGGACCGGCATTTCCATCACCGCGTACATGATGAAACCGGAAGAGGTGAAGATCGTCGCCGGCCGGATTTACGAGATCCTCTCCGCACGCCGCCCCGAGTGGAACCCGGAAACGTCCGCGGCGCCCGCGGTGGACCTCACCGGCCGATGGGATGTGCGGATCCAATTCGCCGCGGGGACCGGCGAGCACACGCTCTGGATCGAGCAGCAAGGCAATCGACTCGCCGGCTCGCACCAGGGCGATTTCATTGCCCGCGACATCACGGGCGTGATATCCGCCGACGAGGTGCGGATCGCCAGTTCCATCGGCGAAGCTCACGGCGCGGCTCTGTCCTACCGGTTTACCGGCAAGGTCCAAGGCGATACCATGTCCGGAGACCTGGACTTGGGCGAATACCTCGAGGCTAAGTGGACTGCCAAACGACACAGCAGTGCGGAAAGGAAACGAATATGACGGAGACGAATCGAAGGAAATTCCTGGGCCGGGGCGTTGCGGCGGCCACCGCTGCCACGGCCGCGGCGTCGAGCGGCAAGGCGCAGAATAGGCCTACCAAGCGCGTGATCTGGCCCAACGGCAGGAAGCCGGCGAAAACGCCGCTGTTCAGCCCCGCGGTGACCTACGGAAATCTTCTGTTCATCTCGGGCGTGGGCTACCACAAAGAGGGCGATATCAAAGTTCACACCGAGCACGTCCTCGACGACATCAAGGCGCAACTGGAAGCCGCTGGCTCTTCCATGAACAAGGTGCTCAAGTGCAGCGTCTTCCTCGCCGACCTCAAAGATTACGCGGGGATGAACGAAGTCTTCCTGGGCAAGTTCGGCGATGAACCGCCCGTCCGAACCACCGTCGCCGCTGCCGGCGTGCCGGGGAATTCGCTGGTCGAGATCGACGTCATTGCGTACATTTAGGGCACGAGGAACTCTGCAACCCGGCGAAGACCGGCTTCTGCTTCGCGACAGCCCGCATTCCGCATCTGGGCTGGCGAGCCGCGACCGTCAGGGAGCAGTCACCCGGCCAGCACGGGACTTCAGCCGGACCGAAGCGGAAGTGAGACCTGCCGAGCGCGCCGTGAAGGATATTTCCCCCGGCCGATCCGAGACTTGTAGCAGCGCCAGGCACTTCCCGCGGAACACGCGCCGTCGTGATGCCTTATAAGGCGACAGGTCGAGCGGATCGCCGTTGTCTAAACCGATCAGCCGCGCCGGGCCGGAAACGCCGAACTCGATCATGTGGCTCGCGGAGGGCACTAAAACATCCCGGTCATCGACTACGTCGATCTCCATCCGGATGACACTGCTCCGGTCCGCTACCGGTCGCGGATCGCTCGTCTTGATGCGAATCCGGGCTGGATTATGCGCAGTCATCTGCACGGCCTCCGCGACCTGTTTCCCTTTCCTCCGCGCTACTGCGCGCACGGTGCCCGGCTGGTAAGGCGCCATCCAGACAAGCTGCTCATCCCTGTACGGCTCCTCCCCGAGCGATTTCCCGTTCAGAAACAACTCCACCGCCTCGCAATTAGTGTAAACAACCACGGGAATCGAGACCCCTTCCTTGCCGGGATGTGTCCAGTGCGGAAGTATGTGGACCATCGGGGCATCCGACCACATGCTCTGGTAGAGGTAGTAGTGATCCTTGGGGAAGCCGCAGAGGTCGATGATCCCGGCGTTGGCACAGCGGCTCGGCCATTGGTTGGTTTCGCCCAGGTAGTCGAAACCCGACCAGCGGAAATGGCCGATCGCGAAATCGAAGTCGCGTATGCGCTGCCAGGCTTTCCGCGCACTGATCCGCACGGTGGCATTGTCATAGGAAGACTGGCAGTAGAGCGTGGGTTGCCAGGGCTCCTTCATTTCGATCGGGACTTCCCGGCCCTTGTAGAAGTAAGTTCGCTCCACCTCTTCGGGAAACACCTCGACTTCGGTAAGGTCCGGGATGGGGAAAACGGCGCCGGCGATACTGTCCAGCTTACCGGCTTTCCCGCTGCGGATTTCCCACACCGCGGGGAAGTCGCGCACGCGCCATTGCGTCCGGGTCCGGTAAACGCCGCGCGTCTGGTCGCTGTGGGGCACTTCGGTGCACACGATCGGCATTTGCGGATGGGCGGCGTGAAACTTTTCGAGCACGCCTTTCTCTTCCCCTTCGCCGTTGAAGCCGTGGATGTCGAGTTGGCTCGCGTAAGTCGTGCCGTTCATGCCCCGCGTCGGATCTCTTCCGCCCTGTGTGACCGGCCGCGTGGGGTCGAGGGAATGGAACAAATCAACCAGTTGCTTCTGAGTGTCGCGGCTCGCGCCGGGAACTTCGTTGCCGATGCTCCACATGATTACTGACGGGTGGTTGCGGTCGCGTTTGATGAACCGCGTCAGGTCCCGCTTCCACCATTCCTTGAAGTAGTTGCCATAGTCATCCCGGGCCTTGGGCTTTTGCCATCCGTCCAGCGCTTCGTTCAGCACCATCAGTCCGAGTTCGTCGCATAAATCGTAGAACACCGGTGAGACGGGGTTATGCGCGGTCCGGATGGCGTTACATCCCATGGCCCGCAGCAGTTCCAGGCGTTGCCGCAGAAGGCTGTCGGGGACGGCCGCGCCCACCGCGCCGGCCGTGTGGTGATCGGAAACCCCCTTCAGCTTGGTCACCGTCCCATTCAACTTGAATCCGAATGTCGGGCTGAACTCGAGTTTTCGAATGCCGACCCGCGTCTCCGAGACGTCAATGGACTGCCCTTCGGACTCGACGGTGGTCCGTAGAGTATACAGGTAAGGGCTATCCGGTGACCAGAGGACCGGCTTCGCGATCGTCCCATCCTGTGTGACGGATTCGGCCGAGCCGGCTCGAAGCTCGACCGCGCTCGATTGCTTCGCGACGGCGTGCCTCTCGCGGTCGAGCAGCGCCATCGAAAGAGTCACGCGGCGGTCGCCGGAGCCCTGGTTAACGACCTCGGTCACCACGCGGAAACGCGCGTGCCCCGGCTGGACCTCGGGAGTGGTGAAGTACGTCCCCCAGGTTTCGCTGTGCACGGGATCCGTGACAATCACCCAAGCGTGGCGGTAAATGCCGGAGCCCGTATACCATCGCGCGCTCAGCGGCTTCGAGTGATCGACGCGAACCGCGATGACGTTCACGCCCTCTTGCAGATGGTCCGTCAGGTCGAACTCGAATCCGATGTAACCATTCGGATGCCAGCCGAGGTGATGAGCATTGATCCAGACATCGCTATTGCAATAGATGCCGTCGAAGAGGATCTTGACGCGCTTTCCCGCCCACTCCGGCCGCCACGGGAGGCGCTTCCTGTACCAACCGATGCCGGCCGGGAGATAGCCGCTCTGCCAGTCGCCGTTGTCCGGTGAGTATTCGCCTTCGACGCCCCAATCGTGAGGAAGATCGAGAACCCGCCAGCGGCTGTCATCGAAACCGGGATCCGCGGCGCCCTGCACGTCACCCTGCTGAAAACGCCAGTCGAAATCCGCACCGCTCAAGCGCGCCGCCGTTTGCCCTGCGCTTGCATCCACGATGCGTGGCACCAGCCACGCACAACTGCCAACCGCCGTGCTCGTCACGAACTGCCTGCGGTCGAACCTGTTGTTTCCTGTCATCCAACTCCGTCCGTAGCGGCAGGCGGGGGAAAGCGCCGGCCCAGATAGCGGCTTCCTTACCATCGCCAGCGATAGCACCGATAGTAGCACCGGGCGCAGCGCCGCCTCCGCTGTACTCCGCCGCGCGCACTTGTATCTGTCCGCTTTTCGGGCGGCGGGCATGCAGCGTGCCGCGCGATCTCGCACCTCGGGGTACATTGGAGCAATGCGGCAGGAAAATTGTCGCTGGCCCGTTTTTCATGATCGACGAATTCGACGAGTTCTCCGATAACGGCGCGCTCGGCATGCCGGAGTTCGCCACGCCGGAAAAGGGCGGGCGCTTCCTGGACGCGGCCGCGCGGGGCGTGGCGCGTTTTCTCGACGAGTTCGGAACCTGGACATTCCAAACCCGCGAGCGGAAATCATGACGCGCCGCTGGGGCGTGCTTGCGATCGTCTTCTTCGGCATGCTCATAAGCTACGTAGACCGCGGAAACCTGAGCATCGCGGCTGCGCCTATGATGCGCGATTTCGCCCTCCCGCCGTCCACGATGGGAATGCTGCTGTCGGCGTTCTTCTGGACCTATGCGGTGTTCCAGATCCCGGCTGGCTTCATCGTGGACCGCTTCGGCATTAAGCGCGTCTACGCCGTGGCATTCCTGATCTGGTCGTTGGCTTCGGCATCCATCGCGGTGAGCCGCGGCGTTGCCGACGTGCTGGCGATGCGGATGATTCTCGGCGTGGCCGAGGCCGCCGGACCGATCGCAAGCATCGCTTTTATCCGGCGCAACTTCGCCGGTAAAGAGCAGGGGCTGCCCACGGCCATTTACATCGGCGCCCAGAATCTGGGGCCGGCGCTGGGCACTTGGGTAGGTACAATTCTCATTGCTGGCTGGGGCTGGCGTGCCATGTTCGCCATCACCGGATTGAGCGCGCTCGCCTGGCTGCCGTTCTGGGTCGGTTTCGCACCCGCGGGCCAAAACGCCGGAGGCGCCGCCCAACCGGCCGCCAAGGTCAAGGGCCGCCCCACCGCGCACTTCGCTTTTTGGGCGATGAGCGCGGGCATCTTTCTTGCCTCATACTTCTGGTATTTCGTGCTGACGTGGGTGCCTGCTTACCTCACGATCTCGAGGGGCTTTTCGACGCTTGAAATGGGGCGGGTGCTGTCCATCCCGCTGTTCGTCATGGCGCCGATGAATATCGTGGCCGGATTTGTTGCGGACCGCCTGGCAGCGCGGCTGGGCTCGGTCTTTCGCGTACGCGTGCTCTTCTCCGCGCTCTCTTACCTGGGTGCTTCGGCGCTGATCCTGCTGGTCGTCGTGCCGGCTGCCGCCGTGATGCCGATCCTGGTGGTTGCCATGTGCTGCACGGGCATCGGCAACTCGAATTACTGGGCGATTGCGCAGCACCTGCCGCCCGCCGGGTTGGTGGGGCGCACCATCGGATATCTGAATACGGTGTCGCAGATCGGCGGGGTAGTCGCGCCGCTGGTCACCGGATTCATCCTGGGCCCGCAGAAGCAGTTCGGCCCCGCCTTGGTGGTGGCCGGTCTGTGTTCCGCCGCCGCCGGCATTTGCCTCCTCTCTGCCGGCGCCCGTGGGCTCGATCGGCTGAAGGCGGTGATGGCAGAGTAGGCTGAAGCGTCCAGCCGGTGCAACAACTGCCAACGGGACAGGCGCTTCGTCCAGCGCTGCGATCGGGTCAGTACATCGAGCCCCTTACTTTCGCGGCTCGTAGCGCACCTCGACCTCGGTCTCCACATTAACGGGCGGGCCGCCTTGGACCTGAGGCCGATAACGATACTCGGACCACGCCACAGCTTCGCAGAGTTGCTTCCCGGTTACGAGCTGGCAGACCTTACCTTCCGTGTCTATGATGAGCTTGCAGCGCTCAGTTTCTCCCGCCGGCGCCCAAAGGGGCGCGGGCTGAGCGGCAGGGCCTTCGATAAGGAGTTCGCGTTGCTTATCTGCCGCGACAGAGACAACCTTCTCTTCGGTCTCGCCGCCTTTCGCCGGCCGCGGCTTGTTTGGAGTTTTTGGCTGGCTCACTGGAGCATCCAGCCAATCCAGTAAGCGTAAGTGCGAGAAACCAGAAGGTACGTGCCTTGCAGTTCACCGTCGTGCCCCCGCTTTCAAGACAAATTTGTCTGAATTAAAAGGTATCACGCGACGGGAACGCTGCCAACTCAGTTCTTCTATTGGAACAACTGTGGTGCCAGTTCCGCCAGGTTTTGGCGCCACAAGGGCCACACGTGGGCGAATCCGGGAACTTCCTCGTCCCGGAACCGGATGTCCTTCGACTTCATCCACGCCGCGAATTGGCGGTTAACCCCCAGCAATCCATCGTCGGTTCCGCAACCCATCCACAACAGCTTCAATTGCGAGGCGCTCTTGGCCGTCAGGTTGGGAAAGTTCTTTTCGAAATCGGCGGTCTCCAGCCTCGGCCGGCGACCGCTGCGGCCGCCACGGCCCGGAGCTTCGCCTGGTGCTGCCGCCCGGGGGGCCGGTGGCTGCGGATTGGCCCTCGGCCACATGATGAATGCGCCGCTCATCGAGCCTACGTACGCGAACTTATCGATGTGATTCAGCCCCGTATAGAAGGCTTCTGCGCCGCCCATCGAAAGCCCCGCAATCGCCCGCGCGTTCCGGTCCTTGGCGACGTGGTATTGCTTCTCGACCTGGGGAAGCACCTCTTCGATCAAGGCCTTCGCGAACATGCGGATCATGTCCGGCCGCATGGCGCCGGCGGGGCCATCCGCGTTGCCGTAGCCGAGTGTGTTCACCATGATCATCGGCTTTGCTTTGCCCGAGTCGATCAGGTTATCGAGGATCGTGTTTGCCGCGCCGACGTTGGTCCACGCCGCGGCATCGTCCCCGAGTCCGTGCAGCACGAAGAAAACCGGATACGGTTCCTTGCGATGCGGGTCGTAGTTCGGCGGCGTATAGACGTAGTAATCGCGATCGTCGCCGATCGACGCCGAATGGTAGAAGTGATGCGCCACCACGCCTCGCGCGCCCGCCGCCGGCTCAACCAGCGACGGTCCCGGCACGCGCATCATGCTGCTCCCCACACCCGCGTAGGCAGTCTTGCGCAGCGGGTTTGACGGATCCACAATCGAAACGCCGTCGAGGGTAAACGCGTAGGTGTAGAGGTCCGGCTTCAGCGCGCCGGTGGTGGCCGACCAGACACCATGGCCGTCCTTTGTCATGACGAGGCGCTCCCCGATTCCGGTCACAGCGACTTCATTCGCATTGGGGGCGCGCAGGCGGAACGTCACCTTGCCATCGGGTGCAATCTCGGGTGATTTTACTGCCGGCCCGCGGCCGGGTTGGGCGTACAGGCACGCTGCGGCTAAGAAACACAATAACCTCTTCATAGGCGTTTACGCTACCACATCTTGGCCGGCCGCACTGCGAATGGAGGCTCGTGGACGGAGGGCCTGTTAACCGGCGGAGACGGACTGCTTTTGGCGGCGGATCAGGAAATTGGATGAAATCGCGATAATAGACAAAGGAGAAATCTGGCATGAGCACATCGAGAAGGCATTTCTTGCAGGCTGGAGCGACTGGAATCAGCGCGGCGCTGGCTGCCTCCATGGGCGACGCAGCGCCTGCCGGCGGGAAGAGACCGAATATCGTTTTCTTTCTCGGGGAGGGGCAGCGAGCGGACGCCTTGAGTTTGGCGGGACCCTGTTTTATCTCGACTCCCAATCACGACCGGATCGGCCGCGAAGGCGTTTATTTTCGAAATTCATTTTGCACCAATGCGCTTTGCGCCCCGGGGCGGGCCGTGCTGACCACTGGAATGTACGCGCATAAGACGGGAGCGCGCGATAACCATACCGCAAACCCGCTTCCCGCATCGATTCCTTTGATTACGGATCTCTTGCATGGCGCGGGGTACGAAGTGGCGCTGTGCGGGAAAGCGCACATCGGCAACGGGGCTCGCGAACGCTATTGGGATTATTATTTCGGCTTCAATTCCCCTGCCACCAACTATTACCGCCCCAGGGTGTACGAGGGCCACAATGGCTCCATCGCCGGCCCCGTCGATTTTGATGGGTATGCGGATGACCTCTTCACCGAGCGGGCGCTCGACTGGTTGAAAAAAGATCGTGAGAAGCCGTTTTGTCTGCTGCTTTGGTTTCAAACTCCGCACTCGCCGTTCTGGCGTGCCCGCCGGCACCTCGACCTTTTCGATGGCATCAAGATCCCCAAGCCGGGCACCTTCGACGACGACCTGAAGGGCTACCCGGGCAAGCCGCGAGCCTTCGCCGATGCCTGGAATAAGATCGGAACCACGGTCAGCGGCGCATGCGCGCGCACGCTCGAGGAAACCGTCAAGGACTATTACGCGGGGCTCCTGGCGGTGGATGAGAATATCGGGAAAGTTTTAAATTGGCTGACGGAATCCGGGCAGCTTGACGATACCGTCGTTCTGCACACGTCCGACCACGGTTTCTTTCTGGGAGAGTGGCGCATGTACGACAAGCGCTTTATGCACGAACCGTCGATTCGGCTTCCGACGCTGTTGCGATATCTATGATGGACCCCA
>JAJYLS010000444.1 GCA_021787555.1 Acidobacteriota bacterium | reverse complement strand
AAGCCGCTGGCGGCCCTCCAGTGCCGCATCTCGGTTACGCGGGGCGTGACACTGAAGACCCAGGACATTGAGGCTGGAGACGCTGCGCGAGAGGCAGACAAGTCGCTGACATGTACGGTGTCCAACTTGGGACCAAGGCACGGCAGTGGTGTGGTTTGCGTTCTGGCCGGCGGCAGTCAGCGGATTCCAAACGGAGCGGTAGTTCAGGCGCATTTCGAAGTGGACAAGGGTGCCCGTGCCGTAACGGTTTGGCTCGACAAGGTTCTAGGCGCTACCTCCGACGGTAAGCCGGTCCCCATTCCGGATCTTCAAAGGGTCATACGATAGCGAAAACTCTTCGCGCGCATCGAACTTCCCGTCTCGCGGCGAGCCGCACAGAATCCAGAAGGCGCGTGGATACTACAACAGCGGCATGCCGGCTGGTCTGTCCGGCGACAATTAGAAATGCCGGCTGACGACAATTAAAATTCCCGCTTGGCGACAACAGATGTGGCCATCAGGGCTTGCGCTCAGCGAGCGCCAGGGGATGGTTACGGACAACCAGGTAAGGAGGTTGAAGAAGTTGTCGAACAGCGAGAAGAATCAAGAGAATTGCGGCTTCGAAAGCGGGGCTGGACCCGTGGAGCAAGCCTTGCTGCTGCGCGGCAGTCGGGACTTCGGCGACCGGGCGGAATACGCGAAGTTCCTGCGGGACCTGTTCGCGCAACGGAACGCCGGGCGGCGCGAACGGCTGCGGGAAGAACTGGCGGTCATGCGGGAACTGCCGGCGGGGCGGATGGAATCGGCCAAGCGGGAACGGGTAAGGGTGGACTCGGGCAGCCTGATCCATGTGGATCGGAACGCCTACTCGGTGAACAGCCGGATGATCGGCGAGCGGGTGGAAGCGCGGGTGTATCTGGACCACGTCGAGGTCTGGTACGGGCAAGACTGCGTGGAAGACTTGCCGCGGCTGCGCGGCCGGTCGAAGCACCGCGTGGATTACCGGCACATCATTGAGTGGCTGATCTGGAAGCCGGGCGCATTCGAGAACTATCGCTACCAAGAGGATCTGTTTCCCACCAGCCGGTTCCGCATGGCTTATGACGCTCTTCAGGAGAGTGCGCCCGCTCGGGCGGTGAAGGAGTACCTGCAGATTCTGAAGCTGGCGGCGGAGGATGGCGAGGTCCAGGTGGACCAGGCGCTGCGCGACCTGTTGGAGGGGAAGATGGAGGCGCCCATCACGGTGAGCACGATCGGCGAACGGCTGGCGCGGTTACGGTGCGCAGCGCCACGATCGGCGGCACCCGCATCCTTACTCCAAGCCTCCTGATTGACGGCTACATCGGGTACATCCGCCAAGTCCAACTAGCCAAAGCCTAGCCAGCGCCACCGCGGATTCGTATTAAGGGCTGGGCTCTGCCAGGCGTACCGCGGCTGGAACTCCTGGTAACCCCAAAACACCAGCCATCTTCGCGGAGAATTGGGATTCGGAGAAGGCCGCGGCGTGACGCTGCAACTCGGCCGGCTTAATCGAGGGCTCCAGGCGCTCGAAACACGCCAGGGCCTCGGCGAGATCGAAATCGCGGGGCTCGCCGTAAAGGACGCCGCCCACCGGGTCGCCGCGCGGCACGGTTTCGAGCGCGCCTCCCCGCGCCAGCGCGATCACCGGCTTGCCGCTGGCCAGCGCCTCCACGGCCGCTATGCCAAAATCCTCCTCTCCGGGCACCAGAAACGCCCGGCTGTGCGCGTAAAGCTCCCTCAGGTCCTGGTCCGAAACCCGGCCGCAGAATTCGATGTTGCTCCGGGCCAGCCGCTTCAGATTGCGGTATTCAGGGCCCGTGCCGACGATGCGCAGCTTGCGGCCGGTCTGCGCGAAGGAGCGCACCGCCGAATCGATGCGCTTATACGGCACCAGCTCGGCAACGATGAGGAAATAATCTTCGGGCGGCTTCCAGAAAAAAGTCTCCACCGCCACCGGAGGATGGACCACCTGGCTCTCGCGGCGATAGCATCGCCAGATGCGCCGCTGGATGTTGTGGCTGTTGGCGATAAAATCGTCCACGCGCTGCGCCGCCGCATAGTCCCAGAGCCGCAGATAGTTGGCTGCCGGAGCCATCAGGGGGCGCTTCCACCCGGGGGTCCATTCGCGCGAATAGGCTGGATAGAGGTCCCACAGATAGCGCATCGGCGTATGGCAATAGCAGACGTGGCGCGCACCGGAAGGCACGATCACGCCTTTGGCCGGACCCGATTCGCTGCTGATCACCAGATCGTAATCCCTCAGATCGAACTGCTCGATCGCCAGCGGCATCAGGGGCAACAGCGACCGATACCACCGCCGCAGTGGGTTCAAAAAAGACGCGCGGATGCGCCGTGCGCGAATGGCGGGGCTCACGCGGGCGGGGTCATAGAACAGCGTGAATAAATCGGCATCCGGAAGCAGGCGGCAGAGCCCTTCGACCACAGCCTCGCCGCCGCGCTGGTTGAGCAGCCAATAATGGATGATTGCTGCACGCATGCTCACGCCGGAGGTATCTTCATGCTAACGCGCCGGCGGAGGTTTCGATGATGTCCACAATCCGGCGCTGGTATTGTTCAAGCGTGAAGCGAGCGTTCCATTCACGGTGCGCCTGCCCGGCTGCCGCGGCCAACAAATCCGGACTGGCCATCAGGCGGCGAATCTGAGCGGCCAGCCGCGCGGAGTCAAGGGACTCGATCAGGAAACCCGAGCGGCCATCTTCGATCAGCTCCGGAATGCCGCCGCAGTTGGCCGCCAGCACCGGCACGCCGGTCGCGAAACATTCCAGAATAATGCGGGGCGCCGTCTCGGGAACCGTAGATGGAACAACCGCGAGATCGAGGCTTGCGAGCAGGCTGCTCACGTCCTGCTGCCAGCCGATGAACTCCACCGGCAGGTTTTTCGCCAGCGCGCGGATCTGGTCGAAGTACCCGGATTCTCCAAACAGCGGAGCGCCGCAGATGACGAAGCGGCAACCCTCCACGAGCCGCGCCGCCCGCAGGAACTCGGCCTGTCCTTTTTGCGGCGCGATGCGGCCCAGCACGCCGATGCGGAAGGTGTGGGGGGCGTGCGCACTCTCCCGGCGGACGGAAGGCGGGTTCACGCCGGTATAGACCACGTGCGCGCGGTCCGCGAAAGATTGCAGAGGTGCGAGCGCGAAACGGCTCGCGGCGATCACGGTGGCGTGCGTGCGGCGGATGGCGCGGCCGATGAGCCAGCGAATCGGGCGCTGCCGCGCGAAGTTGTGGCAATGGAAAATGACCGGCCGTTCACTTGACGCCGCCAGAAGCACACGCGGGCCATTGACATAAATGACATCTGCCTTCCACCGCGCAATCTGCCGCGCAAGCCGCGGCATCTGCCGGGCGAAGCGCAGCACATCCGAGATCGATTTCGTACCGGCGGTAAACGGACCGAAGCA
>JAJYLS010000443.1 GCA_021787555.1 Acidobacteriota bacterium | reverse complement strand
CCGATGGCGTTTTTCCCGTTTGCCGGCTGGAAGAACAGCTTTTTCGGCGACCTGCACGCGCACGGGAAGGACGCCGTGGCGTTTTATACGGAACAGAAAGTCATCATGAGCAGGTGGTTCTAACTCAGGCGGCTCAGGGCGAAGGCGCAGGCGCCTACGGCCACCGCTTCGCTGGTGCCGAGGCGGGTGATGCCCACTCCGGTGCGGCGCATGGGATCGTAGGAGATGCGCCGGGCGGAGCCGGGGACTTCGAGGGTGCGGGCCTCACCGCGCAGGAAGCAGTTGCGCTCGGCCGGATCTTCCAGGTTGAAGGCCAGGGGGGCGAGGCGGCGCAGCGGCGGGGTGTAGCCATCATAGGGCGCGTTCATGGCGCGCACCAGGTGCGACAGAAAGAGCACATGCGCGCCGGAGATGCCGCCGCCGATCACGGCGACGCCGTCGATGAGCGTGAGCGCCTGCGCCAGCGCGTCGCCGGCCACCTCGCCCATCTTCTTATATGCTTCGCGGGCCGCCGCCGCGTTGCCGGGCGCGCGCCCCGTAGCGATTTCGGCGATCTCTTTCGGCTCGGGCGCGGCGTCTTCAGCGATGCCGCACTCTTCGGCGTACGCCCGGCGGATGCCGCGAATGGAGGCACCTTCCTCGGCGTGCACGGATGGATCGAGCTTGTTGCGCAGCAGCCAGACTTCGCCGGCCGCGGAATTGTCGCCGGTGAACAGTTCGCCGCTGCGCACGATGCCGCCGCCGAGACCGGTGCCGAGCGTCAGGCCGACGAGATTGCGGTAGCGCTTGGGATTGCCGGCCTCTTCGAGCAGGCGGTTGACGTAGGGCAAGAAGCCGGCGATGGCCTCTCCGTAGGCGAAGAGGTCGCCATCGTTATTGATGAAGACGGGAATGTGGAAGCGCTCTTCGAGGATCGGCCCGAGGGGCACGGGATCGCGGAAGGCCGGGAAATTTTCGAGGCCGGCGATGATTCCGGCGGGATAATCGGCCGGGCCGGGAAACGCAAAGCTGATGGCCGCGGGCGGAGCCGGAAGAACCTTCCTGAGGTCATCGAAACCGCCGACGATGTTGGCGAGGCAGCGCGCCGGGTCGTCGGCTTCGGTGGGGCGCGAGGTGGGACCGGCGATCAGGCGGTCGCCGCGGATGGCGGAAAATTTCAGGCCGGTGCGGCCGGCATCGAGCGTCAGGACAATTCGCGGATCGCGTTCGAGGTCGATCATATAGTGAACCCCACCCAGGCAATGTAAGCAATCGCAGCCACCGGGACGAGGAACCCGGCCTCGGCGGAACGAGTGGCATCGGAGACGAGACCCATAACCGGCGGGAGGATGGCACCGCCGCAAATCGCCATCACCAGGAGACCCGAGAGGGCATTGGACTGCTCGGGCATGCGGTCCACGGTGATGGAGAAGACGAGGGGGAAAATATTGGCGAAGCCGAGGCCGGTGAGGAGGAAGGCGACCATGCTCACGATTCTCGACGGCACGAACAAGCCACCGAGGCCGACGAGCGATACCACCGCGGTGATGCGCAGGAACGTGGCCGGGCGCATCCAGCGGAGCAGAACGCCGCCGGAGAAGCGGCCGACAGTCAAAGCCACGAAGAACAGGCCGGTGCCGAGGAGACCGAGCTTCTCGACATCGATGCCGAAGCGCTCATTGAGATACAGGGGGATGTTGGAACTGATGGAGACCTCGGCGCCGACATAGAGGAAGATGCCCAGAACCATAGCGGCCACAAAGCCACTCTTGAGCAGCCGCAGACAGGTGCCGAAAGTGGCGGCTTCCCTATCGGGTTTGCCGCCGCCCACGTGCAGCGCCGCGGCGGCGAGGAGTGTGATCGCCACGGCGATGCTGAAAACGACGAAGATGACATGCCATTGGACGCCAAAGGCGCGCGCCGCGATAACGGGGATGACCGGTCCCGAAAGCGAGCCGATAGCCTTGACGAACTGCGCCATGGACAGATTGCGGGAGTAGGCACCTTCGGGCGAAACATCGCGCATGAGGGGATTGCCCGCGACCTGCAGTGTGGCGGCGCCGGCGCCGAGCAGAAAGACGGTCAGCAGCAAGGAGGAGTAAGTGAAGGCCGCGACGGACTGGACCAGGAGGCCGACGAGCATCGTCGCGAGGCCGAGCATGAGGATGACCTTCTTGCCCTTCCGATCCTGAAGGAGTCCTACGGGCACGGAAAGGACTGCAAACATGATCAGGCCAATGAAGGGGATCCGCTGCGCGGCGAAGTTGGAAAGGGCGAACTGGTTTTTGGCCAGACCGACGAGGGGACCGACGACGTCGGCAAAGCCCATGGCGAGAAAGGCGAGGAAAACGGGAAGGGCTCGAGCGGAAGATTTCTGCCTGGCGGGGGTCATTTCTGTTCCTCAGTGTTAAAGCCTTCGACGACGATGCGGGGGCGCTCGCCGCGGGTATCGGCATCGGCCAGATCCGTGCGGATGGTGCGGCTTTCGCCGGGCATGAGGGCGATGTAATTGTCGCTGTAAAGGGCCGGCAGGATGCGGTCGCCGGATTTTTCGCGCACGGCTTTCACCCGCACCATCAGCGCCGGGGCGCTGCCGGCATTCCTGAGTTCGGTGGTGAGCACCCAGCGCACGCCTTCCCGGTTGACGGTGGTCTCGGCTTCCACCGGGACTTGCGGCAGCGTGCGGATTGCCTGGAAATTATTCTCTTCGAGGCCGCGGAGATAGAAATTCCGCGAGAGGATACGCGCGCCGCGCAGCAGCTTCAGGCGAATAAAATGCACCGGCGTGAGGCCGGCGGGATATTCCAGATGGATAGGCGTCTGGATGCTATCTTCCTTGCTATCGAGCGGCGCGGTCTTGGACCACTTGTTCGAGCCATCCATGTTGAGGATTTCCGCTTCCGCGGTCAGGCCGTCCGCGTGCAGCACGCTGTAATCGACCACCTCGACGTTATCGGTCACCGGGTTCCATTGGATGTGCAGCGGCTCCGAGCCTTTCTTCGAGCCGAAATAGCCGCCGCTCTCGTCGAAGTAGTAATCGTAGGTCTGCCAGACGAAATCAGGCCAGCAGGAATGGCTCATCCAGAGCAGCACGCCCATACGGTTTTTGCCCTGGGCTTCGAACATGGCGCGGTAGCCATCGTAGTCGATGAATTGCGACAGCTCGACGAATTCGGCCGCGTTCTTGGCGCCGCCGTAGGTTTTCTGGATCATGTCGAGCCAGGTTGCCGCGCCCTGCGCACCGGTCGAGGTGAAATCGTGCACGCCCCAGACGTCGCCCATGGGCCACATGTCCGAGGGGCGCATCATCTGCTTGAGGCTGTCGAGCGTGACCACGTTGGGCATGCCGATCTCGCTGTGCAGCTTGGTGGTGGCGCGCTCGGCGAAATAGAATTTTGGAAACTCGGTGCGGTACGGGCCGTGCCCGCTGACCGGGCCATCGGCCGAACTGCCGATGTAATAG
>JAJYLS010000105.1 GCA_021787555.1 Acidobacteriota bacterium | reverse complement strand
TGCAGACGCTGCGCCACGATGCAGCGCATCGGGAGGCTTGGACCTCCTCCGCGATATGAACAAACCTCTTCATCTGGGGGCGGCCCGCATCGAGATCACACCGCCATCGGCGATTCCGCTGGCCGGTTTTGCGCATCGGCAGGGCGCCTTCGAGCGCATTCACTCGCCGCTGTTCCTGCGCGCTCTGCTGTTTTCGCAGCCCGGCTCGCCGGGGGCGGGGCCGCGGTCGGCGCTGCTAATTTCCGCCGATCTCTTCTGTTGGGGGAGCGATTTGGCGAGCGCCGTCCGCGAAAGCCTGTCCGAAGCCCTGGGGATCCCACCCGGCGCAGTGATCCTTCATGGAACCCACAACCACTCGGGACCGCAGACCAGCCGCTTGTTCGGACCGTCCCTGGGGGCGGCCGACGGCTCGTACCTGGAGCTTGTGCGAAGCGCGGCGGTACGTGCCGCCGAGGCCGCGCGAAGCACGTCCGAACCGGTGACGGTGGAACGCGGCGCGGGACGGTGCGGCTTCGGGATCAACCGGCGCAAACCCGAGAACGGGCAGATCCGCATGGCCCCGAACCCCGATGGACCGGCCGACCCGGAGGTGACGGTGGTTCGCTTTCGCGCGCTCGATGGCGCGCCGAAGGCGGTGCTGGTACACTTCACGTGCCACCCCACGGTTTCGGGCGCGAACGAGCTTTGCGCCGAATACCCCGGCCTCGCCATGGCGGAAGTGGAGCGGGATGGAGCGCTCGTTGCCGCCTTCCTACAGGGATGTTGCGGCGATATCCGGCCCGCGCTCATTCTGGATGGCGAGTTCTACCGCGGCGGTCCGGGCGCGGCTGCTTCGATCGCGGGAGACCTGGCGCGGGAAATCGAGCGCGTCCTCGCCGAGGAAATGGCGCCGTGCGCGCCCGGTGCTCTCCGCATCCGGCGGTTGAAGACTCGGCTGCCGCTGGCCCCGCCGCCCGGCGTGGAAGAACTTCGGCGGATCGCCGGCAGCCCGGAGATTCTCGGAGAGTGGAGCGAACTGCTGCTGTCCGACCCTGGCCGGCTGGCCTGGCCGGCCGTGCTCGAATCCACCCGGCTGGACCTGGCGCACGGCCTCGGCCTGCTGAGTTTCAACGCCGAGATGGTGGTCGACTACGGCCTCTATTCGCGGCAGGTTTCGAAAGGTGCCCTCCTGCCGGTGGCCTACTCGGACGGGATGCTGGGTTACGTGCCCACGTGCCGGCAGGTGGAAGAGGGGGGATACGAATCCGCCGAAGCTTTTCGATATTACGGTTGGCCGGCGCCCTTCACCCCAGCGGTTGAAACGGCGGTTTTGCGGCATATCCGGCGGATTGCCGCCGCGGCGCCGGTCAATCCACGCGAACCAGATGGAGGAGCCAGTCTTTATAATGCAGGTGCGCGGGGTAGTCCTCCGGCGCGTGGAAGGCGCGGACGTCGCCGCCGTTGACGTCGCCGGATCGAGTCTCCTTTGAAGCAACCAGGTCGATCCAGGTGAAGCGGAAGCGGGCGGATGTCGGAGACGATCGCAGGTCGAGCTTCAGTTGCCCGCCATACCGGGCGTACACGAGATACTCGCGGCCGGGGATGGCGGAGGCGAGCGGCTGCGGATATTCGAGGACCAGCTCCGGATGGGGCTCGAATTTCCACCACTCGATGCTCTTCATGAATTTCGCGAGAAAGCCCATGGACACTGCGCCGGGATAATCCAGCGTATCCACGGTATTGGGAGGGCTGGGCCATGGACCCTTGCGGGGCGGCAGCGCGGGATCGGGTATATCGGCCCACCATTGGTGGCCGCCGCCGTAAGTGTGGCCTGCGGCGCCGGAGAGAATGGCCGACCATGCGGCGAAGCGGACATCCATGGCGGGCGCGCTGCCCTCGATGAATTCGTACCAGGGCTCGGTGATGATCACGGGCTTGGCGGGCTTGCGGGCGTAGTCCTCAGCGATGATCCGCGGGACCATTTCGTTCCGCCATTTTGCGTGGCCCACCTGGCTGCCGTTGAAATCGAGCCAGGGCTCGTGGTGCAGGACGGAACCGGTGGACCATTGGGCGGAGTCGCCCATTTCGCCGGCCTTCCATCCGGGCGGAGTGTTGTGCACGCCGATAGCGTGGCGGTAGGGATCTTCGCGGCGCACGAGAGCGCCGAGATCTTTCCAGAATTGGAGGCCGAGCCCTCCGTAGTCGTACATGTTGTATTCGCCGGCGAGATTCCAGATGACGTTGTAAGCGCCCAGGCGGTGCACCATGTAGCGCGTCCAGCGGCGCATCTTTTCCGGGCCAGCGGTCTGGTCGAGGTGGTTGGCGCTCCACCAGGGCATCACCCACAGGGTGATCCCCCGGCTGTTGGCGTACGCGATGAAGCGCTCGGCATTGTGGATGGCGTCGATATCCGGAGCGTCGAAGCGGCGGCCCGCGAACTGCGTCGCGCTGTTGGCGCCAAACAGAACCTGGCCGATGGTGAAGCCGCGCGCGGAGCGATCGTCGATCACCTGCTTTGCGCGCGCGAAGGGAATGCCGCGCTTGAGCCACGGCCACCAGGTATCGCCGACCCACAGGAAGGGCGTGCCATCCGCATATTCAAAGTAGCGGCCGGCGCGCGGGCCGCGGCGGGCGACGCGCACGAACCCATGGCGCGCGGGGTTGGCGTCCTTTTCAGCGGCGCTCCAGCCGGTGCATTCGAAGGTGCCCTTGACAGATGCGAGCACGGGATCGCTGGAGTGTGCGGAATACGACCACTCGCCCACGGCGGGAGCCGCAAACCGCACTTTCCACCTCTGCCCTCCGTCCCAAAAACCGGGCACGGCGTAACGCAAGCCTTTGGCATTTCCGCCGGTTCCGGTGAAGGTGACGACGACGAAAGGCTGGCCGCCGTCCGGCAGCCCTTCGACATAGGGATTGGCGAACTGCACACTGGCGGTCATGGTTACCTCGACCGGCTCCCATAGCCGGGAGGTGCGCGGTTGAGCGGTCAGCGGAAAGGTGCCGATCGAGAGAACGAGAATGAGAGCAACGTGTCGCATGAGATCTTAGGCTAGCAGCCCGCGAAGCGTGCTAGATTTGCTGGCATGTGCCTTCGGAAAACGGTTTTGCCGCTATTGCTTTTGAGTGCGCTGGCCGCGTACGCCGCCAATGCCGATCTCGACGCCTCGGTTGCCAGAATTCGGATGGGACCGCTGGTGATCCGAACCGCCCCCGGCGCGCGGGTGACGGTGGAGCAGGTGCGGCATGAGTTCTGGTTCGGCTCGACGCTGCCCGGCGGAGTCTTTTCGGGGCGCTACACGCCGGAGGACATTGCGAAGTGGAAGGCGGTCTTCCTCAGCCACTTCAACGCCGGCGTTCCGGAAGCCGACTTCAAATGGGACGTCATGGAAAAGCAGCAGGGGCTGGTCAATTACGCGGTGGTGGACAAGATGCTCGCCTGGGCCGACCAGGAAGGTATTCCGCTGCGGGGCCATTGCATTTTCTGGGGTGTGCCCAACCACGTCCAACCCTGGCTCAAAGAGATGAACGACCACGATTTCCGGATCGCCGTCGGGCAGCGGGCGCGCGGCATCGGGGCACGCTATCGCGGCCGGTTCGCGGAGTACGACCTGAACAACGAGATGATGCACGCCGATTATTACGAGCAGCGCTTGGGGATCGACTTCATCCGGCAGATGGCGCTGTGGGTCAAGGAAGGCGATCCCGACGCCAGGCTGCGCGTGAACGATTACGACGTCGCTACCGGCCACCGGCTCGAAGATTACGTGGCGCATATCCGCAAGCTGCTGGACGCCGGCGTGCCGATCTCGGGCATCGGCGTGCAGGGCCACCTGCATGGCGACTCGTTCGACCCGGCGGCTTTGCAAAACGCACTCGACGTTCTGGCGCAATTCAAGCTGCCGATTCGCATCACCGAGTTCAATTTTCCCGGGCAGCACTCGAAGTATTACCACGACCGGCAGGCGGTGCTGACGCCCGAGGAGGAGCAGGCCAAAGCCGACGCGCTGAAGCAGTACTTCACCATCTGTTTCGCGCATCCCTCGGTGACCGGGATCCTGATGTGGGGGTTCTGGGAAGGCGCGAACTGGATTCCGCAATCGTCGCTCTACAAGCGGGACTGGACGCCGCTGCCGGCCGCGAAAGCCTACGAGGACCTGGTGCTGAAGAAATGGTGGACGCACTGGGAGGGAACCGCCGATGAGCAAGGCGTGGCGGAAGTGCGGGTCTTCTTTGGAGAGCACCGGGTGACGGCGAACGGCAAAACGGTGACCGTCACGTTGACGAAAGCCGAAGGAAGCAAGACCGTGGACGTGAATTGAGCGCGCGCGGCGATCATTTCGAGACAGCCACGGCGCAGCGATTGGGCGGAATCGACAGGCGCGCAGGCAGGCTGGCGGTGCGATCCGGTTCAAAGGGGGCGCTGATCTCGACCTCGCCAGCCGTCTGCGCTTCGAACTTCACGACGGCCGTTTCGGGGCGATCTCCGAAGTTCACGATCACGCATGCCCGGCGCTTGTCAGCCGGCTCCATGGAGCGGAAGACCGAATAGCGGATGTCGGGACCGCCGCTGACGGTGGCGCCAAAGGTGTCGTTGAACCGCCCGCGAAACAGGAGATCCTGGTACTTCGTGCGGATGCGAATGAGTTCCTTTACATAGCGGGCGAGCGGCCGTGTCAGCGGTTCATCGATGGAATCGTTGTAGTGCCGCGGCGCAAGAGCCCAGACCAGGCCGTAGCGCATGCCGTTGTTCATGGGATTGAAATCGCCGGGGCTCTCGCCGAAGATGGTGGAGGTCCACTCGGGGAAGGTATAGCGCAGGGCCGTGGAGTTCATATCGATGTTGCCCATGCGGACGTAGGAGACGTCCACGTACGGAAAGCTGCGATCGACGAAGATTTCCGAGGCCAGCGCGAAATTCGAGTCGATTGCACGGGCCTTCGCCAGCAATTCCTGATACGTTGCGATCACGCCGCCAAAGAGCGACTTGTCGGGAGAGACCGGCAGCCGCGGATTGAAATCCAGGGCCGTGACGGAGGTTGCCTTGTCCAATTGGAAGCCTTCCGCTCCATCGTGGACGAGCCGCAGATACTGATCCATCAGAAACTCGCGGAACTCGGGATGGGACGGGCTGACTTTCGTCATGTTGGATCGCGTCAATCCCATGCGGGCGCTGATGGTGCCTTCGCCCCAACCGGAGAGGGACCAGTCCGGCGCCCAGAGGCCATCGACGGCATAGCGGGACAGACGGTCGCGGAACAGCGGTGTGGCGGTGTCGGCGAACTGGATATTGGCGAAGATCAGCGGATGCACACCCATGCGGCGGATTTCGGCCAGGGCGCGCCGGAACTCCTCGGGCGTGCCCAGGCGTGGATCCGGCCGGTACTGCGGATAGCCACGATCGATTCCGCCGATGTCCCAGCCCAGGATTTCAAACGTGGTCACGCCGTATTTTTTGGCGTCGGCCGCGAGCTTGGGTAATTCGCTGAAGCGATGGACCACCACGTCTTCGGAGTTGGAGAGGATGATCGACTGCCAAGCCATCTCCTTGCGCAGCCAACTCGCCGGCCGCCGAATTCCAGGGAAGTAGCGATCGAACCAGGAGCGATAAATGCCGCTGGCCGTGTGCCAATCGCCCGTGTGGGCCTCGATCGCGATGGGGCCCGCGGAGAACGTCCCCTTCGCCATGTAGGGGAAGTAGACCCAGCCCATGGTGACGCCGACCGGCTCTCCAGGCGGCAGTTCCGATGGCGCGGGCCAGTTGTCGCGCAGCACGGCACTCTTGGTGAAGGGGTGCATCTCGGTGTAGAGGGCGGTGAGGCGGTTGTCGGGGTCCTGGTTGGCGTAGTAGTAGCCGATGCCCGCTTTCTTATTGAAGACATCCATCCACCCCATGCTCATCGCACCGGGATACAGGTAACCGGCAGCATCGTAGCGGATGCCCAGGTTCCCTCCGCCATACCCGCCACCGGAGAAGCGGCTGAAGATGCGCGGGGCGAGGTTCGTGTTGGTGCCGGGGACGAGGGAGTCCGTGTCGAGCCGATTGCCGATACCCTTCTGGCCGCCGACGATAGCGAAATAGACCTCCGCGAGCTTGCGGCCGGTAGGATTGTCGACCGAAATGGAAAACTGCAATTGCCGGCCTGCCGAACGGATGGTGTAGCGCACCTTGACGGGCAACTCTTCCTGAGCGTTCCGGAGGGAATCGTAATAGCAGGTCACGCCGCCGGCCGAGGCTTCGATGCGGGCGACCTTTTGAGCGCGGCTGTTGAAATACGCCGCCTGGTAGCCGGGCTTGGGCAGCAGCATACGGAAGTTTTCGCCGAGGCGCGGCTCGGCGATGATTTCCAGTTGCGGATTTCGCCACGCGATGCCCACCAGGTCGCCGGAGCGCGCCGCGAAGCGCAGAGTTGCGTTCGGCGTGTCGACGGTGCGCACCTGCGCCGCGACGGGCAATACCGCCGGGAGCGCGGCCAGGATATAAAGCAGCCATCGGCCCGCTCGCATGTGCTGGCAGAAGATCATCGCGTCAGAAATCAAGCGTAGCGAAGTTGAGCGCCGCGCGCCAAGCGCCAAGCCATTAGTACCGTGTAATTCCTTCCCATAGATTCGGAACGAGCTGGCGAAGTTCTTGATTTTGTGTGGCTGCGGAATCGGACCTCAAATTGCTAAACCGCAGGCTTCGGATCCTATGACCTCTCATCAGAAGCTGCATCGTTCCTCGCTCATTCGCATTTTCTGCCTGACAATGATATTGCTCGCTGGACCCGCAATTCACGTCATGAGCGCCCAGACACTGGACTCCGGCTTTGTTTTTGCCGGCGCGACCTTCGGCAGCGCCCCTCTGGATGGCGCGGGGCGGTTCGGCATGGGACTGGATTTTCGCCTGTCGTCGCAATTCGATCTGGGTGGCGAAGTGGGCATGATCTTCAAGAACGACGCCGGCGTATTGGGGTCGGCGAACCTCAGCTATCATTTCGCACGTTCGCGACGGTACGCGAAGTGGGACCCGTTTCTGGTGGCCGGCGTATCCGCCGGGCGGTTTGCCGGCTCGGGCGGTGCGTGGATTAACCTGGGCGCCGGCTTGAACTACTGGCTCACACACCGCGCGGCGCTCCGCGGGGAATTCAAGGGCTACGCCGGCGGTCAGGACCTGGGCGGTTTCGGAGAGTTCCGCTTCGGCGTTACATTCCGGCCCTGAGTCCAGCAATGGCACCCGCGCGGCGGCTCACGATTCGAGCTTTACGGTGGCGTTCTCCAGAACGGCTCGATCGATCTCAATCCCCAGGCCCGGCTTGGAGCCCGCGTAGACGTAGCCGTCCCGCGCCACGCGGAAGCGGTCTTTGACGAACGGGCGGTCGCTCGATCCCTGGGGAACGGTCATCTCGAACCAGATGTTATTCGGCATGGCCAACTCGCATTGGAAATGGACGGCATGGTCGAAACCATCGCCCCAGTTGTGCGGAGCGCATTCCATGCCGAACAACTCGGCGAGGCGTGCGATCTTCATACCGCCGGTGATGCCGCCGACGTTATCCACGATGAATCGGACCACATCCATGGCGCCCCGCCGGATGTACTCGGCGTAATTGTAGGGCGAGAAGATGAACTCGCCGATGTGAATCGGAATTTCCAGCCCCTGGTTGAGTTGCACCAGGCCGTCGATATCGTCGGTTGGGATGGGGTCTTCGAAACAGATGTAGTCCTGGTCCTGTAGCACGCGCCCGACCTTAAACGCTTCCTCGCGTGTGTAAACGCCTACGGGATCGTGGAGCAGCGCGAAGCCGGCCCCCGCGGCCTCGCGTACGGCTTTGATGACTTCGATGTCCAGCTTGTAATCATGGCCGCCCCGCGGCGAGGGTGGGTGAATCTTGTAAGCCGTAAAGCCCTGCTCCTTCACCTGCCGGACTTCACTGACGAAATCCTCGATGCGGGCGTGGTGCTGCGAACTGGCGTAGGCCTTCACTTTTTCGCAGTACGCGCCGAGGATGCGATAGACGGGCAGATGGACGGTCTTGCCGAGCGCGTCCCAGAGGCAGTTGTCGATGGCGGAAGCGTAGGAAAGCTGGCCCAGCCGGCGCAATTCCGGCTTCCACTGCGAGGTGAGCGCGGGCAGGTCGAGAACGCTCTTGCCGATGAGCGCCGGCTTGGCGTATTGAAGCCATCCCAGGTTGCTCCAGTTGGGATGCCAGTAGCGGTTCTCGAGGGTGTAGTTGCCCTCGATGCCGCTCGCCGTGAGGATGCCCGCCAACTGCGATTGGCCGCGCCCCCCGGCCCTGGCGAGATCCAGGTGATAGACGCGGACCTCGCGAATCGTCAAATCCGGAAGGTCGCGCGGGCTCGCTCCGGCAGCCTGGGCAGCGGCGCGGACGGGGTTTGCAAGCGCGGCGGCGGTTGCGCTGGACGCCAGAAAACCGCGGCGCGAAGTGCGTGTGCCCATGGGTTTCATGTTACAACCGCGGCTGGGCCGGGTCGCGCCGGATCCACTTGTAAGCGGCGATCGAGTTTTTCCAGAAATATTTCTCTGACGCCGTGCGGCCTTTCGCAGTGAAGTAATCCTGCGCGATTTTGACAATCGTGGGGAGATTGCCGACCGCCGCGCCGTTGGGCCAGTCGCTTCCGAATACCAGCCGGTCTTCGCCGAACGTCTCGAAGAGAAAGTCCAAATCCGGTTTATAAAGGGCCGGGTCCGTGGATGGCCGGCCATCCACGATTCGCATCACTTCCGAAACCTTGATGTAGACCGTTGGCCGCTGCGCCAGTTCCTTCAAGCTGGCCTCGACGGGTGCGCGCGCGCGCGCGTCGCACCCCTCCAGCAGATGCGGAACGTGATCCATCACCACCCGCAGGCCGGGCGCCCGGTCCGTAAGGCGGACCACGGCTTCGAGCAGATCGAGCCGCGGATTCGCGGTGTCGAGCGTGAGGTCCGCTTGTTGGAGCAACTTGATGCCCTCGAGGAACACGGCGTTGGCGACTTGGGCCACCAGATCGTAGCCCCACAAATTGCCGTAGCGGATGCCCAGGAAGAGCTTGTTCCGGTGGTATCGCTCCAGGTATTCCTTGAACTCAGGCTTCTCGGGCCGGAGATTGCCGATGGCGCCGGCCATGATGGGATGATTTTGCTCGACCTCCAGGAGCCAGAGGTTGTCCTCGACCCATGGGCTGGCTTCGATCGCCACCGCGCCCACGATGCCCAGTGGCGCAGCCAGCTTGCGGTAGCGCGGCGGCAGCGCCGGCTCCGTGTTCTCTTTCCTGCCGGAATAGGGCACGCCCTGAGGGCGAGTCTGGTCGAAGAGGTGAATGTGGGAATCGATGATCGGGATCGCATCCGGCGGATCGGCTTGGGCCGCGGCGGCGGTGAGGCCGATGCCGGCCGCCGTAAGAAATGTTCGTCGCTTCATTTCGCTCATACGGCCGCTCGTTTACGCGCGCAGGTGAGGCTTCATGAATTCATTCCACGCATCCTGCACCGCTTGCCTGGTGGCTTCCGTCAGTTGCGGCGCGCCCTTGCGGTCCACGTTGCCGCGGATTTTAGTGTCTTCCTTAAAGATGCCGCGCACCACCATTAAATACGCCTGGGCGCCGGTGATGCTGTTGAAGGCTTGAATGCGGCCGAACGTATCGAAAGCTTCCCGTTTCTTGCCGGCATGCCAAAGGTCGAACGCGGCGGCGTAAAAATCCGCCAGCATGGTATTCGGGCAATGGCCGGAAAACCCCAGCCGCATTTCATCGATCATCGTGCGGACGCCGTTGCCGGAGAAAACGGCCAGGCGGTCCCCTGTACGCTTGCGGAGCTCCGTCACCCGCTCCAGCGGATTGCCGGCTTCATCTTTCACGCACCTCACCGTGGGAGCCTGGCGGAAAATCTCCACCACCAGGTCGATGCTCATATCGCCGTGCGTCTGGACGATTAGCGGCAGATCGGTGGCTTTGCCGATAGTTTTGTAATAGGCGACGATCGTCCCGCTATCGGCTTTAGGGGGCGGCAGAGAGATGATCGCGTCGGCGCCGTTCGTGGCGGCATGGCGGGCATAGGCCACCGACTTGTCGATGTCCCCATCCCGATCCTGCACGCCGATGACGAGCGCGGTCCTGCCGTTCTTGCCCGCCGCCAGAATGGCCTCGGCGCCTTCCAGTCGCTCGCGTTCGGAGAGCGTGTCCCAGCCGCTGGCGATCTGCGGCCATGCGAAGCCGTGCACGCGATACCGGTTGCAGAATCTCACTTCGTTCTGGAGGCAGTCCAGATCGAGTTGCCCGGCTGGCGTAACGGGCGTCTGGCCGATGGGAAACACGCCGCGCAGCGGCTTCGATGCGGCGGACTCGCCCTTTCGCACCAGCGCCGAAACCAGGGCCCCACCGCCAAGGGCACGCAGAAATGCGCGCCGGTCACGAGCATTTGAAGAACTCATCGGTTCCCCCCTTCGCCCCAGCATACCGCCGCGGGGCGCATTCCTGATACTAATTGGTACGGATATGCTTGAGTTCCCCTCCCAAACCCGCCGCGGATTTTTGCGCGGCGCTGTGGGCCTCTGCGGTCTGCACGCCGGCGCAGTTGGCACGACGATTCTCAAGGGTCAGTGGCAGACGCGGGTACCATTGCGGCAGGATGTTTTCTCCATCGCCATGGGAAACCAGATCATGCGCGCTCCCTCGGAGACCGGCCGGCCCGAAGGAAGCTCGTTTCTGCTTCATAACCTGAAGGCATTGTCGCCGCCGGTTTTGCGTCTTCCGGGCGGTGACGGAATGAACAGTTGGAGTTGGGCACTGGGGCGCAGCGTCGAGAGTCCGAAGGCGCAGCGGATGGGCGTGAACGATTTCGCTCAACTCGCCCGGGCGGGGCACTCCGTCCCCCTTTGGGGCGTCGACGCCGCCGGTGCGGCTCCCAGCGACACACAATTCCTGGCCCGGGCTCTGGCCGGGCAGCCCGCACAACCGCAGTTCTTCGAACTGGGCAATGAGCTGTATCTGCCCAGGTGGAGCAACCTGGTGAGCGATGCGGATGCCTACATCCACAAAGCGGTGCAGCACACACAAGTATTAAGAAAATACTTCCCGCATGCCAGGTGCGGCGTGCCGGTGGCCTCTTATCGCCACCTTACGCCAACAGCTTCATGGGGCCGGTATGTGGGGAAGACCCTGCCGGTATTCCGTTGGTATACGCCTGACGAACTCGATCCCTGGATCCTGAGGCTGGCGAGGGCCGGAGATTTCTATGATGCAGTGGTCTTGCATCTTTATATTGTGCCCTCCGAGTTGGGAAGAAACGGCCTGGCCGAGCATACCGCGGACCAGGTAACCCGCTGGGCGTGGGTTCGCAGTGACGCACGACAGATCCGGGATTTATTCGAGTTAGTGCGCCAGGTATTTCCGAACAAAGAGATCTGGGTGACGGAATGGGCATTCAATACCACCCTGTATATCGGCAAGGGCCAAGCCGGCAATAAGGACGTGCGTTATCAGGCACATCAGACGATGTTTGCGGTCCTTTACAATGCGCGGTTCATGTTGAACACGGCGTATTACGTACCGTATGTTCCATTGATGACTTACTGGACGCTGTACGGCCAGCAGACGATGGATCTTCTGGACAAGGATCGGACGACGATCCAGTTCGAGATGTTCCGCCTCCTCCGCTGGGCAAGAGAAGGTAACGATGGACTTGCGAGATGTGGATTGAGTAATGCGCCGGTCTTGCATGGCCCCGTCGGCCCGCAGCACTTCAATAAGTGGGAAAGTACCACCCCGGATGTTTTTGGCTTCTATTATGGTGGCACGCTCCGGTCGGTAGCGATCTTGAATGTGTTGGCACAACCCGTCTCGATTGAGTTTCCGAATGTAGCCGAAAACGGGTTCAAGGATGGCAGGGCACTTTATTCGAAGGACTTACTGCCTGACTGGGGAAACCCCAATAATCCGACGGCTGGGAATTGGCATCCTGCCTATGCTTTGGAGAGGATTGAGAAGAAGGGAAGGATCGTGACGGTACCTCCGAATTCAATGTCGGTGCTCCATATGGAAACTGCTTTCGATTGAGCGTTCGCGGCGGGAGTTCTAAGAATCGGTGCGAGGCGCCGGGCCTTGCGGCCGTTTCATTTTGAAGCCGATCGTCGCCTCGGTATAGTCCGCCGTGTAGCCGGCGCGCTGAATCGGATGCGCGGCAAGCAGGTCGAATAGCCCGTCCCCCAGATACGCGCAGTCGATGTGCACGCCAACGACCTGCCCAATCGTCATATACTGGTCGAGCTTTGCGCCCTCGAAATCGCGCAACTGGATGATCTCGACCAGGCGGCATTCGAGAGCGGCAGGGGATTCCGCAACACGGGGAGGAGCAACCACCCGGCTGGGGGCCGGAACGAGGCCGGCGAAGCCGAATTCGCTAGCGCCCTGCGGCAGCGACGCCGAGGTCAGGTTCATTTTTTCCGCCAACGGGCGCGTAACCAGGTTACAGACGAATTCCCTGGTCGCACTGATATTCGCCACCGTGTGCTTCCATCCTCCCGAGCTGAACATGACCATCGGCGGATGATCGCAGACGGCGTTGAAGAAGCTATATGGTGCGAGGTTCACGCGGCCTTCGGCGTCCAGCGTCGAGATCCAGCCGATGGGTCGCGGCGCGACAATCGCTTTGAATGGATCGTGCGGCAGGCCATGTCCTTTCGCTGGCTCGTAGAAATGAAACTCCGGCATGAGGCCATCATAATTCGCGGCAGTTCGGGCGCGGATGCATAATCGACGCGGATGCATAATCAAGGGGATGCCCTCAAGAACTTCTCAGGAACAATTCGATCGCCAGGCGCCGCACTACAACGCGCAATGGAATGCATGGAACAGCGAATCGCTGGCCTGGCTCATCGAACATGCGGATTGCCGGAAGTCAGACCGGTGGCTGGATGTAGCGACGGGCGCCGGTTTCACGGCGGTGGCCTTCGCTCCGCTGGTTGCGGAGGTGACCGGCCTGGATGTCTCGGCGGCGATGCTGAACGAGGCCCGTGGGCGGGCGCGGGCGGCGGGTGTTGCCAATGTGGTCTTCGAAACCGGAGCGGCCGAGAGTCTTCCGTTCGGGTCCGACGTTTTCGACGGCGTGGTTTGCCGCCTGGCGGCGCATCACTTCGTATCGGTGCCGCGCTTCGCGGCGGAGGCTTACCGGGTGCTGCGGCCGGGCGGGCGGCTGTTGATCGCCGATACCACCGAACCGGATGATGCGCCGGGAGTGGATGCCTGGCAGAACCAGATCGACGATCTGCGCGACGGCTCGCATATCCGCAACTACACCTCAGCGGAGTGGCGTGGATTTGTGAACGGCGCCGGGTTTGCGCTGGAAGATTTGCAGCAGGTCCCCGAATCGGTTCCCATCAGCCTCCGCGATTGGCTCCAGAAGGCCGGCTGTGAGGGCCCGGCGGCAGCCGAAGTGCGCCGGCGTTTCCTGGAAGCTCCTCCGGAAGTGGTGCAGACCTTCTCGATTGCCCAGACGGCGGACGGCGACATCACTTTCCAGTGGCTCAGAATTGCGCTCTCGGCGCGAAAGCCGGAAATGACGGTACTAGGATAAGCGGGCTTGAACGGTCACGACGGAAAGCGGCGGCAAGTCCACACGCATCCCCGAGCCGCTGGCGGTGGCCGTGTAATCCTTGGGCACGACTTCGTCCGGGCGGTCGAAGGTGTTGCAGGCGTTCAGGTCGGCGTGGTGGAGAATGCGCGCTGTCGCCGCGGAGACAGACTTGCCGGCCACGGAACAGGCGACATTCATGGCTGCATCCGGTCTGGGGTTCACCAGGGTGAGGATCAGTTCGCCGTTCCGGCGCGAGGCGGAGATGGAGAGGCCCACGGACGAGCGCTCGTCGTTTTCCACCTTCACGGCGGTCTTGCCGCGGTGCGGCTTGAGAAGTTCGAAGGCGTAATAGGTCGGGGTCCGAATGCAGCGGTCGCCATCGGTCAAAAGGACGGATTGCAGCACGTTGACGATCTGAGCGATGTTGCACATGTAGAGCTTGGCCGCGTTGCGGTGGAAAAGGTTGAGGCCGAGCGCGGCGGCGATACCGCAGCGTATTGTATTCTGCTGCCAGAGGTGGCCGTACTTCTGCTGCTCTTCGGGAACCATGCGGTCCCAGACGCCCCATTCATCCACGATGAGGCCGATGCGGTGCTGCGGGTCGAAGCGGTCGAGGATCTCGCGCTGGTCGGCGATGGCCTGCTCCAGGCGCGCGAAGGATTCGAACTGCTGCTGCATGGCTTCGGGCGTGTAGCGAGTGGCGGGGAGAGGGCCGTTGGAATAGTAGTGCATGGAGTAGCCGGCGATATTGCGGCGGCCGGGCGGCATGGCCTCGAAAAATTTCTCGGTCCAATCCTTATTGTTGCGGTTGGGGCCGCAGGCGATGGGGAAGGGAACGGTGCCGCCGAAGGGACGCACGAAGTTCGCGAAGCGGCGGTAATAGCCGGAGTATTCCTCGGGGCGCATCTGGCCGCCGCAGCCCCAGTTTTCGTTTCCAATGCCCCAATATTTCACGCGGAAAGGCTCGGGAGAACCGTTGGCGGCGCGCTCGTCGGAAAGGCGGCTGCCGGAGGGGTAGTTGCAGTATTCCACCCAATCGCGCAGTTCTTCGGGAGTACCGCTGCCGACGTTGCCGGCGAAATAGGGCTCCGCGCCGATCAGCCGGCAAAGGCCGACGAATTCGTGGGTGCCAAAGCTGTTGTCCTCGACGTAATCGCCCCAGTGAATGTTGACGGTCTTGGGACGCTTATCGGCGGAACCGATGCCGTCGCGCCAGTGGTAATCGTCGGCGAAGCAGCCGCCCGGCCAGCGGAGGACGGGAATGCCGAGGGCTTTGAGGTATTCGATGGCCTCTCGGCGGTAGCCGTGAATGTTGGAAATCTTCGAGTTCGGGCCGACCCACAGGCCGCCGTAGGTGCAGGAGCCAAGGTGTTCGGAGAAATGGCTATGGAGTTGGGGGCGGATGATGCCCAGCGAGGATGCGGGGTCGATCCGGATGCTGTGTGTTTCGGCGGTCGCGGAACCGGCGCGGCGTGCGGTGAGGGCGTAAAACCCGAGCGCTGCGCTGGTGCTGGCAAATTGCCTTCGGGAGAATTGGTGGGCCATCGGCGGCATTGTAACACCGGGGGTTGCGGAGCGTGGCGGATAATGAAGGGGTGCGGGTGCTGCTGATCTCGACCTACGACCTGGGCCGGCAGCCGTTCGGGCTGGCGTCGCCGGCGGCGTGGCTGCGGGATGCCGGGTACGAGGTCACGGTGGCGGACCTGTCGCGCGGGCCGATGCCGCGGGGGGCGGTCGAGGAGGCGGGGTTCATCGCCTTTTTCCTGCCGATGCACACGGCTACGCGGCTGGCGCTTCCGCTGATCGAGCGCGTGCGCGCGGCCAATCCGCGGGCGCGGCTGTGTGCGTACGGGCTGTACGCGCCGATGAACGAGCGGGCGCTGCGCCGGGCGGGAGTGGATGCCATTTTCGGCGGCGAGTTCGAGCAGGCGCTGGTGGAGGCGGCGGCGGGCGCGGTGAGCGGCAACGGCCTCGCACGGTTGCAATTCCGGGTGCCTGAACGCGCCGCGCTGCCGCCGCTGGCCGCGTATGCCCAACTGGCGGTGGATGGGGCAATGAAGCGCGTGGGCTACACGGAGGCGTCGCGCGGGTGCAAGCATTTCTGCCGGCATTGCCCGGTGGTGCCGGTGTATCGCGGCGCGTTCCGCGTGGTGCAGCGGGAGGTGGTGCTGGAGGATGTGCGGCGGCAGGTGGCCGCGGGTGCCGAGCACGTCACTTTCGGCGATGCGGATTTCTTCAACGGCCCGGGCCATGCGATGGCCATCGTGGAGGCGCTGCACAGGGAGTGGCCCTCGTTGACATACGATGTGACCGTCAAGATCGAGCACCTGCTGCGGCACCGGGACCTGTTGCCGCGCCTCAAGGCCACCGGCTGCGCGTTCGTGACGAGCGCGGTGGAATCCCTGGACGACGCCGTGCTTGCCCGGCTGGCGAAGGGGCATACGCGGGCCGATTTCGAAGAGGCATTGAAGCTGACGCGGGCGGCCGATCTGCCGCTGGCCCCGACGTTCATCCCGTTCACGCCGTGGACGACGCGCGCGAGCTACCGCGAGTTCCTGCGCGCGCTGCTCGAGATGGAGCTTCCGGAGCAGGTGCCGCCGATCCAGCTTGCCATCCGGCTGCTGATTCCGGAAGGATCGCTGCTGCTCGAATTGCCGGAAGTGCTGGCGATCATCGAGCCGTTCGATCCGCGGGGGCTGTGCTACTCGTGGCGGAGTGCGGATGCGGAACTGGACGAGTTGTGCCCGGCAATTCAGACGGCGATCAAGCACGCCGAGCGGCAGCGCAAGAGCCGCTTGGAACTTTTCCGCGGGATTTGGGAGATGGCGGGCTGCGGCGCGTGGCGCGAGGACCCGAGGCCCGCGCGTGCGACGATTCCGTATCTGACCGAACCCTGGTACTGTTGAGCGGAGCCGACCGAAGAGCAGGTGGCTCTTGTATAACAATGGGTCCAGGCCGTTCCAGGCGACCGTGACGTATTCCAGGCGCCGGCCTCTGCGGACGAGATCGGTGCGCGCAGCATCCACTACTCCAGAATAGTCCGGAGGCCACCAAACCCGCTGAAACCGCGCTAGAATAAATCGGACCTGGCACTCTGATTTAGCTCTTGCCTTACGCCAGGCAGAGGTGCTCGATGTCTCTCCACATTCTGCGCCGGATGGGCGCAGTCCTTTGGGTTGCCTCGGCGTTGTTCGCGCAACCCGGCCCGGCGGGGCACTGGGAAGGCGTTCTCCAGATGGAGAACCGCGAAGTCGGCCTGTCGCTCGATCTCAACCGGAACGCGAAATCGGAATGGATCGCCAGCATGGGTGTGCCCGCCCAGAATGTGACAGGGCTGGTGGTCAAAGACCTCGCCGTCAATGGGAACTCGGTGAAGTTCATGGCGGTGGAACTGCAAATGGCGAAACTCGACCTGACGCTCGCGGAGGGCAAGCTGGCGGGCACGATCAGCAACGCGCAGGGTTCGCTGCCCATCGAGTTCAAGCGGACCGGAGAAGCCAAGATCGAGTTGCCGGCGGCTAGACCGAAGTTCCCCTAAGAAATAAGCCGCAATTCGCGGGCAATCCATTGATTCTTTTAGTACATAGCTCTAATTTTCGAGCGGCATAATGTTCCCATGTAAATGCCCATGA
>JAJYLS010000442.1 GCA_021787555.1 Acidobacteriota bacterium | reverse complement strand
TTCATCTAGCCATGGTTGAGGCCGCAAGTCAAGCGAAAGGTGCAAATGACGGGCGTGGGACAACCACTAGGACGGCGCTATGCGATCACAAATGCGAAACTCCCGCTAGGGCCTCATCGAAAACAACGGTGTAGCCACCGTTCAGGAACCACAGTGCGCGAACCTGCTGGAACCCGGCATCGTGCAGCCGCGAACGTACGAAGGCCGCATCGCCGAATGATTGCAGTTTGGCCTCCGCGTCCCCTGCCGGAGCAGGGGTATTCCGGAGATACTCGGGAGCGTTCGCGCCTACACCGGGCCGGATCATCATCGCGTCAGTTCGACCCGCTAGCCATTGAGTGCCGCGCCAGAAGTACGTGCCCAGGGGTTTAGCCGGCCGGCACCGAGAAACAAGCCTGATCCGGGTGCACGGTTGCGTCACGGAAAATAATCTCCTGCGGCGCCCGGGTGTAACCCGAAACGGCGCCGGCGAGCAATCCGAGCGACAATAACCCAATCCGCCTCCGCATATTACTTTTCAGCAGCCGCAAGCCGTTGGGCCCGCGACCTTTCAAATGCCTCAACAACCAGATCGGCGAGCGGCCCATCCGCAGCCATCCCGCAAACCTCGGCCAGCACGGCGCGGACACCCTTATTGCGAACGATTTCTGTCAGCTGTACCGCCGAGGCATCTGTAGGCTCATCATATTGCAACGCTGCCGCGATCCCGAAGCTGAGTGCGACGGGTCGGACTCCCTGCTCCACCGCGAGGCATGCCGGCCCGACAAGCCGGTCGTGACGAGAGAGTTTCCGCAGTGGATCTCGTGCGTTCCGCTCGATCGGGTCGATGATCGCGCGGTTCTGATATTTCGCGATGGCCGACGCGGCGAATCGTGCCTGCTCCTCGGAATTCAAGTCGTAGCGCGAACAAAGCGCGGCGCTCGATTCACGCGCGGCACCACACGCCAGTTCCCCGATTTCCGGGTCGTTCGCCGCATCCGCCAGGCATTTATAGCCTTTGAGGTAACCGGTGTACGCAATTACGGCATTAATGGCATTGTAGGTGAAGAGCTTCTTGATAAGGCCGCCCTGAAAGTCCTCTTTCGGCATGAGACCCTGGATGGGCGGAATTCCGCCGACAAACGCACTCTTGTCGGCGGGCAACTCCCACATATCCTGCGCGTTCAGGCAGAGGGGATCCTCCGCTTTCATTTGCTCGGTCGGCTCGATCGTCGAGCGCAGGACCAATGTCTCGACGATTCCGACCTCGCGCGAGAACCAGTCGCGCTCCATCGGCAAGAGCGCCTCCAGGATCATCTTCCTCAGCCACTTCGCCGGCTCGAAGTAGTTCTCGGCCAGGAGGATGTTCACTCCCCCGGATCGTTTCCGGAGGCCCGCCGCGAGCATGTTCACGATCTGCGGCAGATTGGGGCCGCCTATAGAGACGAAAATAACATTTGCCGCCGCCACTGCTGCCGCTACAGCCATCGCGTCCTCCGCCGGCAGGACCTCGAAGCCCGAAATTTCCGTGCTCTTTTCGGGAGCACCCATAATGTGGACGCGATATCGTCCTTGTGCACGCAGCCGACGCACGAGGTCCGGGTTCTTCTCGACAAATGTGACGTGATATCCGGAGAACGTAAGCAGGTGCGCGAGAAATCCTCGGGCGATTTTCCCAGCGCCGCAAATCAAAGCGTTTCGATCAGACATATGCCGCTCTTCATCGAGAGAGTTTAGGATCGGCCTCAGAGCTGAATAGAGTTCACAGTAGCGCGCGTAAAGCCTCGAATACCGCGGCGTTGCCTCGGTCCTGGGCTCGTATTGGCCGCTGGGCCGGCTCATGCACGCAGCGGCAACTTCCGGTGACCGGTACGCGCCGGCACCAGTGGCCGCCAAGATGGCCGCACCCAGTATTCCCGCGTGCGGATTTTCCAGTTCGACGGCGGGCCGCCCGAAAACGTCGGCCTTGGTCTGGTTCCAAAGTCTGATCCGGGATGCACCGCCGCTCACGGTCACCGCGCCGCAGTTTGTGCCCAGGGAGCGGTCGATAATTTCGAGGCTCTGGCGGAGACTGAACGCGATCGCTTCCATAATTGCCCGCACCACGGCGCCCCGCCCGTGCGTCGACCGTAGCCCGACTAGCGCGCCCGAAGCTCGGGGCTCCCAGACCGGAGATCGCTTGCCCTCCAGGTACGGTAAATACAAAAGGCTTTCGGGTGCTACCGCTTCTGCCTCGGCGAGCAACTGCTCCATGCCGCAGCCACTGAACTGCCGGAACCAATCAAGCGACCCGCCCCCGCACGAAGTTACGCCATAGAACAGTCGAAGACCGGGCAAGTACGGTGCGCAGACCAATTCCGGTGCCTGAGGGCGGCTGGCGGTCACCACACCGATGTGCTCGCTGGTGCCGGTGACATTAAAAGTGTCCCCAGCGTGCGTAGCGCCGCTGCCCAGAACGGCCCCGTTTAAGTCATTCCATCCCGCTACCACCGGCATGCCGGTCCGCAAGCCCATTTCGCGCGTAACCCGTTCCGTCACTCCGCCGATCACCGTGCAAGGGGCATGCAGGGGCGACAACAAATCGGGAATGCCAAAAGTTCGAAACAGCCGTTCCGCAGGGCGGCCCGTGCCCAGGTGAACCATTCCGCGATTGCTGGAAGCATCGCTGGCGAAAACACCGGTCAAGCGCAGATTGATGTAGTCCTTCGCCTGGAGCAAGTGCCGCGTACGGTCGAGAACCGCCGGTTCGTGCTTGCGGAACCACAAGAGCCGCGGCATCGGCCACGTCGGCCCGGGTGGCAGATCGATATCCAGCAAGCCAGCCAGTTCCGCCCGTGAAAAAGTGGTCAGGATTTCGGTGACCTCCGCCGCTGCACGTACGTCCTGAAAGCCAAGGGACGGCTGGATGGGTATCCCTGCCGCATCCAAAAAAGTCAGGCTGGAGAGGTGTCCCACTACCCCGATGCCGAGAATGGAGCCGGGGGCCGATGACGTGCAAACCTCCCGGACACAAGCGACCTCCGCGGCCCACCAGTCCTCCGGGTGCTGTTCCTTGTATCCAGGTCTCGGCTCGTACGTTGGATAGGAGCGGCCTGCCAACGCGAGAACTGTCCCGTCCAATCCAAACAGCCCGGCTTTTGTAGTCGACGAACCAATATCAAGCCCGATTACCTGCTCCATCAACTTGCCGTGGCGCGCTCAAACACGCCATTCGTCCCCTTGCATAGTATGACCTCATACCACAAATGATCTTCAGGTACTGCCGGGGGCAACCCCTGTGTTTTCTGCTTCGGCGCGGATCGAGGAAGTTATTCCACCCGGACCCGCTCATGCGAACTTATATTCGCCGGGTACAGCCAGCGGCGGAACCGAAAAGCTAGTGTAGTGTCTCAGAAATAGCTTTACAATACGCGCGGATTGCCGCATACTGGCCTTACGATGTGGAGTGTGCCGGACGCGCTGCCAATTTCCGCCGAACAGCGACG
>JAJYLS010000441.1 GCA_021787555.1 Acidobacteriota bacterium | reverse complement strand
CTTGTGCTCCTCCCGCTCCAGCCCCATCAGGAACGACAGGAACAGCACCAGCAGAATCTTGGCTCCCTCCGGCGGCAGCAGATGGTAAATCTGGTTGGTCATCGCTCACCGTGCCGTCGGCAGCGCCGCCACCCGCAGCCGCGCGCAGCCCATGGGGATCAGCGTGATCTCCTCCACCGGCTCCTTCGTCGCCACCGGGCTCGCCGGCACCGCGCCGATCATCCCGTTCGCCTCCATCTTCCACGCCGGCACCTTCCGCATGCGGGCCACGATCCGCACCGGCGCCGCATCCGGCGCAAACGGCTGCCCGCGCACGGCGCCCTGAATCGCCTGCTTCGGGGTCCCCACCAGCGCGTAATTCCAAGCCGTCGTCGGAAACACCTCGTACGCCGGCCAGTTCGCATCGTTCCCGTACCGCTGCCACCGCTCCCCGATCTTCACCGAGTATGCCAGCGGCCCGCGATACACCGACACCGCATTCCCGTTCTTCGCCCACGTCTTGATCTCGATCTTCATGGGCAGCGTCAGATTCACCCGATCGCCGTTCTTCCACGTCCGGTCGATCGTAATCCACCCCTGCGCCTCATTGCCCGCCGCGCGCCCGTTCACTGTCGCCGCCGCGCCCTTGGCCCACGCCGGCACCCGCAGCTTCAGCGGAAATCGCACCGCCGATTTCATCGCGAGTTTCAACTCCACCGTGTCGCCGAACGGATAGTCTGTCTTCTCCACGATCTTCACCGCCGCCCCATTGCCCGCCTTTGCCTCCACGCTCGATGGCGCGTACAGCACCGCCGCGAGGCCGTTCTCCGCGGTCGCCATCCACAGGTGCTCCGCGTAATACGGCCACGCCTGCGCCGAGTTATGCTGGCAGCACCGGTACTGGTACGGGTTATAGGAAAACATATCGCCGCGATTTTGTATGATCGGCGCCTTGTTCCCGCGGTCGAGCTGCACCTGGTTCGCAGCCGTCAGGTAATGCAGCCCCTTCAGGTCCGGCGTCATCGAAGCGGGCAGGGAATTGAACGCCACCTCCTCCGCCCGGTCCGCCCACTTCGTGTCTCCGGTGATCGTGACCAGCATTTCGTCGCTCGCCAGAAACTCCGCAATCGAGCACGTCTCCGCCGCCTGCCGCGGCCCCGTGTGCCCCGGCCGCGCGTTTTCGTCCGCAGCGAACATCCCGCCCGGCATCTGCCCGTACTCGTCCATCACGATGTGATAATCCCGCTCCGTCGCTTCGACATACTTCGCATCCCGCGCCTGCTGGAAAAATTCCGCCGGCTCGCGAAACCCCTGCGAAATATTCACCCCGTGCCATGTCGGAATGTTGGCCATCCAGTTCGCCGTGCGCTCGTGGTTCTCCTTCGCCAGGTCCAGCAGCCACGCTTCGCCGGTGCGGTTATACAGCCAGTAAATCGAATCGAGGTTATCCCCGCCGCGATACTTCTGCCAGCTCGCTGGCAGAAAATCCGCGCGCGGAATGGTCCGCTGCCAGGCGAAATATTTCAGCATGAACGGAATCACGCGCTTGTCGCCGGTAGCCTCGTACAGCGTCCGCAGCGGATACAGCATGATCATGTTGGGCCATAGATCGATGACCTCCCGCGGCCGGTCCGCGAGCATCTCCGGCTGATCCCCCCGCCGGATCTGCAAATTCTTGCGCGTCCCGAAATACCCGTCCGCCCGCTGATTCGCGATCACCGCGTCCAGCCACTTCCGCGCTTCCGCGATAATCCGCTGGTCCCCCAGCACGTATCCGAGGTCCGTGAATCCCTTCAGCCAATACGGCGCTTCTTCCCAGCCGTGCTCGGTCGACCCCGGCGTCACCCACGCGCTGCCGTCATACTTGCAGAATTTGCTGATCTCGCTGAGCCGCCCCGAGTACCCGTCCGCCTCGAGCTGAAGCTGTGTCCTCAGCCATCCTTCCGGCCGAATCGAGCCAATTGGTAGCTTGATCAGCGGGCTCGGCGCCAGCGGCGCCCGATTCCCCGTATAAAACCGGCTCTGGCCAAACGCCGCGCCCAGTATCGAGAGAAAAATCCAGGCATAACGCATGCCCTATAGCTTAACCGGGCGCATCACCGCGCGGAGGCCGTCTCCAACTCCACCGCCGCCACCGACCGCGCCGCGAACCGCCACTTCACCACCGGCCCCGCCGCCAGCGCCCGCTCCCGCGGCTCGAAAATCTCCGGCCGCGTCTGATCGACGTATTCTCTCGGATCCTCCGGCGCAATCTCGAACACCCGCCCGCCGGTCACGGTCATGCCGTCCACTTTGAAGGCCGCCTCGATGGCCCTCCGGTAATCCAGGTTGGCCACGTGCAGATACACCCGCCCGCCCGTCCGGCTCGCCGCCACGTCCAGCCCCGCCGGCGCCTTCACCGCCACGCCTTGCTCGCCGTTATGCTTCTTAAACAGCTGCGCAATCGATCCCACCGGCATCAGGAAACTCTTCCCCCGCGGCGTCGGCAGCATCACCGCCACGTTGGTCCACCGGTCGCCCTGAAAATCCGCCGCCGTCGCGATCCGCACCTTCGCCCCGTGCCGCTGGTAAATGTTGAACGACCGCGCATGATACGCCGCCGTCAGCCACTCATACAGAATCGGGTTCGCGTGGCTGGGCGCCAGGCCCAGGTGCCCTTCGGTAATCGCAATCTGAGCTTTCGAGCCCGCAATTGCGCTCTCCAGTTCGCTCACCCGCGTCTCGACAATTCCCGAAAGCTCCAGCAGTTCTTCCCACGCCCGCTCCGGCGTTTTCTGATAGCTCAGCCCGCGCAGCACCGTGTCCCGCCGCCGCGCTCCCATCCCCATATGGATCGCCGCGAAGTCGATGTACTCCCCCGCGCGCTTCACCAGGTCGCCCGCCCACAACTCGCCGTCCCGCGAGCGGTCGCCCCACCCGATCAGTCTCACCGCCGGGTCCCGCCCTTTCATCGCCTTGGCAAACTCGATCGTGTGCGCGATCGCCTCGTCTTTCTTGAACGTCGCGTTCCCATACGAGGTCTCGTTCCCGATCTGCCAGATTTTGATCCCCATCGGCGCCGCCGCCCCGTTCGCCCGCCGCTCACGGTTATCCGGATCGTTCGCGTACGAGACCCAGTCTGCCGCCTCCCGCGCATCGCCCGTCCGCCCCAGCGCGCGGTAGCGCTGCTCCCCATCGCTCAGGAAATTCACGCAGTAGAACGGCTCCGCCCCCACCCGCCGGCAGAACTCCACGAACTCGTGCGTCCCGACGCGGTTGGTCTCCTTCCCGCCCCACACGTAATTCCGCATCCACGGCCGCTTCGCCGCCGGCCCCACGCCTTCCCGCCAGCGATAATACCGGCTGAACAGCCCGCCGAACCGGATGCTCCCCGGCCCCAGGTCCCGCGCCGCCTCGACGAAGTCCGCCCGCCAGTCGTCCCGGTCGTAATCCCACGACGCCTCCACCGAACTGTCCGACACCCCCAGCGGCTCCATGAACTGCATAT
>JAJYLS010000104.1 GCA_021787555.1 Acidobacteriota bacterium | reverse complement strand
GCTACGATGTTGATGCCGGTGATCAGGATGCTGGCCACGGCGTCGCGCTGGGTGAAGCGCGAGGCGCCGTCCATGGCGCCGTAGAATTCCGCTTCGGTAGCGAGCTGCTTGCGCCGCCGGCGCGCCTCGGCTTCATCGATGAGGCCGGCGTTCAGGTCGGAATCGATGGACATCTGCTTGCCGGGCAGGGCGTCCAGGGTAAAGCGCGCGGTGACTTCCGAAATGCGCACCGCGCCGTGGTTGATGACCACGTATTGGATGGCGATCAGGACGAGGAAAATGACCGCCCCGATGATGAAATTTCCGCCCACCACGAAGCTGCCGAACGCGCCGATGACGTGGCCGGCGGCGGCGGTGCCGGTGTTGCCGTTGAGCAGGATCAGCCGGGAAGAGGAGATGTTCAGCGCCAGCCGGAACAGCGTGAGCAGCAGCAGAGTGGTGGGGAAGGAGGTGAATTCGACGGGCCGGACGAGATAGAGCGAGACCATCAGGACCGTGACCGACATGAGGATATCGGAGACGATCAGCAGGTCCAGCACGAACGGCGGCAGGGGCGTCACCAGCGCGACCACGATAGCCAGCACCGCAAGCGGTACGGCGAGCTCGCCGAGGCTGGAAAGGGGGACCGCGGAGAGGACTTTGGATGGGGTCATAATGCAGGAGCCAGGAGCCAGGAGCCAGGAGTCAGGAGCCAGGAGCCAGAAGTCAGGAGCCAGGAGTCAGGAGTCAGGAGAGTAGCGCGCGGTGCATTCTGTCTCCTGACTCCTGAATTCTGATTCCTCATGGCAGCCTCCCGTTCATGAGTTTGAAAATGTAGGCCAGGATTTCGGCCACGGCGCGGTACAGGTGCGCGGGGATCTCCTGCCCCACCTCTGCCGCGCGATACAGCGCCTGCGCCAGCGGCGGGTTCTCGACGATGGGAATCTCGTACTCGACGGCGATCTGGCGGATGCGCAGCGCCAGGTAGTTCTTGCCCTTGGCCACCACCACCGGGGCCGCCATGCTCTCCATGGAATAGCGCAGGGCCACGGCGAAATGCGTGGGGTTGACGACCACCGCCGTGGCGGTGGCGACGTCTTTCATCATGTGGCGCCGGGCGCGTTCGCGCTGGAGGCGGCGGATGCGCGCCTTCATCTGCGGATTGCCTTCGAGATCCTTCATCTCCTCGCGGATTTCCTGCTTGCTCATGCGCAGGTCGCGCTTGTAGCGGCGCAGGCCGCGCGCCAGGTCCACCGCGCCGAAAACCAGGAAGACCGCCGCCGCTTTCCAGCCGAGACCCAGGAGCGAGCGGCCGAGAAACGCGGTGCCGCTTTCGGGGCTGCGCAGGGGCAGCCGCAGGAAGAGTTCCAGCTTGTCGCGTGCGATGGCATACACCGCCCACAGAAACAGCGGCAACATTACGGCCGCCTGCAAGAGAGACGGCAGCGCCTGGCGCGGCAGCTCGCGAAATTTGGAGACCGGATTGAAGCGCGCCGCATCGGGCGCCAGTTTTTTCAGGCTGACGCCGAAGCGCGTGGTGAGCAGCCGGAACCCGACGGTGGCCGCGGCCACCGCCATGCCGCCCGCCATCAGCGGAAGAAAATGGCGCCAGAACAGCATCCAGGCGATGCGCTCGAAATCCGCGAAGCCGAGCTCGCGCGCGAAAGCGAGCGCCAGCAGCGACCGCGTGGTGGCGCGAAAACGGGCCAGCCAGGCGGCGCCTCCCGCGCCGATCAGGGCCAGGAAGCAGATGAACTGGAGCGCCGCGACCAGCTCGCGCGCGGCGGGAAACTGCCCTTCCTTGCGCGCCTTTTCCAGGCGCCGTTTGGTGGGCGGCTCGGTTTGCGCGCTGTGGTCGGGCATCTGGCGTCATATCCCCAAAATCCGGCGCGTGGCGCCCCACGCCTGGCCGCCCAGGCCGGAGAGAATGCGGGGGAACAGCAGCGCCACCCAGCTCCAGACCGCCAGCGTGAGCAGCATCTTGATAGGAAACGCCAGCGAGAGCAGTTGCAGTTGCGCGTGCAGCCGGCCGAGCAGCGCCAGCGCCACATCCACCAGGATGAGCAGCGCCACCACCGGCAGCGCCAGCCGCAGCCCCGCCGAGAAGAGTGCTCCGCCCAGGCGGATCACCTCCGCCGCGGCCGGCAGGCCGAGAACATAGGCGCCGGCGGGGATTTTTTCGAGACTGCGCGCAAACAGCCGCAGGATCTCACGGTCGAAGCCCAGGGCGAAAAAGAGCATTCCGGCGATGAGCTGCGCGAAAACCAGCAGCACGCCCGAATCCGCCTGGGTGTTGGGATCGATGGTGGAGGCGTAGCCGTAACCGGCTTGCAGGCCAAGGATCTGGGCGGCCAGCGTGAAAGCCTCAAGAACCATGGCGGCGGTCAGCCCGATGGAGATTCCCAGCGCCGCCTCGGCCAGCAGCCAGCCGGTGAGCGCCGCCGGGGTGGCCCTGGAGGCATCCACCGCCGGCCAACGCGGGTACAGCGCCAGAGTGAACCCCAGGCACAAGGCAATGCGGGCCGTCGCGGTGGCGCGGGCGAATCCCGGGAAGGGCACGAACGCCAGCGCCCCCGTGACCCGCGCCAGCACGAGGAGAAAGCCGAAAAGAGCGGCGGTGGAAAACGTCATAAGAAGGAGCTAGGAGTTGAGGAGTCAGGAGTCAGGAGACGGGAGTCAGAAGAGCGGGGCGCGTCAGGATTCTGACTCCAGGATTCTGACTCCTGACTCCTTTTTTCATCGTGCATAGCGGCTCAAATCTCCGAAGAGCGTTACCGTGTAGGCGGCGGCGCGGTGCAGCATCCAGGGGAGCAGCAGCATGCCGCCGGCGAGGAAGGCCACCAGCCGCGGGATCGTGCTCACGGCGTTGTCCTGCATGGACGTGTCGATCTGCACCAGGCTCACCGCAATACCTGCCAGAAAGCCGATGGCGAGTAGAGGCGCCGACAGCCAGAAAGTCGCCATGAGCGCCTGCCGCAGGATGTCAACCACCATTTGCGAGGTCATGAGTAAAAGCTCTTGAGCAGCGAACCGACCACCAGGTTCCAGCCGTCCACCAGCACGAACAGCAGAATCTTGAAGGGCGCCGAAATCATCACCGGCGGCAACTGCACCATGCCGACCGAGAGCGTCAGCGAGGCCACCACCAAGTCGATCACCAGAAACGGCAGGTACAGCACGGCGCCGATTTGAAAGCCGGTCTTCAGCTCCGAGAGGATATAAGCGGGGATCAGGACTCGCAGGTCGAGGTCCGCCGGGTTGCGGGGCGCGGGCGCGTGCGACATCTGGACGAACAGGGCGATATCCTTCTCGCGCGCGTAGCGCTGCAGAAACGTATGCAGGGGTTTGGCGCTCTCTTCCAGGGCCTGGGTGGTGGTCAACTGGCCGGCCTCCATGGGCTCCCAGCCGCGGTGGTAGACCTCGGCGATGGTCGGCTGCATGATCACGATGGTGAGAAACAGGGCCAGGCCGAGGAGCACCTGGTTGGAAGGCGCGGTCTGGGTGCCCAACGCCTGGCGCAGAAAGTGTAAGACTACGGTGATGCGCAGGAACGGCGTCACCGACATGACCGCCGCCGGCAGCAGGGCCAGGAGGGTCAGCAGCAGGACGATCTGCATGGGGACGCTGAGGGTCCCGCCGTTTCTGGAGGCGGAAATGCCCAGCACGCCGAACGGGTCGGAGGCGAGCGCGGCGGCCGCGAAAACGTTCACCGGTTCTCTCCCCCCGCGGCATCGAGTTCGCTCACCGGCACGGTATCCAGCAGCGCGCAGCCGGCCGGCGAAGACGCCACCAGCAGAGTGCGGGCGCCCAGCCGGACCAGGTGGAGGGCGTGGTGGGGCCCCAGCGGCAGGCGTTCCAGGATTTCCAGCCTCCGCCGCGCCCTGCGCACCGGCACCGCGAAGCCGCGCCCGCGCAGCCACCAGAGCGCCGCGGCCAGCAGGCCGATGACCAGCGCCGCCGCCGCAATCTGCTCGAAGAACTCCATAGCCTCCTCAGTCGTCGCGGAAGTCGGTGATCCGCACTCCCAGGGCGTTCTCGATGACCACGATCTCGCCCGAGCCGCAGAGCACACCGCCCACGTACAGATCGATGTTTTCGCCGGCCGAGCGCGAGGTGCCGATGACGCTGCCCTCTTCCAGTTGCAGAACTTCACGAGTGGTCATCACCAGACGGTCGAGTTCCACCTCGATTTCCATCGGCACTTCGCCCAGCGGCGCAATTTCTTCCTGAGGAGACATCGGCGGATTTCCAAAAAAAGGTTAGTGGTTACGAAAAAAAGTTAGCCGCCGATGAACGCAAATGAAGGCAGATTGAAGAAAGGGCTTTATCGGCGTTGATCTGCGTTTATCGGCAGCTCTCAATGCGGTGTTCGGCATCCGGCTAGTGGATCAGGTTGATGGTGTCCTGGCTCAACTGATCGGCCGTGGTCACCACGTGAGCGTTGGCCTCATAATCGCGCTGGTAGACGATCAGGTTGGTGAACTCCTGGGCGATATCCACGGTGGACGCTTCGATGGATCCACCCTGAATGTTGCCGCGGCCGCCCGTGCCGGGCACTCCGATGGAAGGCGCGGCGGTGAGCGCGCTGGGCAGGAAATTGTTCTGGCCCTGGGCGATGAGGGTATTCGGATTGCGGATGGAGGCCATGGCCACCTGGCCGACCACCACCTGATTGCCGTTGGAATACTGCGCCAGCATCTGACCGCCGTCGGCCAGACCTACGTGCACCAGTTGCGCCGCGGGCGCTCCGTTCTGCGAACTGGCCGACGGGGCCGAAGGCTGTCCGAACTGCGTGATCCGCCCCGCGCCGGAGCTGTTATAGAGGTTCCAGGTAAGGCCCGTCATATCGGCCGCGCCGTCGGAAAGACCGGTGATGTCGAAGGTGACGGGGCTGCCGGACGCCGGGTCGGTCAGGTTCCCGGAACTGTCGAAGGTGAGGGTCCCGCTGGCGCCGGTGATGTCGTACGGTGTGCCCGCCGTTCCGGCGGTCACGTCGTCACCCGGCATGGTCACCTGGTAGCTCCACGTATTGGCCCCGGTCTTCTCGAAGTTGACGGTCAGCACGTGCGCGGTGCCCAGGCTGTCGTAGACCGTAATCGGGGTGGAGAAGTCGGAGGTGGTATCCGCCGCCGCCCCGGCGTTCAGGTTCAAGTCCAGGCTGAACTGGCTGGTAGGGGTGGCCGGCTGGAGCGATCCCACCGGCACGACGATCTTGCCGATGGGCCCGTTGGTATCCACCTGGCCGGTGGTGGGATCGATGGTGGTCCAGCCGAGCACGCTGGCGCCTTCGACGGTCAGCAGGTTGCCGTCTTTATCGGTCTGAAAATTGCCGGCGCGCGTGTACAGCGTCTGGCCGGCGCCGTCCTGGACCACGAAGAAGCCGTCGCCCGCAATGGCCCCATCGAGCACGCCCCCGGTGGTCTGAATCGCGCCCTGGGTGAACTGGCGGATGGTGAGCGGCTGGCCCACGCCGAATCCCACCTGGGTCTCGCCCAGGCCGGCGCCCAGCGACTGCGTCACCAGGTCGTTGAAACAGACCTCGCTGAGCTTGAAGCCCGGGGTGTTCAGGTTGGCCAGGTTGTTGCCCACCACGTCGATGGCGGTGGAGGTTGCGTTGAGTGCGGAAAGTGCCGTCGAAAAAGAAGTGAACATGAAATGCTCCTTAGGATTGCGTGTTGCCGGTGGACGACGTGCCGCCGGATTGTTGCACGAGCTGGTTGAGGATCTGGAGGATCGAGGCCACGTTCTGGCTGGTGTTGGTGGACTGCTCGAGTTGCTGGAACTGCGCCAGCTCACTGACGAACTGGGTGGGGTCGGTCGGGGTGTCCAGGGGATTCTGGTTTTGAAGCTGCGCCACCAGCAGTTGCATGAACATGGTTTCGTTTGCGGGCTGGGCCGCGCCGCTGCCGGTGCCGCCGCTTGTGCCGGTGGTGCCGGTAGTGCCGGTAGTGCCGGCCGATTGGGTGGGTGCCATGGTATCTCCTCTCTTTAGGTGTTGCGGACTTCGTTGGCGATCATCTGGTCGATCACGTTTTGCGGGTAGCCTTGCGTGTAGAACGAGGCGATCAGGCCGGGATTGATCAGGTTGCCGTCGGGGAGCTGCACCATTTTGTTGGGCAGGCCCTGCATGAATGCGCCGCCATTGGGGGTGAACACATTGGCATCGACCACCGTGCCGCCCACCATGGCGGCGACCTTGGCGGCGGTATCGGGCGTGGCGAAATAGAACGGGTTATAGGCGATCATGATGCCGCCGGGCCCCTGACAGGTGGGGTTCTGCACCCAGGGATTCGGCCCGAAGACCGATTCCGCGGTGGGCGCGGGGTTCGGCGGAGGAGCGGTAAGCGCGGGAGTCACGGTGCCGCTGAACAGTGCGCGGAAATCCGGGGCCGAAGAGGACGAGGAGTCGTCCGCTGGCTGGCCGGTGGAGGCGGCTGAAGTGGAGGAAGAGGATGTGCCCGCGTTCCCTTTGCGGATGGGTACGTGATAAACCGGGGCCAGGTTCCTGGTCAGGTGAGTGATGAGATGAGCCATGCGAATGGGTTTCCTTTCTGTTTGGATTCCGCCCGCGGCGGGGCCTTGGGTTTTGGATCCTGCTGATGGTGCCTTCCGCCCTCGCTATTGGCTTGCGCGTCGGGCCCGTGCGGGCTGGGGGCGGCGGCGGTGGCTTCGCGCCGCGTCTCGGCCGAGGCAGGGGTGGCGTGGAACGATTCCGAGCGGAATCCCGCGGCTTCCAGGCGCGTGCCCAGCGCGGGAAGATTCTCGCGCAGCGCGTCGGCCAGGCGCGGGTCGGGTGTGCGCACCGAGACCTGTACCTCGCCCGAGCGGTCCACCAGGCGGACGGCGACGTGCTGCTGCCCGGCCAGGTGCAAGCTGATGTCGCGGACGGGGGCTTCGGGCGGCCGGACGATGGGCTCGCGGGGCTCGGGCGCGGCGGGCTTATCGGGTGGGGCCGCCTCGGGCGGACGGTTTTCCACGCGGACCGTGCCGGTCTTGGGTGCTTCGGCTGGAGCGGGCTGCGCTATTCCCGGGATTTCCGGCTGCGGCCGGGGTGCGTCCGTGGACCGGGTGTCCGGCTGCGCGGCGTTGCGCGCGAGGTCGTCTTTGCGGTCGCTCTGCGGATGCGGCGCGGACACGTGGTGCGTGTCCGCGGACGGCGCGATGGCGGGCCGGTCCGGCGAGTTGGTGGGCACCGCGGCGGGCGTTGTCGCGATGCGCGGAGTTGCGGCTGGCGGCTTCGAGGAGTGGACGGCCGTGGAAGCGCTGGGGACCAGGCGCGCGCTGAAGGCCAGGGGCGCCGGCGGCCCCGCCGGGTCCGCCGGGGCTGGGGCGGATAGGGTTTCGGCCGGCGAGCTGGCACGCGCGGGATTGTCATGCGGTTGCGGCGCGGGATCCGCGGCGGGTGCCGGTGCGGCTGTCGGCGCCGGTGCTGGCGCGAGCGAAGATGGGGCAGCCTGCGGCGTCACGGGCGGCGGCAATTCCGGGGTGAGTTGCGGGATCCCATCCGGCTTGGGCCGCGGCGCTGCTTTCCGTGGGGGCGCGGGGGCGTTGTGATGGCCGGATTGTGGCGGCCGCTCGGGCGCCGGGACCGGTCCTGGCGCTGGAGCGGATTGCACCCCGGGCGCGGGCACGGCCGGTGCAACGGATGTAACGGACGCGGGTGCCGCGGGCGCAGAAGCGGCGGGCATCGGCTCGGCCCGCTTTTCGGGCTGGGAAACGGGACCTTTCGCTACGGACTTCACTCGCGGCGCAGGGCCGCCAGTGGACTTGTCCGGCTGCGGCTGTGCCGGCGCCGTCTCCGGGGTGGGAGGCAATGGGGCCTGGTCCGGGACGGAGGCTGCGGCCTTGGCCACAGGTACGGAAGCGTCAGCGGCGGTGCGCCGTGGTCCGTGAGTTGCCGGTTGGGGCGCCACGGCCGGCACGCCGGCTGGCAGGGGAACGCCCGGCAGGCCCGCTGGCGGGCTGGCCGGCTCCCTCTCCTGGGTCGGCGGTGGCTCCGGCTGCTTTTCCGCAGGAGCCCCCGCAACATTCTTGAAGGAGTCCTGCGGAGCTTTTGGGGCGGGCTCCAAAGGAGGCTGGCTGGGGAGCGCGACCATGGCCCCCAGGAGCGCGGTAAACAGCAGCGCCGCGTCGGGCGCGCCGGCTTTGGCGGACCGCTTCGCGGCTGCCGTCACAGGCGTGGTCTCGAGGGATGCCGATCGGGGACGCGGCTGATGGGCGGGGAGCAGCAAGGCGAGCGGCGGAACGGCGGTCACGGGCGGAAGAAATGCAAATCGGCGGCCAATTGGTGGGGCGCGTTTTGTTGTGGTTAGGAGGGCGGTGTGTGTCAGGATCTCGTCACCCACGCCGCCGCCGCCAAAAACTTGTCGCGCCAGCACCCCTCCCTTTTCCGCTTATCGGTACGTTTTCTCGGATTTCGAGCGCCTTCCTCTTTGGAGCCCCGCTTGCAGGAACGCACCCGTGTATGGACTCCATTACCGCGATGGCCGCGAGCGGGCTTCGCGCCCGCATGGAAACGCTGGATCTGGCGGCCAACAATCTGGCCAACGCGTCCACCGGCGGTTACAAGGCCGACCGCGCATTCTACGGCCTGTATCTGGCGCCGGAGGCCCAGGACTCAGGCGCCGTCTCGACCATGCCGGTGATCGAGCGCCCCTGGGTGGACCTTTCGCAGGGCGTAGTGCATGCGACCGGCAATCCGCTGGACATGGCCCTGAGCGGGAAGGGGTTTTTCGCCGTCCAGGGGCCGGGCGGGCCGCTGTACACGCGCAACGGCGATTTTCACCTGTCTGCCGACGGCAAGCTGATCACCGCCGACGGCTATGCGGTGCGGGGGGCCGCGGGGGGCAAGCCGCTGACGCTCCAGTCCGGCCGGACGGTCGATATCGCGGCCGACGGCACCATACGGCAAGACGGCGTAATTGTGGGGAAGCTGGAAATCGCGGATTTCACCAGCACAGCGGGGTTGACCAAGCAAGGCGGCAATTATTTTCGCGCGTCCTCGGCTCCGGCCGGCGCGCCGCCGGACACGACCGTCGAGCAGGGCAAGCTCGAGGATTCCAATACCTCGAGTCCCGGCGAAGCGGTGCGGCTGATCAACCTGATGCGGCAGTTCGAGATGCTGCAACGGGCCGCCGAGCTGGGCGAGCAAATGGACCAGCAGGCCGTGGAACAGGTGGCCAAGGTGGGGTCATAACAAGTTTCGAGGGATTTTAAGGAGATTGCATGATTCGGGCACTGTATAGCGCCGCCAGCGGAATGTCGGCGCAGCAAACCAACGTGGACAATATCGCCAACAACCTGGCCAACGCCAACACCGCCGGTTTCAAGACGCGCCGGGCGCAGTTTCAGGACCTGATGTACCAGAGCGTGCTCCAGCCCGGCGCGGCGGCGGGGCAGCAGACCGTGGTGCCGGCGGGCTTGCAGCTCGGCCTGGGCACGCGGCCGGCTTCAAACGAAATCATCTTTACGCAAGGCAATTTTTCGCAGACGCAGAACCCGCTCGACCTGGTGATCCAGGGGCAGGGATTCTTCCAGGTGCAATTGCCCACCGGGCAGATTGCCTACACGCGCAACGGGCAGTTCCAACTGGACCGTAACGGCAACATGGTCACCTCCGACGGCAACCTGCTCCAGCCGCAGATCACCATTCCGCCGAGCGCGCAGCAGATCACCATCGCCGAGGATGGCACGGTGACCTACACGCAGCCGGGGCAGACCGCCTCGCAGCAGGCGGGACAGATCCAGCTCGTCAGTTTTCAGAACCCGGCGGGTTTAAACAGCATGGGCGACAGCCTGTACACGCCCACGGACGCGTCCGGCGATCCGATCGTGGGAGTGCCCGGCGGGCAGGAGGGACTGGGAAGTATTTTGCAGGGTTACACCGAGCAGTCCAACGTTTCGGTGGTGCAGGAGTTCATCAACCTGATCGTGGCGCAGCGCGCCTATGAGGCCAATTCCAAGGTGGTGCAGGCGGCCGATCAGATGTACCAGAACGTGAACAATCTGAAGCAATGACGGTTCTGGCGGCAATGGCGGCAGCGGCGCTGGCAGGCTGTCTGGCAGTCGAGCCGGGCGCCGACTCGATCACCGCGGGCGACCTGGCGCGCGCCGTGCCGGCGTTTCGGGCGGTGCCGGCCAATACGGTGCTGGCATTCGCCCCGGCGCCGGGGGTGGCGCGGGTATTCCGGCGGGCCGAGTTGCGGCGCCTGGCGGTGCGCTATGGAGTGCCCGGGGAGCCCCAGGCGGAACCTTGCTTTGCCCGGCGCCAGGCAGCGCTGGATGCCGGCCGGCTGCTGGCCGCGATGCAGCGGCAGTTGCCCGAAGCGCGCATCGAGGTTGTGGAGTTCACCCGCGGGCCGGTGCCCGCAGGCGAGCTGGAGTTTTCGCCGGCGGGGCTGCGCCGCATGGGCGGAGAGGCGTTGTGGACGGGATGGGTGCGGTATGCCCCGCGGCTACGGTGGACGGTGTGGGCGCGGGTGCGGGTCACGATGACGGTCACGCGCGTGGTGGCCGGGGCGGACCTGGCGGCGGGCCGTGCCATCGCGAGCGGGCAGCTTCGCGTGGAAAAGCGCGAGGAGTTTCCGGAGGCGGGCACGTTCGCGACCACGATCGGGGAATGCGCCGGCAAGGCGCCGCGCCGCCCGGTTACGGCGGGCAGCGCGCTGCGGCGCGAGTGGCTGGCGGCACCCAAGGTGGTCCAAACCGGCGACACGGTGGAGGTGGAGGTGCGGAACGGCAACGCGTTTCTCAAAGTTCCGGGGCGGGCGGAGGGTGCGGGCGCGATTGGAGAGACCATTCCGGTGCGCAACCTGAGCTCACACAAGCGATTCTCGGCGCGGGTGGAAGCCCGGGGAAAGGTTTCAGTCGGACTATGAAGCGTCTGGTATGCATTCTCTTACTGGTTGCAGCGGCGGCGCCGGCGCGCAAGAAGCCGGCCAAGGCGGAGGTTTCGCCGCTCGACCGCTACGTTGCGGAAGCCAAGGCGCGGCAGGCGGCCGTCGTGCCGCCCACGCCGGGCACCATCTGGATTCCGGGCTCGCGGCTGATGGACATCGCGCGCGACGTGCGCGCCAGCCAGGTAGACGACGTGGTGACCATCATAGTCGACGAACAGGCTTCGGCGGTCGCGGGCGGTACGACCAAGACCGCGCGCGTCTCCAGTTCGAAGAATTCGATCGGCGCGCTGGGCGGGCTGACCAATCCCGCCGGGCGGTGGGCCAACCTGGCGAACACTTCCGGCGACACGGAACTGAACGGGCAGGGCACGACCAGCCGGACGACGAGCATCAGCACCAATCTCTCGGCGCGCGTGATCGCGGTATTGCCGAACGGCGATCTGGTGGTGGAGGCGTCGCGCGACATCTCGGTGAATTCCGAGCGCCAGATCATGACGCTGCGCGGCGTGGTGCGGCCCGCGGACCTGGACCTGTTCAACACGGTGCCTTCCAACCGCGTGGCGCAAATGGAGATACAGATCAACGGCAAGGGCGTGGTCGGCGACGCCATTCGCCGGCCGTTCTTCCTGTACCGGTTGCTGCTGGGATTGTTGCCATTCTGAGGCGCTTATGACGCAAACCGGCCCAATCTCATTTTCACCACAGAGCCACGGAGTTCACAGAGGTTTCACGGAGAAGACCCTCGGTTGGTTTTCTCCGTGCTTCCTCTGCGTTCTCTGTGCCTCTGTGGTGAATCTAATTCTTCTTCCGTTTTGCGCGTCGGCGGCGCGGCTGAAAGACCTGGTGGATATCGAAGGGGTGCGGGAAAACCAGCTCATTGGATATGGGCTGGTGGTGGGGTTGGCGGGCACGGGCGACAGCCGTATGACCCTGTTTTCCGCGCAAAGCCTTACCAATATGCTGCAACGCATGGGCATCTCGGTGAACCCCACACTCATGCTCGTGACCAATACGGCGGGGGTGATGGTGACCGCCAACCTGCCTCCGTTTGCTCAGCCCGGCATGCGCATCGACGCCACGGCGGCAGCCATCGGCGATGCCAAGAACCTGCAGGGCGGGATTCTGCTGGTGACGTCGCTGCGGGGCGCGGACGGAGAGATCTATGCGGTGGCACAAGGGCCGGTGGTGACGGGAGGATTCGCGGTAGGGCGGGCCGGCACCGGCCAGATGGTGAATCATCCGACCGTGGGCCGCGCGCCCTCTGGCGCGATTGTCGAGCGGGCGGCGCCTTCGGTCGAGCCGCGCAGTACGGTCAAGCTGCAAATCCGGCAGCCGGACTTCACCACCGCGGCGCGCATCGCCGAAGCGGTCAACAAGAAATTCGACGGTGCGGCGGGTGCGGCAGGTGCGGCGGGTGCGATGGGCGCGGCGCCGGCGCTCGCGCGCGCGGAAAACTCCGGCCTGGTGAATATAGCGATCCCCGCTTCCTATGCGGCGCGGCCGGTGGAGTTCGTGGCCGCGCTGGAGGGCATCATGGTGGAGGGCGACAGCGTGGCGCGCGTGGTGATCAACGAGCGCACCGGCACGGTGGTGCTGGGCAAGGACGTGCGCATCGCGCCGGTGGCCATCCTGCACGGCAACCTGAGCGTGGAGATTCAGACCGACTATACGATCTCGCAGCCCGGACCGCTGGCGCAGGGGAGCACGCAGGTAGTGCCGCAGACGGCGGTGGCGGCGCACGAGGAGAAGGCGCGCAGCCTGATTCTGAAACAGGGTGCGACGGTAGAGGAACTGGTGCGCGCGCTGGCGGCGATCGGCTCAACGCCGCGCGACGTGATCGCGATTTTGCAAGCCTTGCACAGCGCGGGTGCGCTGGATGCGGAGGTGGAGGTACTGTAAATGGACGTATCAGGGATCGGGCAACTGGCGGCGGGGGCCGGCACGCCGCTGCCCACGATTTCGCGCGACGATCCCGCCAAGGCGCACGACGCCGCGCAGCAGTTCGAAGCGCTGCTGCTGGCGCAGTTCCTGCGGGAAGCGCGCGGCAGCGAAGGCGGATGGCTGGGAGGCGGGGACGGGTCGAGCGACTGCGTTACCGGGATGGCGGAAGAGCACCTGGCCATGGTACTGGCCAAGCAGGGCGGGCTGGGGCTGGCCCAGTTGATCGAACACGGGCTTAACCTTCGGGAGCAACAGAGCAGCGACGGCCACCACGATTGAGGAGAACTCCGCGGCGGGCGGTAACCCGGTTTCGGGAAAACCGGCTACCATATCCTGGAGGAGGCCCTATGAGTATTTCGCGGCGCGAATTTCTGGAAACCACGGCGCTGGGGGCGGTGGCGGCGGGCGGCACAAAAGGCGCCCCGGCGGGCGACGGCGCCACCCGCGGCATGCCCACGCGCGTGCTGGGCAAGACGGGCGCACGCGTTTCCATCCTGGCGATGGGAGCCGGCAGCCGGTTCCTTCAATATAAGGAAGAAGATCAGGCGCTCGAAGCCATCCACAAAGCGCTCGATCTGGGCATCACCTATATCGACAGCGCCGACGACTACGGCAGAAACCATCTTTCCGAAACGCGGGTGGGGAAGGCCCTCCACGGACGGCGGAACGGCATCTTCCTGGCCACCAAGCTGAGCTCGCGCGACGGGGCGGCGGCGCGCGCCACGGTCGAGACCAGCTTGAAAGCGCTGCAGGTGGACCGCGTGGACTTGCTGCACATCCACTCGCTGCTGGACGAGGACGACCTGGGGCGCATCGAAGCCAAGGGCGGGGTGCTGGAGCAGGTCCTGAAATTCCGCGACGAGAAGATGACGCGCTTCATCGGGATCACGTGTCATGCCAACCCGCCGGCGCTGAAGACGGCGCTCGAACGGCATGATTTCGACTGCACGCAGATGGCGCTGAACGCCGGCACGGTGTCGATGATGAACGGCAAGGGCAGCATGGTTCCCAACCCCGCCATGAAGCCGTCCTTCGAAACCACCGCGCTGCCGGTGGCCGTGCGGAAGAAGATGGGCGTGCTGGCGATGAAGGTTTTCGCGCAGGATGGGCTCGCCGGTCAGGCATCGATAGAGAAACTGCTCTACTACACGCTCTCCCTGCCGGTGGGCGCCGCGGTGGTGGGCATGCCCAAACTGGAGCACATTGTAGACAACGTGCGGCTGGCCAAGGCCTTCCGGCCGCTCGGGCGCTCGGAGATGCGCGAGCTTTCCGGCCGGCTCTCGGCGAAGAACAAAGAAGCGCTGGACCTCTTCTTCCGGAACCACGCGGACGCCTGAGAGGTGCTGACAGTTCGACTCCGGCCCGCGTGCGGCGCCGGTAGGGTCGCGCGGGGAATGCGCGATGCACACCTGAGTAATCTCCTGTTCGGCCGCATCAGCGCGACAACCGGCCTGCCAAGGGTGAATCAGATCGCGCCTAAAGTGCTTTTCTGGAGGGGCATCGCTTCGAACTCGCCAGACTTGCAAGGGCGATACATTAAGGCAATGTCTAACCGTCGCGATTTTCTCAAAGCCGGTCTGGTTGCGGCTGGAACGATGCCGGGCGCCCGGGCTGCTGCCTCCCGGCCCAACATAGTCCTCATCATGACGGACCAGCAGCGCGCCGGGCTCACGCGTGGCTCCGGTTTTCCGCTGGATACCATGCCCACGCTCGACCGCCTGGCCACGAACGGCGTAGGCTTCGATCGCGCTTATGCCACGGCCCCGGTCTGCTGCCCCAGCCGCGTCAGCATGCTCACTGGTCGCTGGCCGCATGCGCACCGCGTTCGGGAAAACGGTGGCCTCAAGCATGCCACTTATGCAAAGGATATCGTGGACGTTTTCCGGCCCCAGGGTTACCGGGTGGGCCTCGCAGGCAAGAACCATTCCCATATTCAGCCGCAGCATCTGGATTTCTGCCGGCAGTATTCCCACGCCGGCGGATGGATGCCTCCCGATGCGCCGCGCCAGTATGCCGAATTCGAGAAGTGGCTCGGCAGCCTGCATTTCCATATCAGCCTGGAGCCTGCGCCGTTTCCGGCCGAAGTACAACATCCGCACCGTATCGTGTCCGACGCTGCGGAGTTCATAGAGGGTGCGGGTCAAAACCCGTTTCTGCTGTGGGTGAGCTTTCCCGAGCCACACCCGCCTTACCAGGTATCGCGTCCGTACTTCGACCTGTTTCCGCCGGAAAGTGTTCCCGAACGCGCCGCTGCTCCGGAAACCCTGGTCCGGCGGAATTACAAGTGGCGCTGGATGCGGGAGGCCATGGATGCCGCCTATCCCGGATACGACGCGCAATGGAGGCGCTACCGTTCTGTGTATCTCGGCGCCCTGCGCATGATCGACGATCAAATTGCACGGCTCGTTCGCCTCCTCGAACAGCGCCGACTGGCGGAGAACACGATTGTTGTGTTCGTTGCCGATCACGGCGACTACTTTGCCGAGTATGGCCTGTGGCGGAAGGGCGTCGGCATGCCGGAGACGCTCATTCGTATTCCCATGGTATGGTCGGGATGGAATATTGCGCCCTCTCGCGGCAATCCGGCACACGTCTCCATCGCGGATGTCATGCCGACACTCTGCGAGGCGGCCGGCCTGGAGGTCCCGCTTGGAGTTCAGGGCCGCAGTTTATGGCCTATGCTGCAGGGCAAGACGTACCCGCGGGAAGAGTTCCGCAGCATCTACGCAGAGGTGGGCTTCGGCGGTATTTCTTATGAGGAATCCGATCACGTGCCGTATTCCGTCGCGACCCGCAAGACTTCGGATGGCGGCATCTTGGTGGATACGCTGAATTCCTGTACGCAGAGCGGCTATCTCAAAATGGTGCGAATGGGAGACTGGAAACTGCTGCTGGACGAGTTGGGCCGCGGCGAGCTGTACAACCTGGCGCAGGACCCTTATGAACTGCAAAACCGCTTCGGGGATCCTGCCGTGCTGGCCGAACAGGCGCATCTGTTGCAGGAATTGATGCAATGGGGTATCCGGACCGAGGATTCGCTCCCCAGTGCCGTCTACAAGGCGAAGTGGCCGGCCCGCAACTGGTACGCCTCCTATAGACACGCATAAGTCAGAGGGTGTAGCGATTCGATCGATCGCCTTCCGGCGCCCCCGAGCATGCGCCGTGCCGTCAGCGAGCGGCCCGGTTTCCCGCCGCACCGTTTCGCTCTCACTTTGCACACGTTTTTCTGCGCGCGTGAGCGAGCCGCCTGGGCTGGCTCTCGCGTTCGGCGGACCGCTGCGGCCGTGCGTCGCGTGGCCCTCGTGGGCAAGCGGGAGTTTCATAGAATTTGAGGGGGTGGTGAGGTAAGTCCAAGTACACACGGGTGTTAGCGGCGGGCTCCGTATATACGGAGGCTCAATCGGTTGCGAGGAGTCCGCCTCGTTGGGGAACACAAATGCGTCGGGGCCCTTATTGGGGAGCTTGGCAATCCAGTCGCGGTAGCGTCGGACCAGCCCGCCCAACGCGAGCATGCGTTTGCTCTTCTCCGTCTTGGGCACGTCGATGTCGCCGCGCCAGTTGCGCTGGGCGATCTGGATGGTGCCCTTTTCAAGGTCGACGTGCTTGATCATCAGCCCGGTGACCTCGGATATGCGCGTCCCGGCGTCGAGGCAGGTCTCGCAGATGAGCAGGTTGCCGGCCTCGTTGACGCGCGCCAGGACGACCGCCGTCTGCTCCTCGGTCAAGATGCGTTTCTCACGGACCTCCCACTTCCTTCGGCAGCCTGACCCGGTGAATCGGGTTGGCGAACGTCTCCGGGAAAACCTCCCACTCAATCGCCTTGGTGATGATGCCGCTCATGACGCCGCGAAGGTCGGCCATCATGTGCCAGGAATTCGATTCCTCCTGCAGCCATGCCAGCACGTGTCTGGCTTTCAGGTCCGCGATCTTCGCGTCCTTCCACTTGGGCAGGATGTGGTTTTCGAGCGCGCGGATATACTTGGCGCGCGTCGGCGTGGCGATCAGCGGGCGACCGGCCGCGATCTTCTCCACATACTCCGTTCGCCACAACTGGGCGAGATTGCCAAAAACGAACTGACCCGGGTCCTCCGCCGGCTTTGGCGCCTGCGCGGCGACGGCCGCCTCCCTCGTCGCTATATGCCAGCACGAAGAACTCGACCAAGGCGCGGGGGAACGGAGCGGAGTGCGATCCCTGGCTGCTCTCCGACTTCACCTCGACCACGTTCGAGGGGCGCGCAATGCCCGCGTACCGGCCCTCGGGGTCCTGCGGGAGGCTGCTCCGGCTGCGCTGCCACGCCGACTGGTTCTTGCCGCCATCCGCCGCCGCGCCGCGCGGCCCCGTGCCCAGCAACCCACTCCCCGATGTGGACTTCGGGTTGTTGGGCGAGTAATCGAAGCAGTCGTCCGACCAGTGCCCGACGCGCTTCGGGTAAAACTTGATCTTCTGCTGACGGCAGAAGTGGAAAGAAATCTACCT
>JAJYLS010000103.1 GCA_021787555.1 Acidobacteriota bacterium | reverse complement strand
GTGGAGGTCCCACTCGACGGCATGGTGCACAACAACCCCCCCTCCCACCCCGCGGTGGATGTGGGAGCCAATCGCATCACCACCACCATCGAGGGCCAGGAAGTGGATTCCTGGACGGACGACGCGCTGGCGGCGGGCGGCGTCGGTTTCTTCAGCGATGCCGGCGAGAGCGCGCGGCTTTACTGGATGCGCGTTTCGAAAAATCAAGATGTGCTGGGCCACATCTGCGCCTATCTTTCGGGCGGCAAGGGCAACCTGGCGCAGGTGACGGCGGATTTGCGGCATCCCGGTATTCCGGAACTCCCCGGGCAACCGGGTTCGCCTGTGGCGCTGGCCGCGGTTCTGGGCATTTCCCCTGCCGGCAAGCGTGAAAGAGCAAAGGATTCCAAACGTCGGAGGAAGCAAGAATGGAACTCATGACCGTTGCCAAGACCGCAGCAGGAGCGGACGGGGTGCCCCCTGTGCCCGGCGCTCCGCTGCCGCCGGGCGTCACTCCCATCACCGAACTGAAACAGCAGAAGCGCTCCAGCCGGACGCTCTCCAAAGCCGTCTCGCTGCATCTCGAAGGCAAGCTGGAAAGCGCCGCGCGCCTGCTGAACAAGGCCATCGAATCGGGCGAGCGGGAGAGCGGCCTGTATTCCGCCCTGGGGCACATCCAGTACGAAATGCACGATTACGAGGCGGCCGCCGCCACCTACGTGCAACTGGTGGGGCTCGATCCGGGCCATCGCACCGCGTATTTCAACCTCGGTGTATGCCAGGGGAACCTGAAGAACTGGATGCTCGCGGCGGAGGCGTTCCGCAACGCCATCGAGGCCGACGGTACGCGCTCGGACGCGCTGCTGGGCCTGGGAATCTCGCTGATCCATTGCGAGGACCCGGCCGAAGCCATCGAGCCGCTGGAGAAGTACCTCACGCTGTTTCCGGAGAACCAGCAGGCGCTGTTTGCCAAAGCCGTGGCGCTCCAGCAGACCGGCAAGGCGGCCAGCGCGGTGGAGTTTTACCGCAAGGTGCTGTCGCGCAATCCCCGCTGCGAAGAGGCGCTTTCCAACCTTGTGGCCATGTTCCTCGATACCAAGGACGGCGAATCCGTGCGGCGCTACGCCGAGATGCTGGCCGAGTTGCAGCCGGAATCCGCCGTGGCGCTGGAAGCCCTCGCCACGCTGGCTTTCAACGAAGGCGACTACCTGACTGCGGCGCGCCACTGCCGGAACCTGGCGGAGCTCGCGCCCGAGCGCTTCGAGAACTGGTTCAACCTGGGCGTGGCCTATCACAAGATGGGCAACTACCAGAAGGCGGCGCAGGCGTACGAGCAGGCCGCCGGACTGAGTCCCAAGTCCCCGCAGGTGTATCTCAACCTGGGCGTCACGCAGCAAGAACTGAGCGACCTCGCGGCCGCGCGCACCGCCTATGAGAAGGCGCTGGAGCTGGATGCCAATCAGCCGGATGTGCTCTGGAACCTGGCACTGGTGCTGGAACAGCAGGGCGAGCGCAACTGGGCCGAGAAGCTCTACGCCCGTGTTCCCGAAGGCGCGCCCGAGTGGTGCGACGCCACCTTCCGGCTGGGCTATCTGCGCCTGATGCGGGGCGATTACGGCCCGAGCGCGGAGGCGTTCCAATCCTGCCTCGCCAGGCGCAGCGACTGGCCGGAGGCGTACCTGAACGCGGGCATCGCTTATGCGCGGGCTGGCGACGGCGACCAGGCGCGCCGCTGCTTCCAGGAAACGCTGGCCATCCGCCCCGATTCCTCGGATGCGGTTCGCGGCTTGGCGGCGCTGGCGCTGGAGCAGGAGAACTACGAAGAAGCTTACGACCTTCACCAGCGCCTGATCGAGTTGGGCGAGCGCGGCCCCGAGCTGTACTACAATGCCGGCCTGATCTGCCAGAAACGCGGCCAATCGAGCGACGCGGTGGGCTACTACCAGCAGGCCCTCAATGAGGACCCGCAATTCGCCGAGGCCATGCTGAACCTGGGCCACGCCCTGATGGCCATGGGGCAGGAAGAAGAGGCCCGCTCCTATTGGCGCAAAGCCATCCGCGAAAAACCCGAGCTGGCGCAGATGTACTTCGAGCCGCCCATGGGGTAGCGAGCCGCCGGCGATTCTGGCTGCGCCGCCGTCAACTGACCCGGATGGCACTTTCCGGTATGGGCGTTTTTCGCCCGGAACCGCCTACTCCTCCCAGATCTTAACGCGGTATCGCACTACAAAGGGGTTTTGAAAACCGCCTGCGCACAGGCGCCCTGGCTTCGCTGGAACAGCAAGACCGGCGCTCGACCGCCGGTTTTGGCGGATTAACTCCTCTTTTTCCATAGAGGGGATCGGCGTCCGGCCGCCGGTTTGGCTTCGTTGCGTAGACGAACGCGCCGGCTAAACGGCGGTCGGCTTTCCTTACCGGATGCCCCGCCAGCAAAAGGTTTATAATTTTAGAGGAACGTGTACTGGGTCACACTCTCCAAATTAAGGACTCCCTATCGATGTCAACGTTAGAGGTTTCTCCGGTTGAGCCCCTGTCCGGTCAATCGGGCCATTCGGTCGTCAACGATTTCAGCATTCAGGTCGCAACGGTGAACGGGTCGGGCAGCCAGACTGCCAATACCGTCCTGATGCGCGCCATCTTTCAAATGGGCATCCCCGTTTCGGGGAAGAACATGTTTCCCTCGAACATCGCCGGACTGCCCACGTGGTTCACTCTCCGTGCCAGCAAGCACGGCTACATCGGCCGCCGCAAGGAGATCGATTTCCTCGTCGCCATGAATCCGGAAACCGCGCGCGAGGATGTCATGAAGCTCGATAGCGGGGCGGCCGTGGTCTACGACGAGCCGCTCAAGCTGAGCGATCTGCGCAGCGATCTGCACTTCTACCCCGTGCCGTTCGACAAGCTCGTGGCGCCGGTGTGCCCGGAGGCCAAGCTGCGCAAACTCGTGCGCAACATGATCTACGACGGCGTCGTGGCCCGGTTGCTCGACGTCGAGATGGAAGAGGTCCACAAGGCGCTGGTGAAGCAATTCGGGAAGCGTAAGGCCAAGGCCGCCGAGCTGAACTGGGGCGCCGCACAAGCCGGCTTCGAGTACGCCTCGAAGACTTTCACCAAATCCGACCCCTACCGCGTCGAGCGCATGAACGCCACCGCCGGCAAGATCATCATCGATGGCAATTCGGCGTGCGCCCTCGGAGCGATGTTCGCCGGGGTGACGGTGGTCACGTGGTACCCCATCACGCCATCCTCGTCGCTGGTCGAATCGCTGATCGGCTACATGAAGCGCTTCCGCCACGATCCCGAAACCGGCAAGGCCACCTACGCCATTGTACAGGCGGAAGACGAGCTTGCCTCGATCGGCATGGCGATCGGCGCCGGCTGGGCGGGTGCGCGCTCGATGACCGCCACCGCGGGCCCGGGCATTTCGCTTATGAGCGAATTCATCGGCCTCGGCTACTACGCCGAAGTTCCGGCGGTCATCTTCGATGTCGAGCGCGTCGGCCCCTCCACCGGGTTGCCTACCCGCACGCAGCAGGGCGACCTGCTCAGCACCGCGCTGCTCTCCCACGGCGACACCAAGCATCCCATGTTCTTCCCTTGCTCGCCAGAAGAGTGCTTCTCGATGGCCATCGACGCGTTCAATTTCGCCGAGCAGTTCCAAACGCCGGTCTTCATTATGACCGACCTCGACCTGGGCATGAACAACTGGATGGCCGACCCCTTCCAATATCCCGAGACGCCGATCAAGCGCGGCAAGGTCCTGACCGCCGAAGATCTGGACAAGCTTGGCGGGTTCCAGCGCTACAAGGACCTGGATGGCGACGGCGTCGGCTACCGCACGCTGCCCGGCACGTCCCACCCCAAGGCCGCATACTTCACGCGCGGCAGCGGCCACAACGAGAAGGCGCAATACACCGAGCGCGAAGACGACTACATCAACAACATGGACCGCCTGGCGCACAAGTTCGAAGTCATGCGCCAATACGTTCCCGCGCCGGTGGTGGACCTGAATCCGCGCGCCTCGATCGGCTTGATCGCCTTCGGCACCTCCGATTACGCGGTGCGCGAAAGCTGCGATCAGTTGAAGGACGAATACGATGTCGAAGCCAGCTATCTGCGCTTGAAGGCCTATCCCTTTACCGAGCAGATGCTGGATTTTATCCGGCGCCACGACCGTGTTTACGTGGTGGAACAAAACCGCGACGCGCAACTCCTCGGCCTCATGCGGCTCGAGCTCGACCCGGAGTTGATTGCCAAACTGCGCAGCGTCCGCTATTACGGCGGCCTGCCGCTCGACGCGCGCACGGTCACCGACGAGGTTGTTCGACAGGAGGGCAAGTAAATGAGCACCGGCACCACCATGGCTCCCCCGCCGCCCAAGAAGGTCAACCGCATTGGGTTGGAGGTCCTCAGCTATAAGGGATCCAAGACCACGCTGTGCGCGGGCTGCGGCCACAACGCTATTTCCGAGCGCATCGTGGAATGTTTTTACGAACTCGGGATCGAGCCATACAGCGTCGCCAAATTTTCCGGCATCGGCTGCTCATCCAAGTCACCGGCCTACTTCCTCGGGTTGGCGCATGGATTTAACGCCGTCCACGGACGGATGCCGGCCATCGCGACGGGCGCGATCCTGGCCAACCGCCACCTCATGGGACTAGGCGTGACGGGCGATGGAGATACGGCTTCCATCGGCCTCGGCCAGTTCATGCACCTTGTCCGGCGCAACATGCCGATGATCTATATCATTGAAGACAATGGGGTTTATGGGCTGACCAAAGGCCAGTTCTCGGCTACGGCGGACGTGGGCTCCAAGCTCAAGACGGGCACTCCCAACGATCTGCCGCCGTTCGACTGCTGCGCGTTGGCCCTCAAATGGGGTGCAACGTTTGTGGCGCGCTCTTTCAGCGGCGACAAGAAGCAGCTCCAAGCCATTCTAAAGACGGCAATTGCGCACCAGGGCCTGTCGGTTATCGACGTCGTCTCGCCGTGCGTTACCTTCAACGACCACGAGGGCTCGACCAAGTCCTACAGCTATATGAAAGAGCACGACTCCGTGCTCCACGAGCTGAACTTCATACCCTCATATGAGGATATTACGGTCGAAATTCCTGAGGGTGAGGTCAGGGACGTCGAAATGCATGACGGCTCCCATCTGCGCATCCGCAAGCTCCATCGGGATTACGACCCGACCGACCGGCTGTCCGCGCTAGGGGTCCTCGAAGAGGCCGAGAAGAAGGGCGAAGTCCTTACAGGTGTTCTATATGTGAATACCTCAAAGCCCACTTTTCTGGAATTGCTGAAATTGGCCGATGAGCCTCTGGCGACTTTGCCGGAGTCGCGCGTCCGGCCGCCTCAGATAGTTCTGGACGAGGTTATGGAAGAGCTACGTTAACCGGATACCCGCAAAAATCCCTTTGATTTCGCTGGCAGCGGATGTTAAGATCATCACCGGTCTGTCATCCTCCGAGACAGATTGCAGTAGACTTTCATGCTCCACGCCTCCCATGGCGTGGGGCTTTTTTTTGCTAAATTTTGGTTGTGCCGGCCGTCTTTTGAATGGAAGAACCTGAGCGCATGCAACCGTACGCCGCTCGAGCGACCGAACCGGAGGGAGCCGTGGGCCCGGATCTCGCCGAGCTCTTCCGCGAGCATCACGCCATGATATTTCGCGCGGCCTATCGCATCGCCGGCAACGCCACGGACGCCGAAGACGTCCTGCAAACGGTCTTCCTGCGCCTGGTGAAGCGCGATCCGGCCGCCGAGCCGGTCACCAATATGGCCAGCTTTCTGCATCGCGCCGCGGTGAACGCCGCGCTGGACCTGGTGCGCAGCCGGCAGAATATCCGCAGCGTACCGCTGGACGAATTGGAGCCGGTGCTCGCCGATGCGCCCCACCGCCGGCCCGACCGCGAGCAATCCTCGAGCGAAATTCGCGAGTGGCTGCGCGGTGCTCTGGCGCGACTCAACCCGCGCATCGCACAAATGTTCATCCTCCGGTTTTTGGAAGGTAAAGACAATCCCGAAATCGCACGCATGCTCGACACCACGCCCGGAACCGTAGCCGTGACGCTTTCGCGCACGCGCGACCGGCTTCAGAAGGAATTCCGGGCGTACCAGGGAGGCATGGCATGAACCCGGAATTCAATCCGCTCGATCCGGCTCTGGAGCAAGCCATCTCTGAAATCCGCGACGAAGGCGTGGACCCGGCGGTTGTAGAAGGCGCCGCCGCCCGCGTTTGGGAGAAGCTGGCAAAGCCGGCCGCGCTGCGTTCGTGTGCCGATTTCCAGGCGCTGCTCCCCGATTTCCGCGCCGGGCGACTGCCCGAAGCGCGCGCCACGCTCGTGCAGGACCATCTGCACGAATGCGTCGCCTGCCGCCGTGTTTACGAAGGCCGCACCGTCGTTATGCCCGAGAGGCGCGAAGTGCGACGCATCACGCCGCGCACCCGATGGGCGCTTGCCGCGAGCGTACTTCTGGCCGTGGGCGTCTCGGTCTGGTTGGCTGTCGGTCAATTTGCCATCGGTCCCGGCCGCGCCTTCGTCGAATCGGTGAACGGCACGCTGTACGCGGTGTCCGCCACGGGCATCCGCCCGATCGCCGCCGGCCAGGACCTGCCGGACGGCATCGAGATCCGCAGCGCCAAGGACACCGACGCTATGCTGGCGCTGCGCGACGGCTCTACGGTCGAACTGCGCGAGCGTTCCGGCCTTTCCACCACCGAGACCGGCCGCGACCTCACCATCCATCTCAGCCGCGGCAGCATTATCGTGCAGGCGGCCAAGCGCAGGGCGGGGCATCTTTATGTGGCTACAGCCGATTGCCGGGTGGCCGTCACCGGCACGGTGTTCAGTGTGAGCGCCGGCGTCAAGGGCTCGCGCGTCTCGGTGATTCAGGGCGAAGTGCGCGTCTCGCAGGACAACCGCGATCACATCCTGTACCCCGGTGAGCAGGTGGTCACCAGCTCCGCGATCGAGCCGCTCCCGGTGAAGGACGATATCGCCTGGAGCCGCAACCGCGAGCGTCTTTTCCAGCAATTGAGCCGGCTGAAATCCAGCCTCTGGCAGATCCATCTGCCCGCCCTGCGCTACGGCAGCCGGCTGCTGGGCCGCTTACCAGGTGACACACTGTTTTTCGCCAGCATTCCGAATTTGGCCGATTACCTGGGCCAGGCGCAATCGGTGTTTCGCCGCAACTTGGCGCAAAGCCCGGAATTGCGGGCGTGGTGGGCCGGGCAAGGGACGAACATCGATCCCATGCTGGAGAAGCTGCGCGCCGGGAGTGAGTATCTGGGCGATGAAATCGCGATCGTTGGCGTGCGCAGCATCCACGGTCCGGTGTTCCTCGCCGAAACGAAGCGTGACGGTTTCCCCGAATTCCTGAAGAAGGTTGCGCCGGGATTCGCGCTCGAAACACGCAACGGCCTGGTGGCGTTCGGCCCGGTCCGTGATGCGGTCGAGGCCGTCACGGCCGGCTTGGACAGTTCGCCGGGATTCAGCGGGACGCCATTCTACGCCCGCATTGCGGAAGCATATCGTGACGGTGCCGGCGTGCTGTTCTGCCATGCGATACCGGGTGCCGGCGCTGGCGCGCCGCAGTACATCGTCGCCGAGGAGAAGGAAGTGAGTGGCCAAAGCGAAATCCGCGCGGACGTGAGTTTCGCGGGGGAACGCACCGGTATGGCCGGCTGGCTGGCGGCGCCCGCGCCCATGGGCGGCCTGGATTACATTTCTCCGGAAGCCACGGTGGTGGCGGCGTTCGTGGTGAAGAATCCCGCCGCAATTATCGACCAGGCGCTGGCGATCCAGCAGCGCTCTACGGCCGGCGCTGAAAAGGCCCTGGCCGAAATCCGGCAGCAGGCCGGCTTCGACGTCCGGCAGGACCTGGCCGCCGGCCTGGGCGGCGAATTCGCCCTCGCGCTGGACGGACCTGCCTTCCCGGTGCCTTCGTGGAAACTGGTGGTCGAGGTTTACGACCCCGCGCGTTTCCAGGCGGCGCTCGAAAAAATCGTGGACGCGTGCAACCAGCGCAATGTGCAGTCCGGCGGCAAGCCGCTGCGTACAGGGCAGGAAACGGTTGACGGCCGCACGTACTACATGATTGCCGGCAGCAAACCCAACCCGCTCACGCAGGTGTATTACACCTTCAATGACGGGTATCTAATTGCGGGTCCGACGCGCGCGCTGGTGGCGCATGCGCTCCAGGTCAAGACCGCAGGTATCTCGATCACGCATTCGGCGCAGTGGCTGGCCATGGAGCCGCGCGACCAGTACACCAACTTTTCGGCTGTAATTTATCAGAACCTGGGCAAGACGCTGGCGCCGCTGGCGGGGCTGCTCGGGGCCTTCCAAGCTCCCACGGCGCACCGCAATCCGCTCGAAGGGCTGGGCGACATGAAGCCGGTCATGATTGCCGCTTATGGCGAGCCGGATCGCATCACCGTTGCCGCTTCCGGCAATCTTTTCGGCAACGAACTCTCGAACATGCTCAGCGGCAACGTGCTGGGTGCGCTCGGCGGGGGGCTGCCGGTGGGAAGGTGGCCGGGGGCACGGCCGTAGCCGCAGAGTTTACTCGTCCGGCCCCTCGCGGATCCGAATACGGCGCGGCTCGACCACCCAGAGGCGTCCTGCAATAGGCTCCCTCTCCAAGAGAGCGAGTAGATTGCGAACCAAACTCTCCAGGGCCGCCAAGGATACCCTCTGGCGCGGACGCAGCACTGCAATTCCAGACGTTCCGTGGGGTGGGAACCGCAGGGCATCGGAGAAGTCGAGGTCCAGGGTGATCAGGCAGCGCGCCTCCGCGGAGCACCGCGCGAAAAGGTCCCGATCATCGGCTCCGCTCAGCTTCTCTTCCGCAACAGTCTCGACCTCGTGCCCAGCCTCCCGGATCAGCGATCCTGTTCGAAAGCCGAGATTCTCGTCGAGCTTGAATCTCACGCCGCGCTCTTACCGGGCAAATCGACGAAGCGCTCCCGGCTCATCTCCGCGCCATATGCGATCGCGGCCAAAATATCGTCCCGTGTCAACTGCGGATATTCTGCCAGGATCTCCTCGATGCTGCTGCCCGAAGCGAGAAAATCCAGCAGCAACGAAACCCAAATTCGCGTCCCGCGGATACACGGTTTCCCGAAGCACACGTTGGGATCGGCCGAAATCCTGTTCAGCAAGGGGTCCATAGGAACCTTTCGTCCTTAGCATAGCAGCCCTGCAGGTGGCCGCAATCCGCGGAACAACCGCCTGGCAAACGTCGTATCGTTAGATTAATGGACCCCGTCATCGAGCTCGATGGCCTCGAAGTCCGCTTCGGCACGCGCGCCATCCTGAAGAAGCTGAAGGCCTCGCTGGACGGCCGCGCCATCGGCCTGCTGGGGCCCAACGGTGCGGGAAAATCCACCCTGCTGAATACGCTGCTCGGCTTCCACAAGCCGGGCGCGGGCACCGCCCGGGTCTTCGGCCGCGACATCCGCACGCAGGCGCGGGAAGTCCGTTCGCTCATCGGCTATATGCCGGAGAACGACGCCTTCATCGCGGGGATGAGCGGCGTCCATTTCGTCCGCCTGATGGCCGAATTGGCCGGGCTGCCGCGCGCCGATGCGCTCGAACGCGCGCACGAAGCATTTTTCTATGTCGGCCTGGGCGAGGTACGTTACCGCACGCTGGGCACCTATTCGCTGGGCATGAAGCAATCCGCCAAGCTGGCGCAGGCCATCGCCCACGGCCCCAAGTTGCTGTTCCTCGACGAGCCCACCAACGGTCTCGACCCGCCCGCCCGCGCCCGGATGATCCAACTCATTCAGGAGATCCGTGACCGCGGCGATCTGCACCTCATCCTCTCTTCGCACCTGCTCCGCGACGTGGAAGAGTGCTGCGACCAGGTGCTCATCCTCAAGGACGGCAACATCGCCGCGTTCTGCAATCTCGAAGAGGAGCGCCGTTTGAACCGCCGCTTCCTGGAAATCGAAACGCGCGGCGAAGCGAACGGGTGTTTTGTCGAAGCCATGGAAAAGCTCGGCTGCGAAACCGCCGCCGGAGCACAGGGGCGCATCAAGCTGATCATGCCGGACGGGCTGGAAGTCCGCCGGCTGTACGAGATTGCCGCCGAGCAGAACGTGCAGATCCGACGCCTGCACCACAAGCGCGATTCGCTCGAAGACATTTTCCTGAAGGCCATGGAGGCCACCAATGGCCGTCTATAAGAAAACCTACCGGCCCTACGAAGGCGGCCTCACCGCGCCGCTCACGCGCTTCCTGGTGATCCCGCGCTACGCCTTCGAAGAGCTGCACCGCTCGCGCTTTCTGACTTTCTTTTTCCTCGCCACTTATATTTACCCGCTCATCTGCGCACTGATCATCTACGTGCAGCACAATGCCAGCGCGCTCTCGCTGCTCGGCGTGCAGGGCGCCAATCGCCTGATCTCGATCAACGTCGTTTTCTTTATGGGGTTCCTCGGCTGGCAGAGCATGCTGGCGCTGTTCCTGGCCGCCTTCGCCGGTCCCGGCCAGATTTCGCCCGACCTGGCCAACAACGCCCTCTCGCTCTATCTCGCGCGCCCGTTTTCGCGGCTGGAATATGTGCTCGGCAAGATTTCGGTTCTGGTGATTCTGCTCTCGCTGATGACCTGGATTCCCGGGCTGTTGCTTTTCAGCCTTCAGGGCTATCTCGAAGGCTGGGACTGGATGACCGCCAACGCGCGCCTCGCCTCCGGCATTTTCCTCGGCGCGTGGGTGTGGATTATCGTGCTCTCGCTGTTGGCACTGGCCCTTTCCGCGTGGGTCAAATGGAAGCCCGCCGCGGGCGCGCTGATGTTCGGCGTCTTCTTCGTTGCGGCCGGTTTCGGCGCTACGGTCAACGCCGTGCAGCGCACGAAGTGGGGCCACCTGCTGAATATCAGCAATTTGATCGGCTCGGTTTGGGTTGAGCTTTTTCAGGGCGCCAACAAGACCACCAGCGGTACCGTCTTCTTCCGCGTGCCGGAAGGCCAGGAACTGCCGCTGTGGTGCTGCTGTAGCGCGCTGGCCGCGCTGTGCGCGGTCTGCCTCTACATGCTGGCGCGCAAGATCCGCGGCGCGGAGGTGGTGCGATGAGCGATTCCCTCGTCACGTTTTCCAACGTCTCGCGCTTTTACGGTGAGGTTCTCGGGATCAACAAAGTCAGCCTCTCCATCCCGCCGGGAATCACCAGCCTGGTGGGGCCCAATGGCAGCGGCAAGACGACGCTGATGAACCTGATGTGCGGGCTGATCCGCCCGACGCAGGGCGAGATCGGCGTCCTCGGTATTTCGCCGCAGCATCCCGAGCGCCTCTGCCGCGTGCTGGGCTACTGCGCGCAGTTCGACGCGTTCCCCAAGGGGCTCACCGGGTACCAGTTCGTGTATTCCTTCCTGCGCATGTTCGGGATGAGCGCCGCCGAATGCGATCAGCGCACCCGCACTGTCCTGCAACTCGCCGGCATGACGGAGGCGGCCAATCGCACCGTGGCCGCCTATAGCAAGGGCATGCGGCAGCGCATCAAGCTCGCGCAGGCGATTGCGCACGATCCGCGGGTCGTGGTTCTCGACGAGCCGCTCAACGGGCTGGATCCGCTGGCGCGCGCCGAGGCTATCGCGCTGTTCCGCCAGTGGGGCGACGAAGGGCGACACGTGATCGTCTCCAGCCATATCCTGCACGAGGTCGACCGCATCTCCGACCAGGTGATTCTGCTGAGCCACGGCTACGTGGTTGCGGAGGGCCAGATCCACAGTGTCCGCAGCGAGGTCCAGGAGCAGCCCATGCAGATCCTGGTGCGCTGCGACCGCCCCCACGTGCTGGCCGCCCGTCTTTTCCAGCAGGACCACGTGGTGGAAGCCAAGCTCACCTCCGATGGCAAGGGCCTGCTGCTGCGCACCAGGGATGCCGACCGCTTCTATCTGCTGCTGAACCGCGTGGTCCTGGAATCCGGCCTCGAGGTCGAATCCGTTGCGCCTGCCGATGACGACGTCAGCTCGGTCTACCAATACCTGATAGGCGAAGGAGCGAGCGTATGAACGCGCTGTGGATCGCGCAAGTCGGCGCCGTGCTGCGGCTGGAGCTGAAGAAAACGTTTCTCTCGCGGCGCGGCTGGTGGATCTATCTGCTGGCGCTCGGCCCCGTGGGCCTGACGCTGATCCACTGGTTGTTTGAAGCCGGGCATCCGGGGGGACGCCACAGCCTGGGTGACGACGTCACCGCGTTTGCCGCCCTCTTCCTGCTCTACTATCTCCGCGCCGGCATCTTTTTCGGGTGCATGGGAATCTTCTCCAATCTTTTCCGCGGCGAGATGCTGGAAAGGACGCTGCACTACTATTTTCTGACGCCTTTGCGGCGGGAGATTCTGGTCGTGGGCAAGTACCTCGCCGGCTTGACGGTGGCGCTGGCTGTTTTCGTCACGAGCGTGGTGCTTTCGTTCCTATTCATCGGCCGCCACTTTGGCGCGGCGTACTCGGATTACATCTGGCACGGCCCCGGCCTCAGCCAGCTTGGCTGGTACGCGCTGGTGGCGGCGCTTGCGTGCGTGGGCTATGGCGCGGTCTTTCTGATGTGCGGTCTGTTATTTAAGAATCCCATGATCGCCGCCGCGGTGGTGTGGGTTTGGGAAGGCATCAACCCGTTCCTGCCCACGCTGCTCAAAAAGATCAGCGTAATTTTTTACCTCAAGAGCCTCTGTCCAGTGCAGGTGCCCGTGCCGCCGCCTTTCAGCATCATGGTGATCGACGCCGAAGCCACACCCGCCTGGGTGGCCGTGCCGGGCCTGCTGGCGGTGGCCGCGATTCTGCTGATCTATTCCGCGATCTCCGCGCGCCAGGCCGAAATCAATTACGGCGAGTAATCAACAGACAACCGTAAATGCCAGCCGGCGGTTTGGTCCGAAGCGAAAGATGGCGAAGTGATCGTCGAGTGAGGCCGCACGCTCGATGCCAAGCCGCCGTATGACTGCAAAACTGGTTCGATCCACGATGGAGAAATCCTGATCGCGATAAGATCTTCCGATTTCCCACGCCGAATCCATATCCGCCGTTCCCACCGGTTCGAGGATCGCGGCACCGAGCCGGATACCCTCCCAAAATCTTTCGGCCGGGCGGCGGCCCAGGCGATGCCGGATTAGCATCCAGGTCTCAACCACGATGCGATCGGTTGTAATCAGAGGCTCCCCACGCAACAAAATCGCCTTCGCTCTGCGTCTGCCTGTACCGAGGGTATCCGGCTATGAAATTGACTTCCGGCTCGTTGGTGCAACGTTCAAGGTAACGCTCGAAACCGCGACAGCCGCGAGGCTGTTTGGCGTTCGGTGAACGAAAGACGCGCTTACCGGAAACTCATGGATGCTGCGCCCTACACGCCCGCGGCGGCGTGCAGGAGCATGAAGGAGACCCAGGCGATGACGGCGGCGGCGGGGATGGTCAGGACCCAGGCCCAGACGATGTTGGTGGCGATGCCCCAGCGGACCGCTTTCATGCGGTGGATGCTGCCCACGCCGGTGATGGCGCCGGCGATGGCGTGGGTGGTGGAGACCGGGAGGCCCAGGTGCGTGGCGAAGAGCACGGCCGTGGCGGCGCCGGTTTCGGCGCAGAAGCCGCTGCGCGGCTTGAGGCGCGTCAGGCGGCCACCCACGGTGCGGACGATGCGCCAGCCGCCGCTGAGGGTGCCCAGCGCGATGGCCGAATACGCGCACATCAGCACCCAGGTGGGGATCTCGAAGGCCTTTGTGTAGTGCGAGGTGTAGAGGACGCCGGCGATGAGGCCGGCGGTCTTCTGCGCGTCGTTGGAGCCGTGCGAGAGGCTGAAGGCCGCGGCGGAAACGAGTTGCAGCTTGCGGAAATACTGGTCCATCTTCGACGGGGTGGAGCGCTGGAAGATCCAGTAGACCAGCACCATCAGGGCATAGGCCGAAATCAGGCCGATCATGGGCGCGGCGAAGATGAAGGTAATCGTCAGCGGCCATTGACCGCCCTTGCCGAGGTTGAGCGCGTCGAAGCTGTGGTGGAACCCGCGGATCAGGCCGACGCGCGCGATGGCGGCGCCGGCATAGCCGCCGATCAGGGCGTGCGAGGAACTGGTGGGCAGGCCCCACCACCAGGTGATCAGGTCCCAGGCGATTGCGCCGGCAAGACCGGCCATGATTACGTAAGGCGTGACCAGCCGCAGATCCACGAAGCCTTTTCCCACGGTGGAGGCCACGGCGGTGCCGAAGAGGAAAGCGGCGGCGAAGTTGAAGAATGCCGCCCACACCACCGCCTGCAAGGGCGTGAGGACGCGCGTGGCCACCACCGTAGCGATGGAGTTCGCCGCGTCGTGAAAACCGTTGAGGTAATCGAAGACCAGGGCGATCCCGATGATCAAGGCCGCCAGTGAGAAGGTAGACATGGACTAGCTGGGCATCGATCAGCTGTTTTTGACCACGACGTTTTGCAGCACGTCGGCGACATCTTCGCAGCTATCCACGGTCTCCTCAAAAAATTCGTAGACCTCTTTGAGCTTGATGAGGGTAACGGGATCGCTCTCCTTGTTGAACAAGTCGGCGACGGCACCGCGGCTGATGCGGTCGGCTTCGTTTTCGAGGCGGTTGATCTCGATGCAGTGCTCCATGATCAGCCGGTCCTTTTCCAGGGCCTCGAACGCCGCGTGCAGCGATTTCGCGCAGGCGCCCACGATCTGCGCCATCGAGACCATGGTGGTGGGAATGGGATTGATGCGGTAGGAAACGAGGCGGTGCATGGTGTCTTCGATGCCGTCGAGCACGTTGTCGAGGGCAGAAGAAATGTTGTGGATGTCCTCGGGATCGAGGGGCGTGATGAAGGTCTGGTTGAGACGGGTGAAGATCTCGTGGATGACTTCGTCGCCTTTATGTTCCAGGAGGGCGATTTCCTTGGCAGCACCTTCGAGGCGGGAATTCCCCGAGCGGACGCCTTCGACCAGGAGGGCCGAGGCGTCCGAGATGATGGACACCTGCTTGAGAAACAGGCGATAGAACTTCTCCTCGCGCGGAAGCAGTCGCATAGATAAGGATGAACGAGAGAACTTCATGGTAATCGGTTGCATGTGGCGGGTCAAACGGCGGAAGTTTTCAGTTCTCAGTTTTCCGTTTTCAGTGTCGCCGGTTTGAGGGAACTGACGGCAGCATTTTCCAATCCAGAAATGAGCCTGAAATCGAAAATTCATTCCAATGCGGAATGAGCCTGAAAGCGGCTGATAACTGCCTTCTTCCGGTGTTATACTGATGACGCTTACACATCACAGGACCGGAGAACAGAACAAGTACGGAGGTGTCTGTTGAATTCCAAAAAAGATCCCGCCCTACCGGCTAAACCCAAGAACAATTTCTCGCGGCGCGGCTTTATGCGCGGCGTGGGAATCGGCAGCGGGGCGCTGGGAACAGGGCTGCTGGAGAAGGAAGCGGCGGCGGCGCCGGCCGCGGCCAAGGTCGTGGGACCGGGGCCGGTTCCCATCACCCTCGAGATTAACGGAAAGCCCGTGCACCTTACGGTGGAGCCGCGGGTCACGCTCATCGACGCGCTGCGCAATCATCTGGACATCACCGGCGCGAAGAAGGTATGCGACCGCGCCACCTGCGGCGCCTGCACGGTCATCATGGACGGCAAGACTGTATATAGCTGCACAGTTCTGGCCATCGACGCACAAGGCAAGAAGATCGAAACCATCGAGAGCCTGGGCACGCCCACCAAGCGGCACCCGATTTCGCAGGCCTTCTGGGACAACGACGCCCAGCAGTGCGGCTATTGCACGCCGGGATTCGTGATGGCGAGCAAGGGCTTCCTCGAAGAGCATCCCAACCCCACGATGGCGGAAGTGGAGCACGGACTGGGCGGGAATATCTGCCGCTGCGGCACGTACATGGGGATCCGCAAGGCGGTGCTGGAAGCCGCCGCTGCCATGAAGAAGGGAGGAAAGAATGGCTAACACTCCGGAGTATAGCTGGCCGCCGATGGACAAGCGCAAGATCATCGGCAAGCCCTACAAGCGGGTGGACGGACCGATGAAGGCGACGGGCTACGCCAAGTATTCCTCGGACCATAAGCCGCAGGGGATGCTGTTCGCCGCGTACCTGACGAGCCCGCACGCGCACGCGCGCATCACCAGCATCGATACCAGCGAGGCGGAGCGGATGCCCGGGGTGAAAGCCGTGCACGTGGTGGCGCCCGCAGGTACTGAACTGCAATGGCCGGGAATGGAGATCGCCGCGGTGGCGGCCACGACGGAAGAGACCGCGCAGGAGGCCACGCGCCGCATCGAGGTGCAATACGAAGTGCTGCCGCACCTGGTGAACGAGGCGGACCTCTCGAAGGTGGGGGCGCACGGCAAGCCGGCCGGGGAGGTGGTGACGGGCGATCCGGATAAGGCGTTCCAGGAAGCGGAGATTTCGTCGGAAGGCCAGTACGGCATCCCAGTGGTGACGCACTGCTGCCTGGAGCCGCATGGGCAGGTAGTGCAGTGGCAGGGCACGGGCAGCGATTCGCACCTGGAGGTGATGCCCTCGACGCAGAACGTGCCCGGATATGCCAATGCTCTATCGCAGCCGCTGAAAGTGCCGGCCGCCAATATCCACGTGCACATGGATTATATCGGCGGCGGCTTCGGCAGCAAGTTCGGCCCGGACGCCTGGGGCACGGTCAGCGCGGACCTTTCGCAGAAGGCGGGCGGGCGTCCGGTAAAGGTGTTCCTCGACCGCGCCACCGAGCAGATGATCGCGGGCAACCGGCCGTCGCTGTTTGGCAAGATCAAAGTAGGCGGGAAGAAAGACGGGACCATCACGGCATGGCAGCAGGAGACCTGGGGGACGGGCGGGCTCCGCGGCGAAAACATGCCGGGGATCGTGCCGTACGTGTTTACGAATATTCCCAACGTGCGGAAGAACCACACGTCGGTTGCGACCAACTGCGGGCCGGAGCGGGCGTGGCGCGCGCCGGGGAACCAGCAGGCATCGTATCTGACGTGCTGCGCCATCGACGATTTCGCGCACAAGGCGGGACTCGATCCGCTGGACGTGTTCATGAAGAATGCGCAGTACGCGCCCGGATCGCGCATCGAGACGTATCGCTACCAATTCCAGAAAGCCGCGGAGCTCTCCGAATGGAAGAAGCTGTGGCGGCCGCGCGGGACGAGTTCGGGGCCGGTGAAGCGCGGGCTGGGGATGGCGTACGGCGCGTGGGGCGGCGGCGGGCACTCCAGCCAGTGCCGCGCGACCATTCATCCGGATGGCTCGGTGGGGATCGACATCGATACGCAGGACCTCGGCACCGGCACGCGAACGGTGATCACGCAGGTGGCGGCGGAAACGTTCGGGCTTCCGACATCGCATATCCGGCTGCGGGTGGGCGACAGCAACCTGCCGCCGGATAACGAGATCGGAA
>JAJYLS010000102.1 GCA_021787555.1 Acidobacteriota bacterium | reverse complement strand
CTTTCGATGAGCTTCTCCATCTGTTCCGGGGTCATGCTTTGGAGATGCGACATCATCTCCTGGAGCGCCTCGTCCTGGAACAGGCGGCCTTGCTCGAGGGCCTGTTGGATGGCGTTCTTGAGGTCCTCGATCGTGTGCTGGTTCAGCTCGCTGAAGGGCATGTATTGCGTGTTGAAGCCGCTTTCGAGCAGAAAATCGGCGAGCGCCTGGAGGAGATCCTCGGCCCCGATGCCGAGGTCGTCGCCGTTGTACTTCGAGTAGCGAATCCAGCGCATAAGGCCTTCAATTCACCACAGAGGCACGGAGGACACAGAGATTTCACGGAGAAAACCAATAGGAATTCTCCGTGCTTCCTCTGTGCTCTCTGCGGCTCCGTGGTTAATTGTATTGCCTCCTGTAGTTCGGGCGCTCGGGACGACCGGTTTCCTCGCGCGGCTCGTGGCGCTTCTCTTCGGCGGCGAAACCACGCTCTTCGCTGCGGCTGATGCGGCGGTGGGCGTGCAGCCCCTCGAGCACGAATTCGGCGGCGGCGGCGCGCACGGCGTCCGGCTCATTGGATCCCAAGCCCAGGTGCTTCACCTTTTCCATCAGGCCCTGGATTCCCTCGAGCTGCTTCAGCATGGCCGCCGAACCCACGTCCTCATCCAGCTTGAGCGAGCCGCCCAGATCGAACCACTGCACGATCTGCGACACATTGGCGCCATCGAAGTAGTGGTCGTAAACCTTGCCGACCGCGGCGCGGATGATTTCCTTCGCCACGCTGTCGCCGCCCTTCAGCTCGCCCTCATATTCCAGCTCGAGCTTGCCGGTGATGGACGGCAGCGCGGAGTAAACATCCAGGATGCGCGGCACGGCCACTTCCTCGCGCGTGCGCAGCGCGCGGCGCTCGGCGTTGGAAACCACGTTTTCGAGCACGGAAATCGGCAGGCGCTGCGAAACGCCCGAGCGCTTGTCGATGCGCTTATCCTCGCGCGCCAGGAACGCGAGCTGCTCCACAACTTCGCGGAGGTAGTCCGGCACGCGCACCTCGACCGGCGACGAGCGCTCCAGCCACGCCTCCTGCCCGGTAATGGCAATACCTTGTTCGACGGTTGCGGGATAATGCGTGCGGATCTCGCTGCCGATGCGGTCTTTCAGCGGTGTGATAATCTTCCCGCGCGCGGTGTAGTCCTCGGGATTGGCGGTGAACACCAGCATCAGGTCGAGCGGCAGCCGTACGGGATAGCCCTTAATCTGCACGTCGCCTTCCTGCATGATGTTGAACAAGCCCACCTGGATCTTGCCGGCCAGGTCGGGGAGCTCGTTGATGGCGAAAATGCCGCGGTTGGCGCGCGGCACCAGGCCATAGTGGACGGTCAGCTCGTCCGAGATATCCTGGCCGCGGCGGGCGGCCTTGATGGGGTCGATATCGCCGATCATGTCGGCGATCGTGACATCCGGCGTGGCCAGCTTCTCTACGTAGCGGTTCTCCCGGCGCAGCCAGGCCATGGGCACCTCGTCGCCGCGCTCGCGGATCAGGTCGCGGCAGCGGCGGCAGATGGGCCGATAGGGACTGTCGTGGATCTCACAGCCCTCGACGTACGGTGTGACTTCGTCGAGCAGCGTCGTCAGCATGCGGATCAGGCGCGTTTTGGCCTGCCCGCGCAATCCCAGCAGAATAAAATTGTGGCGCGAGAGTATGGCGTTGACCACCTGCGGGACAACGGTATCGTCGAAGCCCAAAATTCCGGGAAACAGCGCCTCGCCGCGCTGAATTTTGCACATCAGGTTGTTTCGGAGTTCGTCTTTAACGGAACGATTGGCGATTCGCTCTTCGGAAAAAGAACTGCTTCGCAGGTCGCCCAGGGTTCGGGGTAGTTCGGGTGTGGCTCTAGACAAGCATTCCCCCCTCTGTCCGCGATTGTAGCAGACCCGCCGGATGACCACGCGTCGCATCCGATACAATAGCGGTAGTGGAAACACAGGAGCAAGTAAAACCCGCCGGCTGGACCGGCCGCTTTGCGGAGCTGACGCGAGATGTGCATCGCGGCTTTATCGCCGAATGGACGGTCACGATCATCCTCCTGCTGTTCGCGACCACCACGCTGGTGCAGGCCTTCGTCATCCCCAGCGCCTCCATGGAGGACACGCTGCTGATCGGCGACCACGTGCTGGTGGACAAACTGGTCTACGCGCCCGCGGGCCCGATCTCCAAGCACCTGTTGCCGTATCGCGAGCCGCGCCGCGGCGACATCATCGTGTTCCGCTATCCGCTGAACATTCAGGAAGATTACGTGAAGCGCGCCATCGGCATTCCGGGCGACCACATCCGGCTCCAGAACAAGCAGCTCATTCTCAACGGACATCCGGTGTACGAGCCTTACGTGATTCACGCGACTTCGTACATCGACACCTACCGCGATAATTTCCCCTCCTCGCCGAATCCCGGCCTGCGCCCGAGGGCCATGGAGATGCTCGAAAACGACGTGGTGAACGGGGAACTGGTCGTGCCGCCGGGCAACATTTTTGCCATGGGCGACAACCGCGACGATTCCGACGACAGCCGCTACTGGGGCCTGGTGCCGCGCGAGAACATCGTCGGCACGCCCACCATCATCTACTGGTCCTTCGAAGCCTCCACGCAGGATCTAACCAATCCGAACATCGGGCTGGATCACATCGTGGACGTGGTTGCGCACTTCTTCACCAAGACGCGCTGGAACCGCACCTTCAAGCTCGTTCGCGGCTACCCGCTGAAGTAGCGTCCGCCGCTACCCGTGCATCTCGGCGGCCTCGGGTCCCACCAGTTCCACCGGAATGCGGTTGATGAGGGCAACGATCTCATCGGTGTTGAACGGCTCTTCGATCGTGGCGTAGACCGCGGCGCTGGCGCAGCGGAAGCCCATGGCGCCCTTGCGGACGGCCACCAGGATGCGGGCGCCGGCGGTGCGCGGGTCGGAGACCAGGGCCTCCAACAGAGCGTCGCCCACGCTCTCCAGCACCGACTGGTCGCAGATGACGAACGCCGGGCGGAAGACCGCCACGATGGCGGAAGCGTCATACCCGCGGCGCGCGAAACGGAATTCCACGGCCTCGCTCTGCCGTTTGGCCAGTTCCTGAATCAGGGCCTCGTCCCAGGTAATCACCAGCACGTTCGTGGGCAGACCGTGGACCCGGCGGTAGTACGGGCATTCCTGGCACATCGTGCTACAGAAGCGGCGCTGGTGGCCGCTACCGCGGACCACGTGCGCCATACGCCAGCACCAGCCCGCGCGGACCTGATGGACGATGCACTCCTCGCACTCGCTCCCGGGGCTGCGGTTCAGGTATTCCCAGCACCGCATCGGGCGCCCGCAGAGAGCAGGGTGTTCTTCCGAGTGTGACGCGGGAGCCGATTCCTGAGAGAGCAGCCGGGCGATGTCGCGCTCTTCGACGCGATAATGCCCCCCGGCCGTACGCACGGCACGAAGCCGGCCTTTCTTAATCCACTTAAGAACGGTATCCGGCTTGACCGAGCACAGCCGGGCCGCTTTGCCGGTAGTGAGCAACGGCACTGGGATGGAGGCGGAACCTCCTGGTCCGTTGTTTATATTATCGACACCTGCGCGGCGGAAGTCAAGGAGATTCAGGTCTGATTTATCGGTTCAGCGGCGGCCGTTCGGGTTTTCCGGATCCGGTGCGCCATTGTGCGATATAATTTCTTTTGTTCTGCTGACTTATACGACATAGCGGGCTCAGATTTTCTGTGACAAATTGTTTTCGCGGATTTATTATTGAGTTCGGAAACTATTACAGGAGGTTATGTTGTCATGACTAATTTGATTCTTCCGCACGGCGGCGGTGAACTGAAACCTTTGCTCCTCGAGGGTGCGGCGCAACGCGAAGAGGTGGCCAAAGCCGCGCACCTGAAACGCGTTCCCATGACCAGCCGCGAGACCAGCGACCTGATCATGATGGGCATCGGCGCTTTCACGCCGCTGGACGGCTTTATGGGGCGCGACGACTGGCGGGGCTGCTGCGAAACCTACACCATGCCCAGCCGCAAGGGCCTCTTCTGGCCAATTCCCATCACGCTCTCCGCAGAAGAAGCGAGCGCCAAATCGATCTCGGCCGGCGAGGAAGTGGCCCTGTGGGACGTCGAGACGGATGCCCTGATGGGCACCATGAAGGTGACCGAAAAGTATTCCATCGACAAGGAATACGAGTGCAAGCAGGTGTTCCGCACGACCGATCCGGCGCACCCGGGCGTAAAGAAAGTGATGGAGCAGGGCCCGATTAACCTGGCGGGCCCGGTAAAGGTAGTTTCGGAATCATACTACCCCGAGATGTTCAAGGGGATCTACCAGCGGCCGGCGGACGCGCGCAAGCTCTTCGCCGAGCGGAACTGGTCCACGGTAGCGGCGCTCCAGCTTCGCAACCCGATGCACAATTCGCACGCCTACCTGGCCTGGATCGCCATCGAGGTCTGCGACGGCGTGTACATCCACCAACTCGTGGGCAAACTGAAGCCGGGCGACATTCCGGCCGAGGTGCGGGTGAAGGCCATCGACGCCCTGGTGAACAAGTACTTCCGCAAGGACCGGGTGCTTCAGGGTGGTTATCCCATGGAGATGCGCTATGCCGGGCCGCGCGAAGCGCTGCTGCACGCGGTGTTCCGCCAGAACTATGGGTGCAGTCACCTGATCGTGGGCCGCGACCACGCGGGCGTGGGCGATTACTACGGGCCGTTCGATGCGCAGAAGATCTTCGGCGAGATTCCATCCGGCGCGCTGCTGTTGCAGCCGCTGGCCATGGACTGGACGTTCTACTGCTACGAGTGCGGCAGCATGGCGTCCATGAAGACCTGCCCGCATGAATCCAAGGCGATCATCGACGAGAACGGAAACTACAAAGGCGGCGCGCGCCTGCTGCTCTCCGGGACGATGCTGCGCAAGCTGATGTCCGAAGGCAAGCCGGTTCCGGCGGAGTTTTCCAAGCCGGAAGTGATCGCGGTACTGAAGCAGTACTACGACAGCCTCGAAGAGAAGGTCGAGGTGAAGCTGCACGGTGCGGCCACCGGCAACGTCAAGGGAACGTCAAGCAGTAAATAGCTTCGCCCTGCACGTTCGATCCGCGGCGCAGCGCTACAATCAGGCTTCATGCTGCGCCGCGATCTCCTCAAATCCTCACTCTTCCTGCCCGCCGCCGGCGGATGGCTGCATGCCGGGGAGGGGTTCGACCTCGCGGCCATCGAGCGGCCGCGCGTGCTGAAAGCGGCCAACAGCTACCTGGACGAGGCGCCGGTTACGGTGACTGCGTCGAGCTCGCCGCGGAGCGCCGGCGGCAAGCACGATTTCTTCTCCGAAGGCGATTACTGGTGGCCCGATCCGAAAAATCCCGGCGGCCCGTACATCCAACGCGACGGCGAGAGCAACCCGGATAATTTCGTCGAGCATCGGCGGGCCATGATCCGGCTGAGCCTCACGGTGCCGGCGCTGGCGGCGGCCTACAAGCTGACGCGCGAGCGCAGGTATTCCGATCACGCCGCGCGGCACCTGCGGGCGTGGTTCATCGACCCGGCCACCATGATGAACCCCAACCTCCAGTACGCGCAGGCGATCCACGGGCGCGTCACCGGGCGCGGCACCGGCATCATCGACACGCTGCACCTGGTCGAAGTGGCGCGCGCGGCTGGGCAACTCGATCTCAGCCCGGCAGACCTCCACGGCGTGAAAAAATGGTTCGCCCAATACACCGCGTGGATGACCACCAGCAAGAACGGCGTGCAGGAGCGAGACGCCAAGAACAACCACGGAACCTGCTGGTGCACGCAGGTGGCGGCCTTCGCGCAGCTCACCGGAAACACCGGGCAGACGGCCTGGTGCCGGAACCGCTACCAGACCGTCCTGATTCCGAAGCAGGAAGCCGCGGACGGCAGCTTTCCGCTGGAACTGCGGCGCACCAAGCCGTACGGCTATTCGCTGTTCAACCTGGACGCCATGGCTATCCTGGTGCAGACACTCGCCACCGGGAGCGACGCCTTGTGGCGCTGGCAGCTTCCCGACGGCCGCGGCATGGCGCGCGCCATGGCCTACATGTATCCGTACATCGCGGACAAATCCAAGTGGCCGATCGAGCCGGACGTGATGTACTTCAAGCAATGGCCGGTGCGCCAGCCGAGCCTCTTGTTCGCAGGACTGGCGCTCGATAAGCCCGAGTACCTGGCGCTGTGGCGCACGCTCGATCCCGACCCCACGGTGGACGAAGTGGTCCGCAACTTTCCGGTGCGGCAACCGGTGTTGTGGGTGTAGGGACCGCTCCCTTACGCTCGCGGCTCGGATCCGTGCTTGATGAACGTGCCGTCGTTGAGCTCGTCGTAGGCTTGGCGCAACTGGTCCTCGGTGTTCATCACGATGGGACCGTACCACGCCACCGGTTCGCGGAGCGGTTTTCCGGATACCAGGAGAAATCGGATGCCCTCCGGGCCGGCCTCGACGGCCACTTCGTCGCCGCGGTCGAAGAGGATCAGCGAGTGGTTGCGGGCGTCGTAAACTGCGCCGGCATCCGGCTTGTGCACCTGCTCGGTGAGCACGGCTTGTGGATCGGAAGAGTCGCGGAAAGTCCCGGCGCCGGCGAAGACGTAGGCGAAGGCGTTGCGCGTGGTCTCCACCTTCAGCCTCTTCTTCTTCCCGGGCGGAACCGAAATGTCGAAGTAGTTCGGATCGGCGGCCACTCCTTCCACCGGACCTCGGCGCCCCCAGAACTCGCCGCAGATGATGCGGGCGCGGGTGCCGTCGTCCTCCGTGATCTCCGGGATGGCCGCTGAGGGGATGTCCTGGTAGCGCGGATCCGTCATTTTCAGTTCGGCGGGAAGATTGGCCCAGAGCTGAAATCCGTGCATGCGGCCCTGGGGGTCGCCCTTGGGCATTTCCTGGTGGAGGATACCGCTGCCGGCGGTCATCCACTGGACGTCGCCGGCGGTCATCTTGCCGCGGTTGCCGAGGCTGTCGCCGTGTTCGACCGAACCGGCCAGCACGTAGGTGATGGTTTCGATGCCGCGGTGCGGGTGCCACGGGAACCCGGCAAGGTAGTCCTCGGGGTTCTCGTTGCGGAAATCGTCGAGCAGCAGGAACGGATCGAATTCCTTGGTTTTGCCGAAGCCGAAGGCGCGCTGAAGCTTCACCCCGGCGCCTTCGACGGTGGGTTTGGTTTGGATGACTTGTCTGATGGGACGCAGCGACACAATTCCCTTCTCCGGTTTCAGGCCTTCACGAACTCGACGTCGAGGGCGATGGTGACCTCCTCGCCGACGAGAATTCCGCCGGTTTCGAGCGCGGCGTTCCAGGTGAGGCCGAAATCCTTTCTATTGATTTTCGCAACCGCCGAGAGGCCAATGCGGGTGTTGCCCCAGGGATCTTTGGCGGGCGGGGTGGGACCTTCCACCTGGAAGACCACGGAGCGAGTGACGCCGTGGATTGTCAGGTCGCCGGTCACGGCCAGCTCGCCTTCTCCGGTGGGTTCGATGCTGGTGGAGCGGAAAGTGAGCGCCGGGAATTTTTCCACATCGAAGAAGTCCGCGCTCTTCAGGTGCGCGTCGCGCTGGGGATCGCGGGTGTTGACGGTAGAGGCGTCGATGGTCGCCTCGACGCGGGAGTTGGCGATATTACTTTCGTCCAGAGTGAGGGCGCCCGAAATGCCGGCGAAGTGGCCTTTCACGCTCGAAATCATCATGTGCTTGATCTTGAACTCGGCCACGGAATGGGCCGGATCGAGGTTCCAGGCGGCGGGCGCCGTTTGGGGTTTGGGAAAAGTTGTGCTCATCGGTTTGCCTCCTTACGCTTAGATTGGATGCCACCCGACGATATTCGTTACAACAAATATCTGGCGTCAAGACAGGCGGGACGGCCCGCTGCGGCAGGCTTCCAGGAGCTGGGCGAGGGCCTGCAAGCGTTCCGCTCCGAGAGGGCCGAGCAGTTGCCGGTGGAGGTCGCGTACGGGGCGATCCAAGCGGCCAAGCACATCCAGCCCCCCGGCGGTGATGCGGGCCAGGACCATCCGGCGGTCCCGGTCGCTGCGGCTCCGCTCGATCAGCTTCCGCTTCACCAGGCGGTCCAGGAGGCGGGTGATATCCGGATCGCGCGTAATCATACGCTCGCCGATTTCCCGGCAGGTGAGCCCGTTGGGAGAGCCCCGCAGGATCCGGAGGACGTTATATTGAGCCGGCGAAAGGTCCTCGGTTTTGAAAAGCTGTGCGAACGGGCGGGACAGGGCTTCCGCCGTGCGCAGCAAATCCAGGTATACGGTTTCTTCCGGACTGGGTGACCGCTTCATGGGAGCAAGGGCCGCCGAGCCGGCCTTACTCCATTACATTCCAGTTCTTGCCCATGAAGATGCCGGACATCATCATGAACACGGGGCGCAAACTCTTCTGCTGCTCCGCATCGAGCAGCTTGAAGATCTTGGCGAAGGCCTTCATCTCGATGGCGGCCATCTGCGTCTGGAGCGCCGCGCAGGCATTCACGGTGCGGTTGATCTCGTCGGAATTCTTGCCCGCCTGGACGGCATCGGCGATGTCCTGGCGCGCCTTGGAGATCTGGTCGCGCAGCGGCGCGGCCTCTTTCTGGGCGTCGTCGAGCGTCGCCTTGACCTGCTTCTTCTGGTCACCATTGAGGTTCAGCGCCCGGGAGAAGATGTCGAGCCGGGAATGCTGCGTCTGCATGGGCATGCCCTGGTCACCCATCCCGCCTCCGCCCCCGCCGCCCCTGCGGCCCTGGGCGAAGATCATTCCGGCTGCCAGCATCAAGATCGCCGCGGTTTTCATTGGCCCCTCCCCGACGCGGCGCCGCGGTCCGGCGTTTCGATGGTGCCCGCCAGCAGATCGAAATTCTGCGCGGCCTTGGATTGCTGCTTGGCTTTGAGAATGGCGTAAAGCTTGGAGAAGGCGCGCGCTTCCACGTTGCCCATTTGAGCGGCGAGCGCCGAATAACTATCCAGCAGCGGTTTCATATCGGCGTCGCTCTTGCCGTCGATCTCGGCATTGGCGATTTTGGAGCGCGCCTGAAGAAGCTGCTGTTGGAGCGGAGTGGCCTCCTGACGCGCCGCCGAGAGAATATCCTGAAGCTGCGATTTCTGGTCGCCCTTCAGTTTGAGCCGCGACGCCAGCAGATCGCTCCGGCTCTGGCGCTGGGCGCGCGTGCCGCCGCCCATCGCGCCCATGTTGCCGCGGTTGCGGCCTCCAACCATGCCGCCTCCACCCATGCCGCCTCCGCCCATTTGCCCTCCGCCCATCCCGCCTTGGGCGAAGGCCAGCGCAGCGGCCAGAATCAATCCCGTGACGAATTTCGCAAACATGCGGTTATCGACCTCGGCGTATATTTAAACACGATTCGCGGGAAGGCGGGGAGAGAGAAACTCACCACGGAGCTACAGGGTACGCAGAGGCTGCCCAGAGAAACCCAAGAGCTCTGTGCTTGCTCCGTGCTCTCCGCGGCTCCGTGGTGAAGGGGCCGACGCTACGCCACTTTGGAGGGGCGATCATGGAGGCGTTCTCACCCGTCCGGTTCGCGCTCGGCCTGCTCACGGTTGTAGCCGTAGCGCTCCTGGATCTTGCCGAGCAACTGGTCGCGCCTGCCGGCGATTTGGTCCCAGTCGCTGTCGCTGAGCTTGCCCCAGCGCTCCTTCATTCTGCCTTTCATCTGCTTCTACTGGCCTTTGATTTGGCCCCAGTTCATTTCAATACCTCCGGGAATGGCCATGCATGCGCCGCGCCAGTGCGTCCCCACCTACTTCGCCATCGCGGCGCAGAACTTCACCATCATCTCCATTTGCAGGTATTCGCGGATGGGCGGCAGGGATAACTCCTTACGCCGCGCATCCAGACCCACGAGGTCGTCGACCCAGTAGAGTGGATGCATCACCACGCCTCGCGGCTTTCGCCAGGGCGGGGAGAAAGCGCCGCTGGATCGCGGGCGTTTGGTGCTGGACCAGCAGGAAAAAATCCTCCGCCGCATCTTTGCAATCATTGCATCACCTTGCGGCGGCGGCAGGCCCATGCCGTGGCGGCGCAGAAGACGGCCACCAGGAGCGCGGCGGTGAGCAGCGGCAGACAGTGGAAGCGCGCCACCTTGGCGGCATTCAGCCCGGGGCCGCCGACCACCAGCCATGGCTTGCCCACATCCGTCGAGAAATTGAGTTCGGCGGAGTTGTTTTGGCTGGACGAAAAAAAGTCAAGGAAGTCCTAGGCCTTGGTGTTGATGGACCACAGGACTGCCACCACCGCGCAGCCGCACGCCATCCACCACTTCGGCAGGAGCACAGACAGGAATGCCGCGAGCGTGAACGCCATCAGGGAAATCAGGGCGCACCAGACGATCGAGCGCGCCGCCGCGGCCATCACCACGGCTAACGCCGCGCCGGAGCCGGCCGCGGTCACCTTGCCGCAGGGTGGACTTCCCCGCCCCGTTGGGACCGAGCAAGCCGAAGACGGTGCCTTCGGGAACCTCGAAGGAAGCGCAATCGACGGCGCGAAGGCATCCGAATACACGGGTCAACTCGCGAGCCTGGATGGCGATCATGGTCTCTCCAACCCGTAGCGGTGCATCAACTGCCCGTAAATGGCGGCGATCTCCGAAGGCGGCATGCCGAGCGCGGCGGCTTCGACGATGGCTTTTTCGAGCAGGGCGGCGACGATCTTTGCCCGCTCCTTCCGCCCGGCTTCCACGGCCTGCGGCGAAACGAAAGTGCCCTGGCCCTGCCTCTTATAGATGACCCCCTGGTGTTCCAATTCCAGATAGGCCCGCGCGACGGTGTTGGGATTGATGGTCAGGTCGAGCGCGAGCTGGCGCACGGAAGGCAGCGGGCCCTCGGGTTTGAGCTTGCCCACGGCGATGGCGCGCTTGATCCGGTCGGCGATCTGGAGGTAGATGGGGACGCCGTCGGCGGTGGTGAGTTTGAGATGCACTGTACTAATTGAATTAATACACCGATACGGCGAGCGTGTCAAGGGAAATTTTTGCGCCGCGCCGTGAAAGTTGCTAGCGTCCGGTTATGGTTCGCGCTGCTCTCGTTCTTCTGCCGGCGATGGTCTTCGCGCAGCAGATCTCCAACCCGTCGGTTGAAGTCACCCTGAAACCGGATGGGTCGCTGAGCGTGCTCGACCGCGCATCCGGCCAGCACTGGACCGGCGCAGCGCCGGCGCGGCGCACCGCGGTTCACGACGTGGCGCGCCACGCCGGGGCGCGCGAGCTTGACTGGACCGTGGAGACCGGCCCCATGAAACTCGCGTGTAAATTGACGCTGGCGGCGAGCGAGCCGGAGTTCGAACTGGCGCTCTCGGCCGCGCCGGAGGCGGCGATGCCGCCGACGGTGGAGTACCCGCCCGCGCTGCTCGCGCCCGGGAGCGATTACCGGATCGCGCTGCCGCACCAGTCGGGGCTGTTCTACACGGTTCAGGATGCCGTCACCGATCCCAAATTCACCAGCCCGTTTATGACGCATTTCTGCAACGGGCTCTCGATGCCGTGGGCCGGGCTGACGGACCTGGAGCGCGGCCTGATGGTCATCATCGAGACGCCGGAAGGCTCCGGGATTACGCCGCGCGTGGTGGAGGCGGCGGGCGGGCGCGTGTTTGCGCCGCAGGTTTTCTGGCAGCCGTCGCGCGAGACTTTTCGCTACGACCGTAAGCTGCGCTACCGGCTGTTCGCGAGCGGCGGCTACGTGGCGATGTGCAAGTATTACCGGCAGTTGCTCGAAGCGCGCGGCGAGTTTGTGACGCTGCGCGAGAAAGCCAAGGCGCGGCCGGCGTTGAGCAAGCTGATCGGCGCGATCGACCTGCACATGCGCGGGAACGATGCCGATCAGCGCGAGGTGGTGCAATATCTCGAAGCGCACGGCGTGAAGCGGATGCTGATTAATAGCGACGGCTCGCCCGAAACCATCGGGTGGATCCGGCAGCGGGGATACCTGGCCGGCAGCTACCGCATCTACACGGATATCTATCCGGCGCGTCCAGGGCTGCGCGAGGAGATGGCGCGCGGATACACGCAGGACGCCTACACCCTGCCGGACGGTTCGCCGGTGCGCGGCTTCGGCTACAGCGAGGCGCGCAAGACCACGTATCGCTGCTCGACGCGCCAGTTGGCGCTCATGAAAGAGCTGATTCCGCCGCTGGTTCACGCGAAACCCTACCAGGCGATCTTTCTGGACGTGGTGACCTCCGGGATGGCGGCGCGCGACTGCTACAGCGCGGCCCATCCGCTCGACCGCCTGGACGACCTCAACAACAAAATCGCCATGCTGCGTTACACCACCGGCCTGGGGCTGGTGACCGGCTCGGAAGACGGCGCCGATTGGGCCGCGCCGTACCTCGATTATTTCGAGGGGATGACGATGACCCGCCGGTTCGGCTACGTGCCCGGAGTGACGGTGAACACCTGGCCCAGCAAATTCGACCTGAACGACGAATATAAGAACGTGAACCTGAACGAGCGGGTGCGTGCGCCGCTCTGGGACCTGGTGTTTCACGATTCGGTGGTCTCGACCTGGCGCTGGAATTTCACCTCGGACCGCTATGCGGAGCCGAAGTGGTGGACCAAGCACGACCTGATCGAGATGATCGGCGGCGACATTCCGATTTTCATGGTGAACCGGCGATACCTGGACACCCAGGGCGAGCGCATCGCGCAAACCTACAAAGACGTGAGCGAGTGGAACGCGCGCATCGGATGGGATGAGTTGGTGGATCATCGCGCGCTCACGCCGGACCGCACGGTGCAGGAATCGCGCTTCTCGTCGGGATGGGCCATCATCGTGAATTTTTCCGAGAACGCTCCGTACTCATCCGGGGAGGGGACCATTCAGCCGTGGTCTTACCGGATTTACCGGTGGCGGTGAGGACTCGCCGCGCTCGCGGGGGCCGGGGGTTGGAGGTTGAGGAGCGTTGGCCTCGAGTTGTTTAGGAGTGGCCATAAGCGTAAGGGCAAAAAGGGGACAGCGCGGTCAGGTGGTCCGGGCCGATGGCTGCGGGCGTCCGGCGCGCGATCCAGACCAGCAGGCGTTTCTCCACCCCGGCGGTGAGTGCCGTATGGATCCGCGGCGCGTTGTACATCCGCATTTCAGCTTGCGCGGCCATCGTTGTGCCTCCTTTCCGCGTTCGCCATGAGCGCGTTCCTGGTTGCGGTGAACGTGAATTCGAGCGATTCGCGCGGCAGGGTTTCGATGATCGGCCGGATCAGCCAGCCGAGGCCGGTTGGAACATCGCGGGTCAGCGAAACCGCCTCGCATTCCATGAGCAGTCCTTGGGGCGTCTCCTCGAAGCTCCAGTAGGAATTGAGCCGCCAGAGGAAGCCATCGTCGTTGCCTTCGGGGCGGCGCCGTTCCCGCGGCGTTCCCGGCGCGTCGACTTCCCAGATATGCGTGCTTCGCGAATAGCTGTAACCGCGGCCATTGCCGTCGAGCGCCGATTGTGTTTGGAATTCGGCATCCAGCACTACGGTGATGACGATGTGCTTGCGAAACCGCATCGCCACAGTGGCGGCCTCGCCGTTGTCGGCCAGCACGTGCGAAGAGACCACCTCCGGCGCGTAATAGCGGTCGAGGCGGTTGTAATCGCGCAGCAGTGCCAGCAGGTCCTGCGCGCTGGCTCCCGGAACCACGGCGACGGCGCGCCAGTGATGCAGCAGGCCGCCCTTCACCGGCCAGCTTCCCCCGTTGACCGGCTCGATCTGAACGGCGCCGTTGGCCGCCCCGAGCCGTACGCCCATGTACGTATCGGCCCGGGCGTGCTGCCGGGCCAAGCGGGCCTCGACGCCGGCGACGTAGTTATCAAATGCGCGGTTCGCAACCGGGCTCAGGCGCGCCGCCGGAGAGAGGCACGGCGCCAGCAGCAAAATCGCCGCCATGTGAAGATTGGCTCGCACGATTCACCTCACGCCTGGATTGTGGGGCACGCGGATGGCCGCCGTAATGCCCCGCGGCTCAAATCGCCGGTCTTCTTCACCTCATCGTGCAGTTGATTGATGCGCGGGCGGTTAGGGGAACGTGTCATGCGGTAAGAGGCTGGCCTAAACTGGAATTGTGCGATGACCGGCAACACCGTACGGCGTATTTTTTCGTTCGGGGCATTCGAGGCGGATGAGGCCGCCGGCCAACTGCGCCGGCACGGCCTTCGTGTGAAACTCCACGCGCAGCCTTTCCAACTCCTGAAACTCGGCGGTGAACAAGGTGCGCGAAGCGCTGAACGACTCGGCCGCGCATCCGCGCTACGCTGGTGCAGGCCTTGTATCTGGGTTTCTACCTGACGGCGCTGGCCGGTCTACGCGAGGTCGAGGAGATCTTTGTGGAAAGCCGGCCGCTCCCTCCGCCGGTGCTCACGGTTATCGTGGTCGGTCATAACGAAGAATGGCTATGGTGTAAGCGTCGAGGTTGCCGAGCGCAACTTCGAGCCGGCCGCCCGAGAGCCGGGCTTTCCCACGCCGCTCCCCTTTGAAATCGGGCGAGAGCAAGCTCACCCGTGAGGGGGCGCGGTCGAGGGGGACCGCGAGGTTCACGTTCTTCTGCGGGTTCAGCACACCGTTCACCACGTTGCGGTTGATGATGTGGAGGACTATGGCGTTGGAATTCCGGATAGACCACAGGGCAAGGCTGAGGTTCGGCGTCTCGGAACTCAGGCCTTCGGAGGTGAGGAAATCCGCGTTCAAGTAAAGGTCGCGGTGGGCTTTGTAGAAGGCAGCCTGCTGCGCGATTACGGAAATGGTGCCGTCTTTGCCCGAGTCGCAGCCGAACGGCCCGATAACCGGAAAGGCAAAAAAAGCTCCGGCGGCGTAAATCTCGGCGCCGCGGGTGCGCATCCAGACCTCGCGGTCGGATGGAGGAACGGCCAGCCACTTAAAGGGCGGGGTCCCCATTCCCCAGTCGTGAAACAGCACGACCGGGACGCGCTTGCCGGCCAGGGCGCGGCCGCTTTCGACCAGCGAATGCCAGTACGGAAGCTGATTCTCGCTCAAATCGATGTGCCCGTCCTTGGTGTTCCACTTCTTCCAGATGCCGAGTACCTGGAGGTCCACGTACCTGGCGAGGCCGTTGGCGCTGATCAGCACCTCCCGGTGATGCTCATTTGCATAGGCGCGAATGCGATCGGTGAGCGTCTTCCAGGCGCGGTCGTCGCGCCACGGGCGGAACTGGCGCCAGAGCGGAAGGAGGGGGTTGTTCTTCGGATTCCGGATCAGCCTGTTCGCCCGCAGGTACTCGCGATAGTCGAAGGACGCCATCGTGCCATCGGGGCACACGGCGCGGTCTCGAAGGTCGATTTTGAATTGATCATGCCAGCGCGTGTCGGCGGGCGGCCAGCCGCGAGTCCGGGGGCATTCCTTGCGAAGGTAATAGCGGAAGTCCGCGAGGGAACGATCGTCGTAGCCTTCTTTGGGGCTGAGAGCAGCGCCGTTCTCGTCCATGAAGAGGTAGTCCGCGCCGGCGTCGATCTCCTCGCGGCACCAGCGGAACAGGTAGTCGAGATAAGCCGGGCTGGAAAGCGAGCCGTGGCGGATTCCGGGCCTGTTCCAGGCGTCCACGAGTTGCCCATCTGCGCCGCGGGTGGCCATGTCGAGCAGTTGCGCGTGGGTAATTCCGTTTTCTTTGTCGTAGAGCGCGCTGCAAGTAATGCCGCCGCCAAACAGGGCGCCGAACTGGTGCGCTTTTTCGGCCAGCGGCTGGAGTTGGCTGAAGGGCTTGGTTTCCCCCCATTTGAACCAACCGCGGATGAGCACGTCGCTGCCGGCTCGGCGGGCGAGGTCCAATTCGTAATCGGACGTGGTCCTGTTGGCGATGGTGAAGACCACCGCCCGATTGATATCGTGCAGGAGTTCCCGATAACGCTGCACGCCACGCTGGACATCTTCGCCGCGGGCAATGCCGGCTGCCGCCAGGATCAGCAGGGCCGGAAATTTCCTCGAAAGACGAAACATTTTCTTCCTCTCGGCAAGCGCGGTGACTGGGGGATGGCTTGTAATGGTGGGCTACCGCCGGAAAGCATGGGACGGGCAGTGCGCGTCGAGGCCGCCCGCGGGGTCGCCGGCCAAATCCGGCTGGGCCAGCATTTCGATCACATTCGCAAAGTTCTCTTTAGGATATGCACTCCAAAACAGATAGTTAAGTTTTAATTCCTGTTGGGCCAGTTTCAGGAACTCGCGAGCAGGTATGGGCGCCTCTTCTTCCGCAGTGACCTTCACGCCATGGCGGTTCTGGCCGCGGTCAAACGCGGAGGCGCGTTTCTTGCGCGCCACCGAGTAGTCGGGAGACTGCACGGCGGCGCCTAACGGAACAGTGCCCGACAGCGGGGCATAGAGGCGATAGACGCCCTTTTGCGGATCGGAGAGACTGGAGGGCAGCGGATAGACGTCCGGCCCGCCCAATCCCACGCCAATATCCTTCATATAAGCGGTCAATTGCGGAAGCGCCTGCGATGGGAAGTTGGCGTATTGGATGACCACGGTATTCGGAAACGCCCGGCGCAACGCTTGCATGCGCTGCTTGAGCGCCTCGACATAGATGGGGATCGTGTAGGACTCGACGCCGGCCTGAGGATATTTGTCCAAGGCGGCCGAAGGCGCGGTTTCCGGCAGGACCGCGGCTTCGAGAGCCGGTTCGCGGTCGAATTCCCGGCCGAGAGCGGCGAATAATGCGTCCATGCGCGCGCCCACTTTGGCATTCCACAGTACGGGATCAAAAGAGCCGCTGCTGGCGCGATATACGCCCCCACCATATTCCGGGCCTTGAAGATAAGCCGGCACACAACGCTGATCTTTGCCGAAGGCTTTGTATTGGATCTGGATGACCAATTGTTTCCCGTGTTTCTTGAGCAGGGCCAGGTCGGCACGGATGCGCGAAAAATCGTACTGCCCGGGCGCCGTTTCGAGGTCGCTCCAGGTGTAGCCCTTCTGAACTCCCCTGAAATGTTGCAGGAGATGTTCCGGCCTAATATCCCCTTGGCCCACGTAAACGTAATGGCCGGGGTGCCATTTGGGGGCAGGCGCGGCGACGGCAGAGCCACAGAGGCACGTCCAGGCCAGAACCGCGGCGAACATAATTGGTTGAGGCTTCATATCATCGCGTTTGGCGTCGAGGAGGCCGTTCGGGCCTCTGGGCGGCCAACCTTGCAGCCGGCAAAGATCCAATCTCCAGGAAGCGCCTTCCACCAGGAATCTAACACCGCGTCGCGTGCGCTGTCGAGGGGGGAGGCCGCCCGGAATGACGACGCGAGGACGGCGGTGCATGAAATATTAGCGGGAGGGGAGCGCCGGTCCTCTCAGAAAAATGCGTCTGTCCCCTTTTTGAAGTACGCTCAAAGAAGCCGCTTGCGGATGTGGCGAAATTGGCAGACGCGCTGGATTTAGGTGCCTTTTGCGCCGGGAACCCACGAGCATGTTTTTGAAGGGTTGGGGCTTCCCAAAATGGG